>URMO01000009.1 GCA_900549085.1 uncultured Collinsella sp. | reverse complement strand
CCTATCAGCTACGCGGTGGGCTATGCGCTTTCTAGTGATTATGATGAACCGCCCACGATGCGCGAGCTCTTTTCCCAAGCCGACAAAAACATGTACATCGACAAGAACCGCGTAAAGACAGCCGAGGCAGCTGGGCCGCAACGCGAGGAGCGGTAAGCCTGTAACAGAGGGCATAGAAAAGCCTCCGCAGCCCGTGTGGCTGCGGAGGCTTTATTCGTTGCGGCGCATTGTGTTTGGGTCGCTGAGATGAGTCGATTTGCCCCGAAAGAGGAGGGCATTGACCTTAGGGTCATGCCCGGCGAATGAGCGGCAAATCGGCCGTCTCGGCGGGCCGAACTACTCCAGCTCAAACGCTCCGGTGTAGAGCTGGTAGTAATACCCGCGCTTGGCTATCAGCTCGTCGTGGTTACCGCGCTCGATAATGCGGCCGTGGTCCAGGCAGATGATCGCGTCGGAGTTGCGCACGGTGGAGAGACGGTGCGCGATGACAAACGTCGTGCGGCCCTCCATGAGCTTATCCATGCCTGCCTGCACGATGGCCTCGGTGCGGGTGTCGATGGAGCTCGTGGCCTCGTCCAGAATCATTGCCGGCGGATCGGCGACGGCAGCACGTGCGATCGAAATCAGCTGGCGCTGGCCCTGCGACAGCTGTGCGCCGTTGCCGGTGAGCATCGTGTCGTAGCCGTCGGGCAGGCGGGTGATAAAGTCGTCCGCGCCGGCGAGCTTTGCCGCCGCGATGCACTCCTCGTCGGTGGCGTCTAGGTTGCCGTAGCGGATGTTGTCCATCACGGTGCCGGTGAACAGGTTCACGTCCTGCAGTACCACGCCCAGCGAGCGGCGCAGATCGGCCTTGCGGATCTTGTTGACGTTGATGCCGTCGTAGCGAATCTTGCCGTCGGCGATGTCATAGAAGCGGTTGATGAGGTTGGTGATGGTCGTCTTGCCCGCACCGGTGGCGCCGACAAACGCGACCTTCTGGCCCGGCTTGGCAAACACGGACACGCCGTGCAGCACCTCGTGGTCGGGCGTGTAGCCAAAGTCGACGTTGTCCATGACCAGGTCGCCGCGCAGCGGTACGTACTCGATCTCGCCGGTTGCGCGGTGCGGGTGTTTCCATGCCCACATGCCGGTGTGGTGGTCGGCCTCCTCGAACTCCCAAGTCTCGGGGTTCACCTGCGCGTTGACGAGCGTCACGTAGCCTTCGTCGGCCTCGGGCTCCTCGTCGATGAGCTCAAAGATGCGGTCGGCGCCGGCGAGGCCCATGACCACGGCGTTGATCTGCTGCGAGATCTGACCGATCTGTCCGCAGAACTGCTTGGTCATGTTGAGGAACGGCACCACGACGGCGATGGACAGCGTCATGCCCGAGATGCTCAGGTTGGGCACGCCCAGCGCCAGGAAAATGCCGCCGGCAAGGGCCACCAACACGTAGAGCAGGTTGCCCAGGTTCATAAGGATAGGCATGAGGATGTTGGCGTACATGTTGGCCTTCTGCGAGACCTCGAAGAGCTTTTCGTTGCGCTCGTCAAAATCGGCCTCGGCGGCAGACTCGTGGCAGAATGCCTTGACGACCTTCTGGCCGTTCATGACTTCCTCGATATGGCCCTCGACCACGCCGAGCTCGGACTGCTGCGCAATGAAGAAGCGCGCGGAGTTGGAGCCGAGCAGCTTGGTCATAAAGGTCATAAAGGCGACGCCTGCCACAATGACCAGGCACATCCAAACGCTGTAGTACAGCATGATAAAGAACACCGTGACGATGACGATGGTCGTCATGAGCAGGTTGGGCAGCGACTGGCTGATCATCTGGCGCAGCGTGTCGATGTCGTTGGTGTAGTGGCTCATGATGTCGCCGCGCTGGTGCGTGTCGAAGTAGCGGATCGGCAGGTCCTGCATGCGGTTGAACATCTTCTCGCGCAGCTTCTCCAGCGAGCCCTGCGTGACGATGGCCATGGCGCGGTTCCAGAAGAGCGAGGACAGGATGCCGACGCCGTAGATGCAGGCGAGGGTGGTCACAAGCTGTGCGATCTTGGGCTGTGCGGCTTCCCAATCGCCCGACTGCCACGATTCGCTAATAATCTGCAGGGCGCTCTGAAGGAAGGTCGCGCCGATGGAGTTGATGATGGCGCAGAGCACCACGCCGGCGACGACGAGGGGCAAAAGCACGGGGTAGAAGCCAAAAAGCGTCTTGATGAGGCGCGACATGGTGCCGCCCTTGCGGTTGAGTGCGCGCTCGGCGGTCGTTGCCTTACTCATGTGCCTCGCCTCCTTCCTGGATCTGAGCTTGCGTTACGGATGCCTCGGCTTCGGCCTCGACGGCCCCTTCGCCTTCGGCAGACATCTTGTTTTGCGAGGTGAAGGTCTCGCGGTAGATCTCGCTCGTCTTGAGCAGCTCGTCATGGTTGCCGATCTGCGCGATACGGCCGCCCTCCATGACGATGATGCGGTCTGCGTCCTGCACGGAGCTAATGCGCTGGGCGATGATGAGCTTGGTCGTGTTGGGCAGATAGCTTGCCAGCCCTGCGCGGATCTTGGCGTCGGTCTTGGTGTCGACGGCGCTGGTGGAGTCGTCCAGGATCAAGATCTTGGGGCGACGCAGCAGGGCACGCGCAATGCACAGGCGCTGCTTCTGGCCGCCTGAAACATTGGAGCCGCCCTGCTCGATCCAGGTGTCGTAGCCCTTGGGGAAGCCGTCGACAAATTCATCGGCGCAGGCCAGATGTGCCGCCTCGCGGACCTCCTCGTCGGTGGCGTTCGGGTCGCCCCAGCGCAGGTTCTCGGCGATGGTGCCGCTAAACAGCACGTTTTTCTGCAACACCATGGCCACTTGGTGGCGCAGGGCGTCCAAGTCGTAGTCGCGCACGTCCATGCCGCCCACGCGCACGGTGCCCTCGGTGGCGTCGTACAGGCGAGCGATGAGGTTTACGAGCGTGGACTTGGCCGAACCGGTGCCGCCGATGATGCCGATGGTCTCGCCGCTCGTAATGTGCAGGTCGATATCGTCGAGCGCCTGGCGCTTCGCATGCGCAGAATACTTAAAGCTCACGTGGTCAAAGTCGATGGAGCCATCGGAGACCTCGAGCACGGGCTCGGCGGGATCGGCGATCGTGGGCTCGGCGGCCAGCACCTCGGTAATGCGGTGCGCCGATTCGTCGGCCATGGTCACCATGACAAAGATCATCGACAGCTGCATCAGGCTCATGAGGATCTGGAAGCCATAGGTAAAGATCGAGGAGAGCTGGCCCACGTCGAACAGCGTGCCCTGGCTCGTGATAATGAGCTTGGAGCCCAGGTAGATGATGACGACAAACGCGCCGTTGACGCAGATGTTCATCATGGGGTTGTTAAAGGCCAGCAGCTTCTCGGCGCGGGTGAAGTCCATCTGGACGTCGCGTGCAGCGGTCGCGAACTTCTCCTTCTCAAAGTCTTCGCGCACATAGCTCTTGACCACGCGCATGCCGGTGACGTTTTCCTCGACGGACTCGTTAAGGGCGTCGTACTTGTGGAACACGCGCGAGAAGATGGGGCGCACCTTAAAGATGATAAAGAACAGCCCAAAGCCCAGCAGCGGAATGATGACCAGGTAGACCATGGCGACGCTGCCGCCCATGATAAATGCCATGGTAAAGGCGAAGACCAATACCAGCGGCGCGCGCACGGCGATGCGGATGATCATCATAAAGGCCTGCTGAACGTTGTTGATGTCAGTGGTCAGGCGCGTGACGAGCGAGGAGCTCGAGAACTCATCGATGTTGGCAAAGCTGAACGTCTGGATCTTGTAGAACAGGTCGTGACGCAGGTTCTTGGCGAAGCCGCAGCTCGCATGGCTGCAGGTGACGCCGGCAGCGGCACCAAAAGCCAACGACGTCAGCGCGATGAGCACCAAAAAGCCCGCGGTGGGAAGCATCTCGGCTACGGTGGCGCCGTCTTTGATGGCGTCGATCAGGTTGGCAGTGATAAATGGAATCAGCATCTCGCAGAGTACCTCGCCAAGCACGAGCAACGGCGTGGCAACAGTGACTTTCATATAGTCGCGGATGCTGCCCATGAGGGTTTTAATCATCCAGTTCCTCCCAGGTTACGCGGATTTTATCGAGCATTTCGGCGAGGTCCTCGCGCTCGTCGTGGGTGAGGGCACTAAAGGCCCGTTCTCTAAAGCGGATGCGGGCCGCCTGGTCGATGCGGGCGTTTTCCCGGCCGGTTTCGGTCAAGCGAATGGTGAGTTGTCGTCGATCCTTGGGGTTACGGCTGCGCTCGATGAGGCCGTTGACCTCGAGCTTGGACAGGATCTCGGAAAGCGACCCCGGCTTGAGGTCAAAGTGCATGCCGAGTTCCTGCTGCGACATCTCGCCGCCGGGCTGCTTGGCCAGTAGGCAGATGATGGGCGCCTTGCCGGACACGCCTCCGCCATGAAAATGCATGTAATGGCCGCAAAAGCCCAGGCCGCTCAGGATGCGCTTGGCGAGTTTGTCTTCAGCGCTGACCGCTTCGGGTATGTCTACCGGTTGCGACGGGTCACCGCCGGGCTCGTGCGAACAAAGGTTAAGAGGTTCATCGCACATGAATTAGTGCTGCTCCTTTCTTTAGTTAGGTAGAGGAATTGTTTTGTACCTAAGTGATTCTAGAGGTACCTAACTGATTGTCAAGGTACCGAATCGATTTTGTGGCAGTGCTGGGATGCCGGTGCCAGGGGAATCTTGGACAGTCTTTGCAGCGTAGATTCAGCGGGCCACGGCGTATCCCGGAGTTTCCGATAGGTTCATTAAGGGGGCGAGACTGGCAGTTGCCGGTTTCGCCCCCTTGGCTTTCCGGGACTTAGAGCGGCTCGTCGCCGGTTCGGAGGATGGCGAGATATGGCTCATATGAAAACGTGCGGTATCGTTTCCTGCTCGTATCGCGTTGGACAAGAATGCCCCAATCGGTAAATTGGGATATAAGGTTGTTTGCGCTCGATCTGCTAATCTGCATTCGTTCAGACACAAAGGCGGTGTCGACGATCGGATTGCCCTCGAGAAGGTCGAGTAGCATAAGGGCGTTCGTCGTAGCCCTTCCCGCCTTTTCGCGAATCAGCTTTTCGGTTTCCGAATGGAGGTCGACAAGCTTCCGCATCGAATCCCGTGCCTCGCGTGCGCTTGCAAGCAAGCAGGTGCTGAAAAACGAAACCCATCCCTCAAAATCGCCTCTCTGCCTTACGCGCATAAGCCAATCGTAGTATTCGCTCCTGTGTCGTTTGAGTTCATACGAGGGGTAGATGACCGGCTTGGTGAGCGCCCCATCATGTATGAGCGAAAGGAGGATGAGCAGACGCCCGAGGCGTCCGTTGCCGTCGAGGAACGGGTGTGTGGTTTCAAACTGGTAGTGCACCAAAGCGGCCTTGATGACCGGATCGATGTCGTCACGCTCGTTGATGAAAAGCTCGAGGTCGCCAAGTGCCTCCTTCATATCCTCCGTGTTGGGAGGGACATACGGGGCCTCATTGAGCGTGCAGCCGTTTGGTCCGACCCAGTTCTGAGTCGTCCTGAACTGGCCCGGCGTCTTGTCGGAGCCTCTGCCATTTCCAAGCAATGTGGCATGGACGGATTTGAGCAGCCTCATACAGAGTGGCAGTTCCTCCATGAGCTTGGTCGCCTGCTGCACCGCTCGAGTGTAGTTGACGACGTCGGTTAGGTCCCGGCTCGCATTGGATTCGTTTGACGGGTCAAGAACATCATCGAACGTACATTGCGTACCCTCGATTTGAGAGGACAAGAGCGCTTCCTTGCGAACGTACATAGAGAGGTACATGTCGATGTTCGGAACAAAGCGAGACATGCCCTCAACTTCGCCGAGTATGGCGCGACAATCGGAGACAAGCCGCATGGAATCAGCGGATAAATTGATTGGAAAGAATGAATCCATATTGGCGGGTCTAAACGAATCATAGGCGAGGGCTCCTGAAAGGTTGTGCCTGACGTTTCCCTGTCGCCCGGGTGTGATGGGTGCGAGCATCGTTAGTGTCCTAAGAACAAATTTGAGCCAAAACTTGTTCTTAGAATTTTATAGCGCCTTCTAAGGCCAAGTTTCTGCAATAAGAAGCGTCAGAAAAACTCTAAGAACAAAATTACGCCCAAACTCGGTCTTACATCCGAAGGCAAGACTTAGATTGCACTGCGCTACACTTAGTCGCACTATGGCGACATCGCGCCGCGCCCGACCCAAGGGGGACACTCATGAAGAACACTCAGCTGCTGCTGATCAACGATATGTGCGGCTACGGCAAGGTCGCGCTTTCCGCCATGCTGCCGGTGCTGTCGCACATGGGCTACCGTATCCATAACCTGCCGACGGCGCTCGTTTCCGACACGCTCAACTACCCCAAGTTCTACATCCACGACACCACGGAATACGTGCGCCAGAGCCTCGCCATCTGGGAGGAGCTCGGCTTTGAGTTCGACGCCATCTCGACCGGCTTTATCGTGACCGAGGAAGAGACGCGCATCATCTCGGACTTTTGCCACCGCCGTGCGCAAAAGGGCACCAAGGTGTTCGTCGACCCCATCATGGGCGACAACGGCAAGCTCTATGCGGGCGTGCCCGAGTCCACGATTGGCCTCATGCGGCATCTGCTGGAGTGCGCAGACTACGCGGTGCCCAACTATACCGAGGCGTGCCTGCTTACCGATAGGCCTATCGCCGAGCAGATTACGCCCGATGGGGCCCGCGCCCTTGTGGACGCCGTGCGTGAGCTGGGTGCCAAGTCCGTGGTCATTACGAGCGCCGTAGTCAATGGCACGAACGCGGTTATCGGTTACGACCATGTGGCGGGGGAGTACTTTACGATTCCCTTTGAGCTCATTCCGGTCTATTTCCCGGGCACGGGCGATACGTTCTCGGCGGTGCTCGTCGGCCGCGTTATGGCAGGTTGGAGTCTGCAGCGCGCGACGTCCGATGCCATGCGTGTGGTGGCTGAGCTTATCGAGCGCAATGCCGACCAAGAGGACAAATCGGCCGGCCTTCCCATCGAGGCCTGCCTGGATGTGATCGACCATGAGTAATGCTGGTGAGGGCGGCATCAAGCCTGCGGGCGAGAACAAGCCGCTCGGCGTGCCGCGTGGCAAGCGTCCGCGTATCCGCGTGAGCTGCGTGGACCAGCTGGGTGCGTGCCGCTGCCACCATGGTCACAAGCCGGGCGACGTTTTTGACTTCGACCGAGACCGCGGCAAGATGTGTGCCATGGCCTGCCATGTGGGCTTTCCCTATATCGATATCCTGCGCTATGGCGGAACCGTGCCTGGCAACGAGCCCGGCACGGCAAAGTTCTGCTGCCCCGAAGTCGATACGCTGAACGTCTGGCTTGCCGAGATCGTCGACGAGTAGTCGAGCGTGGATTTTCTCCCACCGAGATAATGAGCGTGGATTTTCTCCCGTTTAGGGCGCACTTGAACGCTCAAAGTGGGAGATTTTCCACGCTCGTTTTTCATGCGGGAGATTATCCACGCTTGTTTCGCGCCGAAGGCGTGACCCGCGACTTCGCTTGCCTACAGCTGCTCGAGCATAGCGGTGCAACCGGCGAGTACGTCGCGGTACGTGGCATCGAAATTGCCGGTGTACCAGGGATCGGCCACGTCGCCGGGACACTCGGTCCAATCGAGCAAGCGCGTAATCTTTCCGTCGGGGCCTGCGTCGCCAAAGATGCGACGCAGGCCCCGCGCGTTCTCAGCATCCATATAGACAATGCGATCCCAGTCGCCATACTCCGCGCGACGCACCTGGCGGGCACGGTGTGCAACGACGGGAATCCCGACTTCGCGCAGCTTGGCGACCGTGCCATGATGCGGCGGGTTGCCAATCTCCTCAGTTGAAGTCGCCGCGGAATCGATGACAAATTCGCCCGCGCGCCCGGCGCGCCGCACCAGCTCGGTAAACACCGACTCAGCCATCGTCGAGCGACAGATGTTCCCATGACAGATAAACAGTACGCGTTGCATAGGGCGATACCTTTCATATAGAAGGCTGCTAAAGAGTCGAAGCCGGGCGCATGCCAAGTTTTATTTCTTGGCCAGTTTGAAGTAGCGCTCAAATATCAATTCGAAAACGTAATAGAACATCAATCGACTGTCGAGGTCCATGCTGCCCAAGCGGATTTCTTTTTGCACGGTGTAGATAGGGTAGTCGGCTAGTTTCGAGAGAGAATTTCGAGAAAAGCCGGTGAGCGTGACGACCTTGCATCCGCGCGTTTTGGCTATCGATGTGGCGTCAATAGACACCTGCGTCTCGCCGCTTACGGAAACGCTGAAGACCAGGTCGTTTTTGCCGAGGAGTTCTGCGTAATGCCTCATGACATGGCGTTCACTGAGCGTATCGGTGTTCTTGCCCATTATTTTGAGCTTTTCAGCCATTTCGAGGCACGGGTACTTCGAAAAGCCCGAGCAGAAGAACACGATATGCGAGGCGTCCTGGATAAGACTCACGACCGAATCGATGACCCGGTCGTTAAGCAGATCTTTGGTCTGTACGAGCTGGGTATCAAGAGGAAGCGCCTCGATAGTGAATCGATTGCGGTCGAGCGAGGCGGAATACGATTGTTTGAGCTCTGTAAACCCCGAGAAGCCAAGCTTGTGAGCAAGCCTGACGATTGTATTGGGAGCGACGAAGAACCGTTCAGCAACGCTCTTAAGCGTGACATCGTCAATATCATCACGCAGCTCGATGATGTAGCGCATGATCTCGCTTTCGAGATCGTTGAGCTTGCTCTCGCCAGCTCGCACATGATCATAAAAAGATTCTTGATCTTTCATAAGATGTTTCAGCCCCTCGCACCTCGTCGTATATATGGTACCGCTTTGTGTTGCCAGGTGAGAAATCGGTAATCGGTCAAGATTGCCTATTGCCCATGAACTGGGCAAACGTGCGTGTCTGCCTACACACATCTGTGTCGTGAGCGAAATCATGTGTCCCCGTTTCGCATTGGCCCACACGGGGACTCTCAAATGACCTTATGTCGCAAAATATCAATCGAAACGAAGCAAGCCGAGGACAACCGCGGAGCCCAAGGTCTTCGAGAACACCGATCAGCCAACCCTGGAGGGACAGAACATGAAGGATAAGCTCAATATTGTGATCGTTGGCGGCGGCTCCACGTGGTGCCCTGGCATTCTTAAAGCCCTGACCAAGCACATGGACATTCTGCCGCTGAACCGCGTGATGCTCTATGACATCGATGCCGAGCGTCAGCGTCCGATCGGCGAGTTTGGCAAGATCCTCTTCGCCGAGGAGGAGCCCGGTGTGGAGTTTGGTTACACCACCGATAAGGACGAGGCTTACACCGACGTCGACTTTGTGCTCTGCCAGATTCGTACCGGCGGCTACGAGATGCGTAGCAAGGACGAGAAGATTCCGCTGCATATGGGAATCATCGGCCAGGAAACGGTGGGCCCTGGCGGCATGGCTTACGGTATGCGCTCCATGCATGACATGGTTGAGATCGTCAACGACGTTCGCGCTCATAGCCCGGAGGCGTGGATTATCAACTACACCAACCCGGCTGCTATTGTGGCATATGGTCTCGAGCGCGTCCTGCCCGATGAGCATCGCGTCCTCAACATCTGCGATCAGCCCGTCAACCTCATGCGCTCTTACGGTCGCCTGCTCGGTCGCGATATGAGCAAGACGGAGCCCGTGTACTTTGGCCTCAATCACTTCGGTTGGTTCAAGCACATCTACGATGAAGAGGGCCATGACCTCGTCCCGCAGATTAAGGAGTACACGGAGAAGAACGGCTTCCTTCCTGCCGATGCCGAGCAGCGTGACCAATCCTGGCTCGACACCTACGCCATGGTCAAGGACATGCTCGAGGACTTCCCCGACTATCTGCCCAACACTTATCTGCAGTACTATCTGTATCCCGAGTACAAGGTCGCTCACCTCGATCCCGACTACACTCGCTCCGACGAGGTCATCAACGGCCGTGAGAAGCGCGTGTTCGCCGAGTGCGAGCGTGTTGCCAAAGTCGGCACCGCAAAGAACTCCTCGGTTGTGCAGAACGATGCTCATGGCGATATGATCGTGGAAATCACCTCGGCCATTTATCGCAACACCAACAAGACCTTCATTGTCATCGTGCCCAACAACGGCATTATCGAGGGTATGCCCGATGACGCCATGGTCGAGGTCGCGGCAAGCGTGGGCGCCAATGGCCCGCAGCCCTATGCTGTTGGCAAGATTGGCACCTTCTATCGCGGCCTTATGGAGAACCAGTACGCCTATGAGCGCCTGACTGTTGAGGCTTGGATGGAGGGTTCCTACGAGAAGGCCCTGCAGGCACTCACGCTTAATCGTCTGGTCGGTGACGCAAAGAAGGCTCGCAAAGTGCTCGACAAGCTCATCGAGGCCAATAAGGATTACTGGCCGGAGCTTAAGTAGCTAGTTCCATAGCGCTTGATAACTGTTATGGGGCGTGTGGGCTGTAGAGCTGCACGCCCCGTTTCTTTAAGAGGGGTATCCCATGAACAAAGATGAGCTGCTGGCAAAGTTCCAGCGCCTGGGCAAAGTCCTCATGACGCCTGTCCTGATCCTGCCAATCGCCGGCATCCTTCAGGGCTTTGGTAATGCCTTTACCAGCCCCACCCTTACGGCGGCCGTTCCCTGGCTGGCTGCTCCGGGCTTTGCGATTTTCTTTTCGATTCTTAAGGCTGCAGCCGGCATCGTTATGAACAACATCCCGGTTATCTTCTCGATTTGTCTCGCCTATGGCTTCGCCAAGTCCGAGAAGGCTACCGCGGCGCTTTGTGGCTTTTTGGGCTACATGTGCATGAACTCCGTGATGGGCACGTTCCTTACGGCGACTGGCGTTATCGATCCCGCGAATCTTACGACGGGCCAGAGCACGATCCTCGGTATCACCACGCTCGACACTGGCGTTATCGGCGGTCTTCTGGTGGGTGCAATCGTCGCATGGTTGCATAACCGTTACTACAAGATTGAGCTGCCTGCCGTGTTCTCCATCTTCAACGGCACGCGCTTTATTCCGGCGGTGACGCTGCTCTCATGCAGCATCCTCGCATTGGTCATGTCCTTTGTTTTCCCGTTTATTCAGAACGCTCTCGGTGCGCTGTCCGAGTTCATCAAGACTACGGGTGCCTTTGGTGCATTTGTCTACGGCGCCGGCGAGCGCATGCTCCTGCCCTTTGGCCTGCATCACTTTGTCTATTTGCCGTTCTTCTTCACGTCGCTCGGTGGCGTCGAGACCATCGACGGCCAGACTGTTCAGGGCGCTATCAATATCTACAACGCGATCCTGGGCTCTCCCAGCACGCCGTTTAACATCGAGGTCAGCCGTTTTGTCATGAACGGTAAGGTTATCTTCGCCATGTTCGGCTTGCCCGGCGCTGCACTCGCCTTCTACAAGACGGCGCTTCCCAAGAACAAGAAGAAGACCGCAGCGCTCATGATCGCCATCGTGGTGCCTTGCATCCTCTCCGGCATTACCGAGCCGCTCGAGTACTCCTTCCTGTTTATCGCGCCCATCCTCTACGTGTTCCACGCCCTCATGGCCGGTCTTGCCTATGCGCTGACCTATATCCTGCAGTTCAACGTGGCCGGTTCCGCGTCCTTCGGCGGCCCGCTCTTGTCGTTGATCTTTAACGGCATTATGGGTGCAGCCAAGGGCTCCAACTGGCAGGTTATCCTGTTCCTCGGCCCCATCTACTTCGTGGCGTACTACTTCGTCTTCAAGTTCATCATTCTTAAGAAGGGCCTTAAGACCCCCGGCCGCGAGGAAGAGTCTGACGATGAGGCCGAAAAGGCTCCCAAGACCGTGATCAGCGACCTCATTCCCGCCATCGTTGAGGCGGTGGGCGGCGACAACAACATTAAGTCTGTCGAGGCCTGCTTCACCCGTCTGCGCATCCAGCTCAATGACTGTGACAAGGTGGTTGATGACGCCGAGTTTACCGAAAAGCTCGAAGCGCGTGGCATCGTGCATGTTAACGGCGGCGTGCAGATTGTCTACGGCAACATGGCATCTAACTACGCAACTCAGATGCGCGAGCTGCTGGGCATGGAGTAAACGCCCCACATATCTATAAAATCCGGTGTAGAAGGCGGCGGCAGACAATGCGTCTGTCGCCGCCTTTGAGTTACCCCACGCGTATTTTGTGTACTTGAAATACACGAAATCGTAGAAAAGCGTGTATCTGAAGTACACGAAATTGCACTGCTGAAGCTTCCAGGCGGATAAACATACTCATATTGGGCGGTTTTCACCGGTTGCTCGCCACCTTGGGCTGTGTTCGCCCCTATGCCCGCATCGAGGGCTGTGTTGATTGGCGGCGACGCTCCCAACGAGCCAGCTTGATCGTTACCAGTGTGAGCGCCCAGGCTACAAGCGAGAACGCGGCACCAACCGCGCCCACGTACGCAATGCCAACGCTGCTTACCACGGCGCCGCCCACTGCGGTGCCAAACGAAATGCCGACGTTAAACGCCATGGGCTCAACTGAACTTGCGAGTACCATCGACTTGGGATGGCGGCTGCGCGCCACGTCCATAAAGTGCGTGATGCACGACACCGAGAACAGGTACATGAGCAGCGCCAAGCTAAAGACAAAGACCAGCGCGAGCGGCATGGTGCCGCCCACAGCAAACAGCCCGAGTAATGCCGCAGCCTGCAGCACAAACGTCACAAGCAGCGCCTTCATGCCAAAGCGCGCATCGATCCATCCGCCCAGGATGTTCGAGATCAGGCAGAACACGCCATAGGCCATGAGCGTGGTGCTGGCTTCGACCGTGCCCATGCCCAGCACCTGCTCAAGATAAGGCGTCACGTAGCCGTAGAAAACGTAGACCGACCCCACGCCAAACAAAAAGATGAGCATGCCGGTAATGATACTCGGCTCGCGTAGTAGCCCCGCCTGCTCGCGGAAGGTGGCGGGCTCATCGGTCTGCCCGGCGCGAGGCATAAACGCCACGAGCGCTCCGCAGATCAAAACGGCAAAGGTCAGCGTGCCGTACATGGCCACGTGCCAGTCGAGCGTGTCGGCCACAAACTTGCCAATCGAGGTTACAAAGACCATTGCCACGGAAAACGCACCATATACCACCGAGATGGCAAGCGAAGTTTGCTGCGGGGACAGAAGCTCGGGGATGTACGTCACACCCACGGCGAGCAGTGCGCCCGAGACGGAGCCCAGGATGATGCGCGAGATGAACAGCACCTGGAAGTTGGGCGCCAACGCCATGACCAGGTTGCCGAGCACAAAGACGATGCTGTAGCACACGAGCAGCTGGTAGCGGCGAAAACGTCCCGTGCTGAGCGCAAGCACCGGCGTTGCGATGGCGTAGACAAGCGCAAACACGCTGATGAGCTGGCCCGCGGTGGCAAGCGAGATGCCGAGCTCCGTCGCCAGGTCGCTCTCGATGCCGATGACCACGAACTCCGAGCAGCCGAGCGAAAAGCCTAACAACACGAGCAGCGCCAGGCAAAGATTGGTGCGCGCAGGTGAAAGCGCGGCAGCGGTTGACTTACTTTTAGGCGTGGTTGCGGCGGTCAAGGTTGTCACTCCAATGTCGCATTAATAAGCGGGATTCAATCCCTGCAACTCTAACAGAATGCGACAAAGAGACAGTCCCTTTGTCGCATTGCGCTGCCAGCCAGTCGCCCAAACCGTCACAACATTCGGTGAAAATCTCGAAAACGAGGAAAAGCGTCGAATGTTGTGACGGTTTTCCTGTCTGTGCCGGCGAGCTCCAGTGCCGTCTGGGGGTATAAGGCTAGCAAGTGTTTATTTGCGAGGCCTAAGGGGCGCCCCGTATGGATATCGATAACTTTGAATGGTGGTATAGCGAGGGCGAGGCTCCGGACGAGGAGTGGGACGAGCCCGCGCCGCGTGACGTGTCGAGCGACGAGGACGAGACCGGAAACGATGCCGTCGAGACGGACGCCGCTTCCGACTCCGCCGAACCCCTAACCTTTGAACAGGCCTGGGCTCAGGCCGAGGCCGACGAGGCTAAGGCCGATGCCACGGCCACGCTGAGTGAGCCGGCGGACATGTCCATCTCGCCGGCCAAGACCCCGCAGCCGCGCCATAACATCGATCCCGGCAGTACGGCATCTTTCAGCATTCTCGACGTGCCCGCGCAGGGTGCCCAGGCGCCCGCCCCCACGCATCGCCCCAACCTAGCTCGTGAGGAAGACGCGGCCCGCCGCTCTCCGCTCGGTCCCATCCTCATCGCCTTCATGGCCGGCGTCATAGCTTGCTCGGCGATCGGAAATGTCTGGAGCCATGTGGAGCAACAGCGCAAAGATGCCGCCAAGGTCGAGATGTCCGTGGAGCAATCACTCAGCCGCACGCGCTCGGTGCATGTGTCGGTCGAGGTCAAGGACGGTGCGACATGGGACACCGCCCGCGGCGACAGCCAAATGCTCATCCATATCGTGGGCCGCACACTCAGGGGGCAGGCGATCGACGAGTATCAATATGTCAACTCCGCTGGCGACGGCATCGAACTCAAGCCCGGCGACTACGAGCTCACGGTCGACGAGCCGCCCGTCGCCACCGATGGCACGCGATTCCGCGCCTCAAAGCGCATGGTTCCCGTGAGCTTTAACTCGCAGGCGCCCGATACGGTCGACAGCACGCCGCAGGGCGGATTCGACCTTTACGCAATCGCTCAATAACTGCGCCTGCCGCTTCTCCTTGCCGCCAAGAGTGGGACAATAGCCCTCGACACTATTGTTTACTTTTGGAGGAAGTAGCATGTCCACCGTCACTACCATCAAGCGCGGCGGCCTTACCGCGGCCATCGATTCCATGGGTGCCCAGCTCACGAGCCTTGCTCTCAACGGCAACGAGTATCTGTGGCAGGGTGACCCCGCCTTTTGGGGCAAGCACGCGCCCATCCTGTTCCCCATCGTGGGCTCACTGCGCAACAACACGGCGACGTCTGCGGCTGGCGCCTGCGAGATGCCGCGCCACGGCCTCGCGCGCATCGTCGAGCACAAGCTGGTCGAGGTCTCCGAGGACGGCTCGTCCGTCACCTACGAGATCACCGACACGCCTGAGTCGCTCAAGGCTTTCCCCTTCCACTTTAAGCTCAACATGACCTATGCCCTAACCGGCGACGCCACGCTCACGCAGACCTTTGCCGTCACCAACACCGGCGACGTGGACCTGCCGTTCTCGATGGGCGGTCACCCTGCATTTAACGTGCCCGCCCCCGCTGCCGAGGACGAGACGTTCGAGGATTACGAGCTGGCATTTACCGAGGCTTGGACCAATGAGGCCCCCATCATCACGCCCGATGGCCTCATGACGTTCGAGGGCAGCTACAAGGCTCCCGATAACTCGGACGTGCTGCCCATCACGCACCGCAGCTTCGATAACGATGCCATCATGTTCACCGATACCCCGGGCTCCACGCTCACGCTGCGTGGCCGCAAGTCGGGCCACGGCGTCAAGATCGACTTTGAGGGCTTTAAGTACATCGGCGTGTGGTCTGCCGCCAACGACGCCCCGTTTGTGGCGCTCGAGCCCTGGACCGGTCACACCACCATGGACACCGAGGACGACGTCTTTGAGCACAAGGTCAACACCATTACGCTGGCGCCGGGCGAGACGGACGTCCGCAGCTTTAGCGTCACTTTGCTCTAGAGGTTCCGCCGTTCTGACGAACGGCGGACCGGTCGACGCTGCGCGCCACCCAGAGCGACAATTTGTCATTCAAAAGGCACGGCATGACCAGAAGGTCTATGCCGTGCCTTTTTCATGCCAACTTGTTCGCTCTGGGTGGCGCTCGCTGGCATTGTCAAAACATCGACGTTCCCAATGACTACCGTGTGTCTATTAATTTTTCGAGCTTGTGCTGCGCTGCTGGTCGCTGGCGTATCCTGTTAAGTCGTCAGCATACGATTCAACAGGGAAGGCAGATTATGCATTCTCCCCAACAGCGCGGCATGCAGACCCAGCCGGTATGCAGCCGTCGCATCTTTTTGGGTAGCGCTCTCGCTGCGAGCGCTTCCGTCGTCGCCGGCGCGCTCGCCGGCTGTCAGCGCCCGTCCACGCTCAAGGTGGTTCAGCTCACGACGGGTGGCGGTCGCGACGACCTGTCCGATTCCGTGATCGGCAAGGACAAGATCCGCATTGGCATGGAGGCGGCCTACGCCCCGTACAACTGGCAGGTTTCCGAAGCCAGTGAATACACCATCCCCATCGACAACGTGCAGGGCGCCTATGCCGATGGCTACGACGTGCAGATCGCCAAGATCGTCTGCAAGGCCCTCGGTGGCGAGCCCGTTGCCGTCAAGCAGAGCTTCTCGGGCCTTATCGATTCGCTCAACAACGGCCAGATCGACCTCATCATCGCCGGCATGAGCGCCACGCCCGAGCGCGAGGAGTCCGTCGGTTTTTCCGACCCGTACTTCATTGGCTACTTTGGCCTGTTCGTAAAAGAGGGTTCCCCCTACCAAAACGCCACTAAGCTCAGCGACTTTAGCGGTGCCACGGTACTCGGCCAAAAGGACACCATGCTCGACACCGTCATCGACGAGATCCCGGGCGTTGTCCACAAGAACCCGGTCGATTCGGTTCCCACGGTGTTTTCGAACCTGCTGCAGGGCACGTGCGACGCCGTGACCTACAACACCGAGAACGAGAAGGGCTATATGGCCCAAAACCCGGGTATCGTGCCGATTCATTTTGCCGAGGGCGAGGGCTTTAAGCAGGAGGTCGCGGCAAATGTCGGTTGCCGCAAGGGCTCGGACAAACTGCTTAAGCTCATCGATAAGACGCTCAAGGGCATTAGCCAAGAGGAGCGCGACCAAATGTGGGACGCGTGCCTTGACCGTCAGCCGGCATAGGGAGGCAGCATGAAAACCATCAATCGTCTGGCCTCCTTTATCAAGGCCGACCATCGCTATGTATATCTGGGCACGAGTGTTATCGCGGCGCTCGGCCTGGCGTTTAGCCAACGTAACCCCACGCCGCTGAGCTTCTTGGCGCCCACCAGCATTTTCCAGGACTGCCTTTGGGCGATTCTTTGGGCCTGGCTCGTCGTGTCGGCGGCGGCGCTGGTCACCAAGCTCATGCACTGGAGCGACTATCGCGAAACGTCGCCGTTCGCATCCGAGCGTTTCCGTCGCGGCGCACGCTTGGGCAGCTACGTCGTCGTTGCTATTGCGGCGATCTTCTTTGTCGACCGCTGCGTCATGTCGTTTATCGATCTGGTGCAGGTGAGCATTGTCTCGGACTCCAACCCCAGCGACTTTTTGTCGAGCCTGGTCTACATGACCTACAAGAGCGGCGACTTCTTCATCCGCGGCGTCGAGATCACCATCGCGCTCGCGACCTTCGGCACCGTCATCGCATTCTTCCTGGCGCTGCTCTTTGTGTTCCTGCGCATTCAGACGTTCGACCGCGTGGATAACGACCTCACGCGCTTCTTTAAGAGTATCGGCCGCGGCTTTGCGACCGTCTACTCTACCATCGTGCGCGGCACGCCCATGATGGTCCAGGGTCTGCTCATCTATTACGCGGGCTTCACCGTTTTGCGTGGCATGGGCTTTGAGACCGCCCAGGCCAACCAGATTTGGAGCACCTTCACCGCCGGCCTCGTTACTATCTCGCTCAACTCCACCGCCTACATGATGGAGGTCCTGCGCGGCGGCATCGAGTCCATCGATCCCGGCCAGGCCGAGGCAGCGCGCTCGCTGGGTCTGTCGCAGTGGCAGGCCATGCGCAAAGTCGTGTTCCCCCAGGGCATCAAAAACGCGATTCCGGCGCTCACCAACGAGCTCATCATCAACATCAAGGATTCGTCGGTGCTCTCGGTTATCGGCGTGTTCGACCTCATGTACGCCACCACCACCGTCGCCGGTGTGTACTATCGCCAGATGGAAGTCTACTGCGTGGCGCTCGTGGTCTACCTGATCCTGACGCTCGTGGCGAGCCGCCTGCTCGAAGCCTTTGGCAAAAAGCTCGGCGCCGAGGCCCCTGCCACGCTGCCCAGCTCTAACTAGGCTTAAGACGAGGAGAATCATCATGGCAGATACCGCCACTACCGGCGTTGCGGCCGCCGCACAGACCAATGAGCCGCTCATCCGCGTCGAGGGTCTGCGCAAGAGCTTCGGCTCGCTCGAGGTACTCAAAGGCATCGACCTGTCCGTCAAATCAGGCGAGGTCGTCACCATTATCGGCGCCTCGGGCTCGGGCAAGTCGACCTTCCTGCGCTGCCTCAACCTGCTCGAGACCCCGGACGCGGGCCACATCTGGTTTCACGGCCAGGACCTTACGGCCGAGCGCTGCAACATTAACAAGCTGCGTGAGGACATCGGCATGGTGTTCCAGGGCTTCAACCTGTTCAACAACATGGACGTGCTCGACAACTGCACGCTTGCGCCCGTCACGCTCAAAAAGATGAGCAAGACCGAGGCCGAGAAGGTCGCGATGGAGCATTTGACGAGTGTGGGGCTCGAAAAGTTCGCGCACGCCGCCGTGGGTCGCCTGTCCGGCGGCCAAAAGCAGCGCGTGGCCATCGCCCGCGCCCTGTGCATGAATCCGCAGATCATGCTGTTCGACGAGCCGACCTCCGCGCTCGACCCCGAGATCGTGGGCGAGGTGCTCGAGGTCATGCGCAAGCTTGCGGCCGACGGCATGACCATGGTCGTCGTTACGCACGAGATGGCCTTTGCCCGAACCGTGTCCGACCGCGTGGTCTTTATGGACAAGGGCGTGGTGCTCGAGGACGCCGCGCCGGCCGAGCTCTTCGGCAACCCCAAACATCAGCGCACTCGCGAGTTCCTCTCTCGCTATCTCGAGGACAAATAACCGACGCAAACGCTTGCGTGGCAGGGCCGCTCCCGTGGGGCGGCCTTTGTCGTCACAATCGAAAGGATGTCATGGCCGAGGTTTGGCGCTTCTTTGCGCATGAGGACGATTTTGCCGATATAGACGAGGCCGGTGCGTGCGAGCGCTTGGGTCGCGTGCTGTCGTTTCCGACCATCTCGAGCATGGATGCCGAGGCGGTGGACTGGCAGCCCTTCGACGACCTGCGCGCCTATATGCAGCAGGCCTGGCCGCGCGTGTTTGCGGCGGGCGAGGTCGAGCTTATCGACCATTCGCTGCTGGTGACGCTTGCCGGCAGCGATCCGGCTCTTAAGCCCGTTATGCTCATGGGCCACATGGACGTGGTTCCCGTGGTGCCGGGTACCGAGGCCGACTGGACGCACGACCCCTTTAGCGGGCACGTGGACGACACCTACATCTGGGGCCGTGGAGCGATCGACATGAAGGACCAGGTCGCAGGCATTCTCGAGGCGGTTGAGTATGCGCTGGCGCACGGCTGGGAGCACGAGCGCACGCTGCTCCTGGCCTTTGGCCAGGACGAGGAGACGACGCAGTACGGCGCAGGCGCCATCGGCCGCGCGCTCGAGGAGCGCGGCATTGAGCTTGAGTATCTGATCGACGAGGGCGACTACCGCATCGTTCCGGCTGCCGAGTACGGTGCGGGCGAGGGCTGGCTTATGCATGCCGACCTCGCGGAGAAGGGCTATGCCGATATCGTGCTCAAGACGAAGAGTGAGGGCGGGCATTCTTCCAACCCCTACGGCGGCACGTCGCTCGAGGTGCTCAGCCGTGCCATCACCGCAATCTGCGATATCGAGTGGCCGACGCGCGTGACCGATTTACTTGCCGCACAGCTCGTCGAGCTGGGGCTCTACACGGCGGATGAAATTGCCGCCAACGGGGGCGCCATTGTCCGCGATTGCCTTGCCAGCAAGAAGCTCTATCCGCTGGTGACGACCACCTGCGCACCCACGCAGATCGAGGGTGGCAGCACCGGCGCCAACGTAATGCCGCAGGATATGTGGGCCAACATCAACTTCCGCATGCTCGAGGGCACGAGCGTGGCCGACGTTGTGGCGCGCTGCCGTGAGGCGGTTGCCGGGGCGGACCTTTCCGGTCGTGTCGAAGTGGAGCTGGGCCCCGGCAGCTCCGAACCCTCGCCGTCTCCGCGCATCGGTGGTCCCGGCCTCGAGGCGGTTCGCTCCATCGCCGCCCGCTATTTCCGTGATCCAAAGGGGACGGAGGAAAACGGATCATTCGAGCCAGTGGCAATTGTGCCCTCGACCGTGATCGGTGCGACCGACGCTGCCAACTACCAGCACATTTGCTCTGAGTGTATTCGCTTCTCGGCCTTTGTGGTTGATGACGACGAGTGCGATCGCGGCGTCCACGGCACCAACGAGCGCATCACCCGCCGCGCCTATCTCCAGGGCGTACGCTTCCTCATCGCTCTGCTTCAGGCGCTCTAAAATGTGACAAAGCGACAGTCCCTTTGCTAGCCGTTGGGGACGTTCTTAAACGACTAGTCGTTAAGGAACGTCCCCAACGGCTACGTCCAATCATTCCGTGCGGGTTATATGCAGGTTTGCCTGCGCACGCTATCATGTATGGGTTAGACCGCAACTATGTACCCCATACGCGAAGGGATGCGCATGTATCTGAAGATCGACATGTTCTAGCCGGGCTTACCCCCGCAGTGGCGCCGCGCGCCCCATCAACTCTGCCGATTTTCACCTTCACGCATATAAAGGAGTCCCGCCATGCGCGACAAGCTCGAAAAGATCATCAAGGCCTACGAGGAGCTCGAGAAGAAGCTTTCCGACCCGGCCGTCGCCTCCGATATTAAGGAGTTCACGCGTCTCAACAAGGAGTACGCGCACCAGTCCGACCTCATCGCGGCCTCGCGCGAGTACATCGGCGCGCTCGATGACATCGAAGCCGCCAAGGAAATGCTCCACGATACCACCGATGCCGATGAGAAAGAGATGCTCCAGATGGACATCTCCGAAAACGAGGCCAAGCTTCCCCAGCTCGAGGAAGACATTAAGTACATGCTCATCCCGAGCGACCCCAACGACGACAAGAACACCATCGTCGAGATTCGCTCTGCCGCCGGTGGCGACGAGGCGGCCATCTTCGCCGGCGACCTGTACAAGATGTACCAGCGCTTCTGCGAGTCGCGCGGCTGGAAGACTACCGTGCTCGACTCCAGCCCCAGCGAGGCCGGCGGCTTTAAGTCCATTGAGTTTAAGGTCGAGGGCGACCGCGTCTACTCCGTCATGAAGTACGAGTCCGGCGTGCATCGTGTCCAGCGCGTCCCCAAGACCGAGTCCCAGGGTCGCATCCAGACCTCCACGGCAACCGTCGCCGTGCTTCCCGAGGCCGAGGAGATCGACGTTCAGATCAACCAATCCGACCTGCGCATCGATACCTACTGTGCCTCCGGCCCTGGCGGTCAGTGCGTTAACACCACCTACTCCGCCGTGCGCATCACCCACCTGCCCACTAACACTGTGGTGCAGTCGCAGGAGCAGCGTTCCCAGATCCAGAACCGCGAGGTCTGCATGCAGATGCTGCGTGCTCGTCTGTACGAGATGGAGCTCGAGAAGCAGCAGGCCGAGCTCGGCGCCGAGCGCCAGAGCCAGATCGGCCACGGCAACCGTTCCGAGAAGATTCGTACTTACAACCAGCCCCAGGACCGCGTGACCGATCACCGTATCGGCTTCAACTCCACCTACAACGGCGTCCTTCTGGGCGATCAGCTCGGCACCGTCATCGAGGCGCTTGCCGCCGCCGAGCGAGCCGAGAAGCTGGCACAAGCAGTTTAAGTTACGGCGTTTTACCAAACGCCGTAACGGCTCGACGCTGCGCCCTTAGGTTCCGCCGTTCTACCGAACGGCGGACCAGCCGACGCTGCGCGCCCTCTACCTGCGGCGTTCTCTTGGGTAGTCATTGGGAGTCATTGGGGACGTTCTTAAATGACTAGTCAACAGGGACATTCTTGCGGTACTTGGCAGTTGGGGACGCTCCTTTTGTGCCGGCAGTTGGGGACTGTCCCTAAAGGCCGGCAGATGGGGACGGTCCTTTGTGGCTGGCTGTGAAGACTGTCTCTGACAGCTAGTCGTTTAAGAACGTCCCCAATGACTAGGTTGGGCACATTGCTTTGTGAGTTTATTCAATCTTCTTTAATAGCAATTAAGTTGTTTACCTGCTTAAATTTACTTATCATTTTTAAAAATAATGCTCGAAAAAGCGTCCAAGAAGTCGCGGGGACTTTTTTGATGCGTCGCTCGTCAAGCAATGTGACAAGTATTTGGTTAGATATTGGTCAGTTTTGGGGCAACCTTGCCAAAAGCTTGACGGGTGCAGATTTAGACGTCGACGAATGAACACTCTAGGCAGGCTCCAAGCAAAATTCTGGGCTGATTCTCGATAATCGCTTCCAATCGTCCCTTGCTGCGTGCCACCCTCGCGTACAATCTGCTCCGACATTCGCGCGCCGCTCGGCGCTTAAGAGGGGAGGACCCCATGGCAAACGAGATCTGGACCATCAAGCGTTGTCTCGAGTGGACCAAGGAGTACCTGGCCGAGCGCGGTGAGGAGCATCCCCGTCTTTCTGCCGAGTGGTTGCTGTGCGCGGCAACGGGCCTGGCGCGTATCGACTTGTATATGCGCATGGACGAGACGCTCGACACAGCGCAGCTCGAGACCATGCACGCGGCGGTCGTCCGACGCGCGAAGGGCGAGCCGCTGCAGTACATCACCGGTAGCACGCAGTTTCGCATGATCGACATCGCGTGCGCCCCCGGCGTGCTCATCCCGCGCCCCGAGACCGAGATGCTCGTCGAAGAAGTCCTGAACTATCTGGATGCCGAGGTGCTGAGCCCCGAGGCCGCTGCCCGCCAGCGCGTGGAGCTGCCTTGGAACGATGAGGTCGAGCAGGCTCGCAAAGCCGAGGCCGCGCTGGCAGACGAACGCGCGACCGCCGAGCGCCGTGCCGCTAACCTGACGGCTGCCGATGAGGCGGCGCTAGGCGGCGACGTACTGGGCAGCCGTGCCTATGCCGAGGAACTGGCCGACCGCGAGGCCGAGGAAGCCGCCGCGCAGGCGGCAGAAGCCGAAGCCGCGGAAGCAGAGGCCATGGAAACCCCCGAGCTCGAGCTCGACGAATACGGCATCGCCATTGAGGACAACGACCAACAGGCGACTCCCGCGCAAGATGCCGCCGAGGCCAACGCACCCGCCCCAGCCGAGCCCCGCACTGCCCGCGTTCTCGAGGTCGGCTGCGGCACGGGCTGCATCTCGCTCTCGCTTGCCTGGGAGCGTCGCGGCCACGTCACCTGCACTGCTACCGATATCGAGCCGCGCGCCATCGACCTTGCTACCAAAAACCGCGATGCACTTGGCCTCACGTCCGACGAGGTCGCCTTTAGCCTCACGAACCTGGTGAGCTCCATTCCCCGCGAAGAGTGGGGCACCTTTGACGTACTCGTCTCCAACCCGCCCTACATCCCCACCGATGTCATGCGCTCGCTGCCGCACGAGGTCAAGGACTTTGAGCCCGATCTGGCGCTCGAGGGCGGTGCCGACGGCCTCGATATCTTCCGCCGTCTGCTCAACGCGGCGCCCTACATGTTGTGCGCCGGCGGCCTCTTTGCCTGCGAGCTCTACGAGGGTGCGCTCGACGCTGCAGCCGAGCTCTGTCGTCAAGCGGGTCTGTCGGACGTGCGCATCGTCCACGACCTCACCGATCGCCCCCGCATCGTCCGAGCCATCGTCACCGAGCCCAAACAGCGCCAGTAATATTTATTAACTGGTTAGCAAAAATTATAAAGTAGTTTATAATTAGGACGGCTGAAAGAGGTCGGCCCATGCAACCTCCTACCTTTCGGGAAATCATTGCCCTACTCAAGCACGATGGATTCGTGAAGGTCGCGCAAGTCGGTAGTCATGCTAAGTATGTTTCTGGCGACCGTGTTGTCACCGTGAACGGCTCTGGTGGTGATCGACCAAAGAAGGGCACGTGGGCAAGTATTCGTCGCCAAGCTGGATGGTAGTTGGAGGCAAAATGAGGCAGCGATTTACCTATGACTGCGTTCTCATAAAAGAAGACGACGGTTACTGCGCCAGCTTCCCGCAGATTCCCGGCGCTTTTGCCGATGGCGATACGCGCGAAGAAGCGATTGCCCATGCCACCGAGGCGCTGATGGCGTTTTTGGCCGACGATCTCAACAACGGTTTGACTCCGGCAGGGTACGAACGCTCGGCCGAGGTCGTGGCCCTTTCAGTCGAAATCGACCACGAGGGCGCTCGGGAAGCGGCGTGCCGCACATTTAAAGACGCAGCACTGGACCTCAAAGTCTCTGCTCCGCGGATCACCGCGCTGGTCAAAGCCGGAAAGCTCGATGTTGAACTCGTCGACGGTCGTCGGATGATAACGATAGACAGCATCGAACGTTACGCCGCCCAAGAACGTCACGCCGGAAGACCAAAGAAGTTTGTAGCCGTCCAATAACCCCCTCACTTTCACCGACTACTCGAGCCGCTCACCAAACCAACATGCGCTCTGGGCAAATAGGTTGAACGTTTCGTGCGAGAATGCCCCACAGTAAACAAACTTGCACCAGAGCGTAAGGGGCTGGCATACACATGCAGACGGTCTATCGGGTATACGAGGGAGCGCGCGAGCCGCATCGGCTTGCAGTCGAGCGCACGGCCGAGCTACTCGGTCGCGGTGGCCTGGCGCTTATTCCAACCGAGACGGTCTACGGTGTCGCCGTGGCGGTCAACGCCTTCTCGGATGCCGTTCCACAAGATACAAGTGAACCTCTGCCGTGGCCGCGCGATCCGCAGGCCACCGTCAACGGCGCCGCGGCCCCCGCCCTCGGTACCGGATATCGTCGCATCTTTACCCTCAAGCAGCGCGAGCTCACCCAAACGGTTGCCTGGCTGGTCGATGATGCCGAGGCACTCGACCGCTATGGCGTGGATATCCCTAACGAGGCCCGCGTGCTCGCCCGACGATGCTGGCCGGGCGCCCTGACTATCGTGGTCAAGGCGGCCCCCTGCGTGCCGACCTTTATGCGCGCCGCCGACGACACGGTGGCACTTCGCGCTTCGGCCTCGCCCGTGGTTCAGGCGCTCATCCGCGCCTGCGGCAGCCCTCTTGCCTGCACCAGCGCCAACACGCACGGCGCGCCCGCGCCGGCAAGTTTTGTCACGG
Source organism: uncultured Collinsella sp. (assembly GCA_900549085.1). GTDB lineage: Bacteria > Actinomycetota > Coriobacteriia > Coriobacteriales > Coriobacteriaceae > Collinsella. The sequence continues at coordinate 17,747 of URMO01000009.1, read as the reverse complement.
TGGCGGAGCGCATCCTGGAGGGGGTCGATGTGGCTGTCGATGCAGGTGAGACCCCGTGTCGCGACGCCTCAACCATCGTGTCGTTTCAGCGCGGCGAGCTCCAGATCCTGCGCCAAGGCGCGCTCCCCGCATCAGAGATCGAGCGGGTCCTGTCCGACCCGATGCAATAGAAAGGTGTAAGCGATGTCGTTGAATCTAGGTAGCCTGGGTATGGAAGACGCCTCGTTTAGCTTTGGCGGTTCCTACATCATGGCGCTCGACTGCGGCACTACCTCGGTACTCGCGACCATCGTCGACGAGTACGGCTGCATCGTCGCCCAGGCGCGCCGTAGCGTCAAAACCAGCTTCCCGCGCCCCGGCTGGGTGGAGCAGGATCCCACGGAGGTGCTTGCCAGCCAGATCGGCGTGATGATGGAGGTCCAGTTTAAGAGCGGCATCCATTCTGACCGCATTGCCGCCATCGGTATCTCCAACCAGCGCGAGACCACGGTGGTGTGGGACCGCATAAGCGGCCAACCCATCTATAACGCCATCGTGTGGCAATGCCGTCGCACCGCACCTCTGATCGACGAGCTGGTCGAGCAGGGCGCAGAAGAACTGGTGCGCTCCCGCACGGGACTCACACTCGATCCGTATTTCTCGGCTTCCAAGGTGCAGTGGATCCTCGACAACGTTGACGGTGCGCGTGAGAGCGCGGTGGCGGGCGACCTCATGTTCGGCACCATCGACACCTGGCTCATCTACAACCTCACCGGCGGTCAGGTCTTTGCCACCGACTACACCAATGCCAGCCGCACCGCGCTCTTTAATATCCATACGCTCGATTGGGACGACGATCTGCTGGCGCTCTTTGACGTTCCACGTTCCATGATGCCCGAGGTTCGTTGGAGCTCGGGCGACTACGGCCGCGTCGCGAGCGACATCATGACCAACATGCCACCCATCATGGGCGTGGCGGGCGACCAGCAGGCGTCGCTGTTCGGCCACTGCTGCTTCCATCCCGGCCAGACCAAAAACACCTATGGCACGGGTTGCTTTATGCTCATGAACACCGGCGACGAGATCGTCGAATCCAAGAACGGTCTGGTCTCCACGATCGGTATCGCCGCGGACGGCAAGATCAGCTATGCGCTCGAGGGCTCTATCTTTGCCGCCGGCTCAACCATGAATTGGCTGCGCAACAACATGGGCATCATCTCGAGCGTGAGCGAGTCCGCGCAACTCGCCACTTCGATCAGCGACAACGAGGGCTGCTACTTCGTCCCCGCCTTCGCAGGCCTGGGCGCTCCCTGGTGGGACCCGCATGCTCGCGGTATCGTGTGCGGCCTGACCGGCGCCTCGAGTCGCGCGACCATTGTGCGTGCGGCCTGCGAGTCCATGGCCTACCAGAGTTATGACGTGCTACGCGCCATGGAGCAGGACGTGGGACTTTCGATTGAGCGCCTGTCCGTCGATGGCGGTGCCTCGCGCAACGAGTTCATCATGCAATTCCAGGCTGATCTGCTGGATATCCCCGTGCTGCAGTGCGAGACGGTGGAGACCACGGCGATTGGCGCCGCGTACTTGGCGGGCCTTGCTGTCGGCTATTGGGAGGATTTGGAGGAGCTGGAGCAAAACGCTCAGATCGTCAAAGTCTTCCATCCTCACATGTCCGCCGAGCGCCGTGAGAGAAACCTCGCTGGTTGGCATGATGCCGTCAAACGCTCGCTCGGCACCGTACAGTAGGGCTGCGACGAGCTGCTCGATACAACAAACCGTTAAACTTATGCACGGCGCGCGGCAACAACATCGCCATGCGCCTTGTCAGCAAGGCCATCTTCCGGCCGCAACGAAAGGGGCAATCAACCCATGACCGTCACCTACGATACGTCCCGTGTGACCCTTGTCGATCACCCGCTCGTCCAGCACAAGCTGTCGATCCTGCGCGACAAGAGCACCAGCACCAACCAGTTCCGCCAGCTCGTGCGCGAGCTCGCGCTTTTTGACGGCTACGAGGCCATGCGCGACCTGCCCATGGAAGACGTCGAGGTCGAGACCCCCATCACCACTGCCACGTTTAAGCAGCTTGCCGGCAAGAAGCTCGCCATCGTTCCCATTCTGCGTGCGGGCCTTGGCATGGTCGATGGCATCCTCGACTTGGTACCCTCCGCTCGCGTGGGCCACATCGGTATGGAGCGCGACGAGGTTACCCACGAGCCGCATGAGTATTACTGCAAGATGCCCAAGGATATCGACCAGCGCATCTGCCTGGTCGTCGACCCCATGCTCGCCACGGGCGGTTCGGCCGAGATGGCCATCAGCTACCTGCGCGAGCGCGGTGTCAAGGATATCCGTATGCTGTGCATCGTCGCCGCGCCCGAGGGCCTCAAGTCACTGACCGAAAAGGACCCCGACGTACATATTTATACGTGCGCCATCGACGACCATCTCAACGAGGCCGCCTACATCGTTCCCGGCCTTGGCGACGCCGGCGACCGCATCTACGGTACGCTCTAGTCGTTGGGCCTTGTCGGCTACGGTCACAAATACGAAGAAATGGTGCGCGCGGGCGAGCAAAAGACGTCCACGCGCACTCCTGTTAACGGACGTTTTGCGCTGAGGGGTTCGAAAAAACGTATTACCGTACCTGCGGCATAAAGAAGGCCTTAAGAAAACGTACAGGTGCGTATTAACCGTTTGTTTTACGGTTGTACTTTAGCGATTGGCTCGTACAATAGTCACCAATGTTTGGCGGGAACTGTTCTGTGAGGCGTTAAAAAGGAAAGTGAGGACGCCAGTGTTTCAGATAGCCGATCTGCTCGCTATCGTTGCAGGCGCCATCGCGGGCGCAATTGCCTTCCTTCCCTTTGTCTTTACGCTCAAGCCGGTTCTTGACGATAAGCAGAATGCGGACATGCTCAAGGGCATGGTGAGTCTGGCGGTCTCGGCAGTCGCCCTACTCGTCTTTACCTTGGTTGTGTTTGCGTTGTTCGGAGAGGCATTTCGCATGTTCCTCCTGGGCGAGGCGGTCGGCTTCGTGGCCTTTATGGCCGCCTGCACGGTTCGCGTCGCCAAGGCGCTGCGAGATCCTCATGAGGTCGAAAGGTAAGTCGTGGAAATTTTTGAAAAGCTGCCTGATGAGATTAATCATCTGGTCAGCGAGTTCAGCTCCACCCCTGTCGTGGGCGATCTGAGCTGCGGCATCACGCAGTACTCGTTTTGGCTGATCGTCTCCACGATCGTGCTCCTGATCGTCCTGGCCGTGTTCAAGAAGAAGCAGACCCTGGTTCCCAAGGGCTTCTTCGTCAACGGTTTCGAGTACATCATCGAGTACGTCGAGAACGATATCGGCAAGGGCGTCGTAGGTGAGAACTGGAAGAAGCACTTCCCGTTCCTGTGCTCGCTTTTCCTGTTCATCCTGATCAATAACATGATCGGCCTGATCCCGGGAATGAAGCCCGGCACCGGCGCAATCGGCTCCACCGCCGCGCTCGCCATTTTCGCCTTCGTGTACTTCATCTACTACGGATGCAAGGCTCACGGCGTGATCGGCTACATCAAGAGCCTCGCCCCGCAGGGCGTGAGCTTCCCGATGAACGTGCTTGTGTGGGTCGTCGAGCTTTTCTCGACCTTCCTGCGCCTTATCACGCTTGCCGTCCGTCTGTTCTGCAACATGTTCGCAGGACACGTGGTCATGGGCTCGTTCGCCATCATGGCGAGCATGTTCATGCAGCCGCTGCTTCAGCAGGCTTCCGCGGCCCACGCCGTCGGCGCCCTGCCTTCGCTGGCCTGGCTTGCCATCCTCATCCTGATCTATGCGATCGAGCTTGTGGTCGGCGCCATCCAGGCTTACGTCTTCACGGTCCTTACCGCCGTGTATGTCTCCGAGGCAGAGGAGGTCGCGGAGGAGGAGTAATCTTCCGTTCGCGCCTTAAAGGTAAGGCAATTCGTTAAACCGCCGGTGCCCGTACCCATGGAGCCCGGCAGTTATAAAAAGGTTATCCTGCGTGAAATAAGACACGCACGACAAAGGAGGAATCGTGGGAGTTATCGGTTACGGTCTCGGTGTTATCGGCGCTGGTCTTGCTATCGGCCTGTCTGCTCTGGGTGCTACGGGTGCTATGGCCCGTCAGCCTGAGGTCCAGGGCCGCGTGTTCACCGTCTTCATCATGGGCTCCGCCTTCGGCGAGGCTCTGGCTCTGATCGGCTTCGTTGTCGCGCTGATCGTTAAATAGCACGGAGCGTCAAGTATGAATCTTTCATCCCAGAAGAGCGCGATCGCACTCTCCGCGTCCGCGGCCGCGCTGCTTATGCCGGTTTCCGCGTTCGCCGAGGACGGCGCTGCCGGTGCGGACATCCTCATCCCTAAGATGGCGGAGTTCATCCCGGCGCTTATCGCCTTCCTGATCATCTGGATCGTGCTGGCAAAGGTCGCCCTGCCGGGCATCATGAAAACCATGGAGGAGCGCGGCAAGAAGATCGAGGAGAGCCTCGATGAGGCCGAGAAGACCAAGCAGGAGGCTATCGCCAAGCGCGCTGAGTCCGACTCGATCGTCACCGACGCCCGTCGTCAGGCTGCCGACATCGTTCTCGAGGCCCGTAAGGACGCCGAGTCCGAGCGCGCCCGTATCATCGAGGCTGCTCACAAGGAGGCCGAGGAGATCATCGCCAAGGCCCACACGACCGTCGAGGACGAGCGCAAGTCCATCTACGCCGGTGCCGCGAGCTCCATCGCCGACCTGTCCGTTGCCGTCGCCACCAAGATCGTGGGCGAGGCACTCGAGGACGAGTCCGAGCAGAAGAAGCTCATCGAGCGCTACATCCAGGAAGCAGGTAGCCTGAATGCCGACTAGCCGCTATCAGGACAAGGTGCTCGAGACCTACGCGCGCTCCCTTTTGGAAGCCGCCAAGGCCGAGAACCATGTGTTCGAGGACCTCGAGATGATCGAGCGTCTGGCTTCTGCCAGCCCCGAGATCATCGCCGTGCTCGACACCATGTCCAAGCGCGACCAGCTCGACCTTCTTCCCAAGGTGGCAGCTGCCTTTAAGTATGTTGCCGAGGAAGACGAGGATGTAGTGGGCGTGACCGTCACCACGGCGATCCCGCTCGACGACGAGCTGCGTCAAACCATCACTAAGAAATGCGAGCAGGACTTCGGCCGCAAGGTATTCCTTATCGAGCAGGTCGACCCGTCTATCGTGGGCGGCCTGGTGCTCGAGGCCCGCGGCGAGCGTCGTGACATTTCCGTCAAGACGCAGCTGCGCATCGCGCAGGAGACCCTCGCAAACTCTGCTAATTCGTACGGAGGTGAAGCCTAATGTCCGAAACCCTCAATGCCCAGGATATCGCCAAGAAACTGCAGGAGCAGCTCACGAGCCTCTCCGCGACGGTCGATACGCATGAGGTTTCAACGGTCGACGAGGTAGGCGACGGCATCGCGCGCGTCTCCGGCCTCAAGAGCGCCATGGCAGGCGAGCTTCTGGAGTTCAAGAGCTCCGATACCGGCGAGACCGTCTTCGGCCTTGCCCAGAACCTTGACCGTGACGAGGTCGGCGCCGTTCTGTTCGGTGCCGTCGACTCCATCAAGGAAGGCGACGAGTGCCGCACCACTGGCCGCATTATGGATATCCCCGTGAGCCGCGCCATGCTCGGCCGCGTCGTCAATCCGCTCGGCCAGCCCATCGACGGCCTGGGCGACATCGTCGCCACGCACCGTCGCCCCATCGAGTTCAAGGCCCCCGGCGTCATCGACCGTACCCCGGTGTGCGAGCCGGTTCAGACCGGCCTGTTGGCCATCGACTCCATGGTGCCTATCGGCCGTGGTCAGCGTGAGCTCATCATCGGCGACCGCAAGACCGGTAAGACCGCCATTGCCATCGACGCTATCCTCAATCAGCGCGGCAAGGGCATGGTCTGCATCTATGTCGCCATCGGCCAGAAGGCCTCCACGGTTGCCAACATCCGCGAGACCCTCGCTCAGCACGGTGCGCTCGACTACACCATCATCGTTTCGGCCACCGCTGCCGATTCCGCCCCTATGCAGTACATCGCGCCTATGGCCGGTGCCGCTATCGGCGAGTTCTTCATGTACAACGGCGAGGACGGCAAGCCCGCCAGCGAGACCAATCCCGGCGGCCACGTGCTCGTCATCTACGACGACCTGTCCAAGCAGGCTGTGGCATACCGTCAGATGTCGTTGACGCTGCATCGTCCGCCCGGACGCGAGGCCTATCCTGGCGACATCTTCTACCTGCACTCTCGTCTGCTCGAGCGTGCAGTCAAGATGTCCAAGAAGAACGGTTACGGCTCCATGACGGCCCTGCCGATCATCGAGACCCAGGACGGCGACGTCTCGGCCTACATTCCGACCAACGTCATTTCCATTACCGATGGTCAGATCTACCTGCAGTCCGAGCTCTTCTTCCAGGGCCAGCGCCCGGCAGTCGACGTGGGCATCTCCGTGTCCCGCGTCGGTGGTGACGCACAGACCAAGGCTATGAAGCAGGTCGCCGGCAACCTCCGTCTGGACCTTGCTTCGTACCAGGAGCTCGCCGGCTTTACGCAGTTCGGCTCCGACCTCGACGAGGCCACGCAAAAGCAGCTTACCCACGGCGCTCGCATGACCGAGCTCCTTAAGCAGCCGCGCTACAAGCCGTTCGAGGTTTCCGAGCAGATCGTTACGCTGTTCGCTGGCAACGAGGGCTTCCTGGATGACCTGGAGATCGCCGACGTGCTGCCTTTCCGTGCCGAGCTCATCGAGTACATGGACAATGGCTTTGGCTCGCTGCTCGACAAGGTTCGCGCCAAGAAGATCGATGATGACACCAAGGCTGAGCTCTTGCGCGTCATCGGCGACTTCAAGCAGCAGTTCATGGCCAAGCACCATTCGGATGTTTCTGGATCAGAGGAGAACTAAGCCCCATGGCCAACCTTCGCGACATTAAGAAGCGAATCTCCTCGGTTACCACGACCAAGCAGATCACGCGCACGATGGAGATGGTCTCTACGGCCAAGATCCGTCGTGCTCTCGATCGCTCCAAGCAGGCCGAGCCCTATAAGGAGGCGCTGACCGACGTCATGTTGACGGTCGCCGGCGACGCCTCCTGTTCGGGCACCGATCCCATGCTGCAGAAGCATGAGAGCGTCAAGCATGGCCTGATTGTCGTTATTGCCTCGGACCGCGGCCTTGCCGGCGGTTTCAATACGACGGTGGAGCGCACGGCCGAAAAGCTCGCCGCTTCTTGGGCGAACGACGGCATCGAGTGCGAGATCATCGCGTGCGGGCGTAAGCCGGCCACGTATTTCCGTGACCGTGCAAACGTCGTCATGCACTTTGAGGGCAACTCCTCTGAGCCCGATTTCAATCAGGCCCGCATGATCTCCTCTCATATCTGCGATGCGTATCGTGCCGGTGAGCTTGACCGTGTCGAGCTTGTCTACCACCACGCTAAGAACCGCGTGGATCAGGAGCTTCGCGTCGAGCATCTGTTGCCGCTCGACCCCGAGATGATCGCTATGGCCCACGGTCCGCGTAAGAACGAGACCGACGCCCCTAAGCGCATCTCGTCCACGTTCGAGTTCGTGCCCTCTCCCGAGCATGTTCTCGGCAAGCTTGTACCGTCGTATATCCTGACGGTCATCTACCAGGCCCTGATCGATTCGGCGGCCGCCGAGCAGGGTGCACGCCGCAAGGCCATGCACTCCGCGACGGAAAACGCCACCGCGATCATCTCGACCCTTACCCGCACGTATAGTCGCGTGCGTCAGGCTTCGATCACGACCGAGATTAACGAGATCGTCGGTGGAGCCTCAGCATTGGAGGAACAGTAATGGCTAATAACACCGTAAAGCTTGCGGTCGAGGAAGCCACCAAGAAGACGACTGCCGGTGATGGTCGCATCGTGCGTATCATCGGCCCTGTCGTTGACGTCAAGTTTGACGGTGCGGTGCCCCCGATCTACAACGCGCTCACGGTCGAGGCCGAGACCCCGATCGGTCATCTGAGCACGATCCTAGAGGTCGAGAGCCAGCTTCCGGGCAGCGTCGTCCGCACGGTCGCCATGTCCTCGACCGACGGCCTGCAGCGCGGCCTCATCGCCACCGATACCGGTGAGCCCATGAAGATGCCCGTTGGCCCCAAGACGCTCGGCCGTATTTGGAACGTTATGGGCAAGCCCGTCGATGGCAAGCCCATGCCCGAGGTGGAGGAGTTCTACCCCATCCACCATGCAGCGCCCCGTTTCGACGAGCTCACCACCAAGACCGAGATCTTCGAGACCGGCATTAAGGCCGTCGACCTGCTCGAGCCCTACATCCGTGGTGGCAAAACGGGTCTGTTCGGTGGCGCCGGCGTCGGCAAGACCGTTCTGATTCAGGAGCTCATCAACAACCTCGCCCAGGAGCATGGCGGCACTTCAGTGTTCACCGGCGTCGGCGAGCGTACCCGTGAGGGTACCGACCTTTATCTCGAGATGAGCGAGTCGGGCGTTATCGACAAGACCTGCTTGGTCTATGGCCAGATGAACGAGCCGCCTGGAGCGCGTCTGCGCATCGGTCTGGCTGGCCTTACCACCGCTGAGTACTTCCGCGATCGCGGCCAGGACGTTCTGCTGTTCATCGATAACATCTTCCGCTTCTCCCAGGCCGGTTCCGAGGTTTCCGCACTTCTGGGTCGTATGCCGTCCGCCGTTGGCTACCAGCCCACGCTGGCTACCGAGATGGGCGACCTCCAGGAGCGCATTACCTCGACCAAGACGGGCTCCATTACCTCCGTCCAGGCCGTCTACGTCCCTGCAGACGACCTGACCGACCCGGCGCCTGCCACGACGTTCACCCACCTCGACGCCACCACGGTCCTTTCGCGTAGCATTTCGTCGCTCGGCCTGTTCCCGGCCATCGACCCGCTCGCGTCTTCTTCTGACGCCCTCGATCCCTCGATCGTCGGCGAGGAGCACTACCGTGTTGCCGTCAAGGTCCAGGAGCTCCTGCAGGAGTACTCCGACCTTCAGGACATCATCGCCATTCTGGGTATGGACGAGCTGTCCGAGGAGCAGCGCCTTACGGTCAACCGTGCCCGTAAGATCCAGCAGTTCCTCTCCCAGTCCTTCCACGTCGCTGAGAAGTTCACCGGCAACCCCGGTGTCTACGTCCGCGTCGAGGATACCGTCCGCTCCTTCGCCGAGATTGTCGACGGCAAGGCCGATGACCTGCCCGAGCAGGCATTCCGCTATGCCTCCACGATTGAGGACGTGCGTGAGCGCGCCCGCAAGATGGAGGAGAAGTAGGTTATGCGTATCCGCATCGTGTGCCCCGTGAGCCTCGCCTATGAGGGTGACGCTGCGTTTGTGTCGATTCCGTCTACGGATGGCGAGTTTGGCGTTCTGCCTGCTCACTCCAGCGAAATCTGCACGATCGACCGCGGTTACGTTCGCGTTTCCGATAAGGCCATGGGCACTGTCGACCACACGTTTGCCGTGGCCGGCGGTTATGCCCAGGTTGCGGAAGATGTCGTGACCGTCCTCGCCGAGCGCGCTTGCGATTTGGCGACCGTCGACGCCGACAAGGTTAAAGCTGATATTCAAGGTTTTGAAGAGAAGCTGGGTAATTTGTCGGAGGATGATGCACGCCGCGCCTACCTCTATAATGAAATCGCATGGTGTAAGCTCAAGCTTGCCCAATAGTCAAACGATTTAGCGTTCGACCATTTGCGAACACATCATGCCCGGGATGGCCCAGCCACCCCGGGCATGCTTTTTGAAAGGGTAGACCTTGGATATTATCCGCGTTGAGGGTGGCCACGCCATCGGAGGCTCCGTGCCCGTCTCGGGTGCCAAGAACTCCGCGCTCAAACTCATGGCGGCAACGCTTCTGGCGCCGGGCAAGACGACGCTGCAGAACGTGCCCGATATTTCCGATGTCCACGTGATGGGCAAGGTGCTCAAGGGCATGGGCGCCACGATTGAAGTTCTCGATGAGCACACGCTCGAAATCGATACCTCCCAGGTTGATTCCTGGGAGGCTCCCTACGAGCTTGTCGCCAAGATGCGCGCCTCTACGGCCGTGATGGGCCCCCTGCTGGGTCGTTTCCATCGCGCCAAGATCGCCATGCCGGGCGGCTGCAACCTGGGTGCTCGCAAGATCGATATGCATATCTTGGGTCTCGAGGCTCTGGGCGTCGAGTTCGACACCGCCCACGGCTACATCAACGCCAGTGCTCCCCAGGGTCTGCACGGCACCACCGTCACGCTCGAATTCGCGAGCGTGGGCGCCACCGAGAACCTCATCATGGCTGCCGTGCGCGCACAGGGCACCACGGTTATCGACAACGCTGCCCGCGAGCCCGAGATCGTCGACCTTGCCAACATGCTCAACGAGATGGGTGCCAAGATCGTCGGCGCAGGCACGCCCGTTGTGACCATCGAGGGCGTGGAGGAGCTGCATCCCGTTACCCATTGCGTGGTGGGTGACCGCATTGAGGCCGGCACCTTTATCGTCGCCGGCGCCCTCATGGCCGATGAGCGCGGCGTCGATGTTACGGGCTTCTGCCCCATCCACCTGGGAATGGTGCTCAAAAAGATGGAACTTATGGGCATCGAGTGCGAGCGTATCGAGAACGGCGTCCACGTCAATCGCGTCGAGCGCATCAGGCCGGTCGATATCCAGACGCTTCCGTTCCCGGGTTTCCCGACCGACATGCAGGCGCAGATCATGGTGCTTTCGGCCCTTGCCGACGGAAGCTCCGTAATTACCGAGAACATCTTCGAGAACCGCTTCATGTTCGCCTCCGAGCTCGTGCGTATGGGTGCCGATATTCGTATCGAGAGCCATCACGCCATGATTCACGGCGTCAAGGGCTTCTCGGGCGCACAGGTCACCTCACCCGACCTGCGTGGCGGCGCGGCGCTTGTGGTTGCCGGTCTTATCGCCGATGGCGTTACCGAGGTCTCGGCCATCCATCACATCAAACGTGGCTACGAGCAGTTTGTCGAAAAGCTGCAGGCGCTTGGCGCGCATGTCGAACATGCCACCGTTCCCGATCCCGTCATCTACTAATGCAGGTTGCCTATGTTTAACAAGAAACCCCTAGCGGATAACACCCGAAGACCCTCGACTGGTGCGCAGGCCAAGATCTACAGCCGCGACAATGTCGCACGCTATTCCGAGCGCGCCCGTCAGCGCCGTCGCGGCCGCACGGTTCGCCGCGTAGCTCTCATCGCCGTACTCGGCGTGCTGCTGAGCGCCACGACTGCTGCGGGTCTGTGGTTTGCCACTATCATGGGCAAGCTTGGCGACTCCAATGTCATTACCAACAACCTGCGCCAGATTCTGGTCGATACCAATGAGGCAAAAGATCCGTTCTACGTGTTGCTTCTTGGTACCGACGGTCGTCCGGGCGAGGATACGTATCGTGCCGACTCGATTATCCTGGCACGCATCGACCCCACGCAAAAGCAGGCGACGCTCATTTCCGTTCCGCGCGACACCAAGGTCGTGTACAAGGGCGAGACCATGAAGATCAACGCCTGCCACACCGTTGGCGGCGCCGAGGCCATGGTCCAGGCGGTCAACGAGCTGTGCGGCGTGCAGATTTCTCACTATGCCGAGGTCAGCTTTGACGGCATGCAGTCGCTTATTGATTCGGTTGGCGGTATCGACATCAACGCGACCGACGACGTCGACGATCCCGAGCATCTGGATATTAAGATTACCGCTGGTCAGCAGCATATGGACGGCGCTACCGCCCTTACCTATGCCCGCTGCCGCTACACCTATGCCGACGGCGATTACACGCGCATGCGCCATCAGCGTCAGGTGCTTGGCGCCCTTGCCAACCAGATTCTCAATAACTTCGATGCCACGAAGATCTTTGGCCTGGTTAATTCGCTGTCCGATATGCTCGTAACCGATATGAGCGTTCAGGATATCGTGTCCACGGTCAATGCCATGCGCGGCATGGATGTCGAGGGCATCTACTCGGCCAACCTGCCCTCGTACGCCGACGACAGCACTATGATCGACGGCGTGAGCTATGTCTTTGTTTACGAAGACGAGCTTAAGGAAATGATGGCCCGCGTCGACGCCGGTGAGGATCCCAAGGGCCCCAACACCATGGGCCTTTCAGACGGCTCCAGCTCCACGATCGGTGACCTCAACAACAATACGTCCGAGGACTACGCATATGGCACCGCGACCTCGTCGGGTGGCTCGGACGATTCCGACGATTCGAGCGACGGCTCCGATTACTACGAAGAGCCCACCGGTGACGGCAACGGCTACGAAGCCAACTACTAAGTTACGGCGTTTTACCAAACGCCGTAACGGCTCGACGCTGCGCGCCGCCCAGGACGACAATTTGTCATTCAAAAGGCAGGGCATGACCAGAAGGTCAATGCCCTGCCTTTTTCATGCCAACTTGTTCGCCTTGGACGTCGCTCGCTGACGTTGGCTCAACCTGCGATGCCGACTACTTTTCTTGCACCAAAAATCGCCCCGTTCTCGGTTGAGGACGGGGCGATTCGTCTTTTGGGCTTATGCAGCCAGTCTTATGCGAAACGGGCGACGAGCTCCTGCAGGACGTCGGTCATCTTGACGAGCGAGCTGACCGGGACAAACTCGTTGACGCCGTGGTAACAGTAGCCGCCTGTCGAGAGGTTGGGGCAGGGCAGGCCGCGGAACGACAGCTGTGCGCCGTCGGTGCCGCCGCGAATCGGCAGTACTTGGGGCTCAACGCCGCAGGCAAGGAAGGCGTCCTTGGCGACATCAATAAGCTCGGGATAGTCACGAACGATCTCGGCCATGTTGCGGTACTGGTGCTTAATCTCGACCGTTACGCGCTCCTCGCCCAATCGCTGGTTGAGCAGTGCGGCGGCGGCATTCATCAGCTCGAGTTTCTGCTGGAACTTGGCGGCATCGTGATCACGGACGATATAGCGCGCCGTGGCATGGTCGACCGTTGCCGAGACGCCCTCAAGGTGATAGAAGCCCTCGTAGCCCTCGGTGTATTCCGGGCGCTGCTCGTAGGGGAGCAGGGCGTTGAAGTCGCAGAACAGGTTGCCCGCGTTGACCATGCGCCCCTTGGCGTCGCCGGGGTGAATGGACTGGCCCTCAAAGCGAACGGTTGCCTCGGCGGCGTTGAAGCACTCCCACTCAAGCTCGCCAACCGGACCGCCGTCGACCGTGTAAGCGTACTTGCAGCCGAAGGCCTCGATATCCAACAGCTCGGCACCGTGACCGATTTCCTCGTCCGGGCAGAAGCAAATACCGAGCGCGGGGTGGGGCAGGGAGGGATCCTGCGCGATGCGAGCGACGAGTGCCATGATTTCGGCGACACCCGCCTTGTCGTCGGCGCCCAGCAGTGTGGTGCCGTCACTGCAGACAAGGTCCTCACCCACCAGGTTGTTGAGGGCAGGAAGTTTGGCGGTGCTCATGGACACGGGCTTGCCGTCGACGATGCCGCAAACCAGATCGCCGCCCTCGTAGTGCACGATGTGCGGCGCTACGCCGGCGCCCGGCGCGACCTCGGTGGTATCGAGGTGCGCGATCAGGCCCAGGGCGGGCTTATTCTCGGAACCGGCGCTAGCGGGAATGTGCGCGCAGACATAGGCGTTTTCGGTTACATGGGCATCGGTTGCACCCAGCTCGCGCAGTTCCTCGGCAAGCACGTTGGCAAGGTCAAACTGTACGGTGCTCGACGGCACCTGGTCGCAGTTGGCATCCTCGGACTGCGTGTTGATCTGGACATAGCGCAAAAAACGCTCGAGGACGTCGGGGTTCGTGGTGGTGTTTTCCATAAAGACCGCTCCAATCTTGGTCGTCGTGTGCAACAAGAACTCTAGCACGGTATGCCGCGGCATACCGCGACGCTTGGATGGGGTAGAATCAGCCATTGAATGCAGAAGGGACGGATGTTCATGGATACGACAAATAGCTCGCGCGAGCTACGCCTAACGGTGGCGAACGAAGACTACTTGGAGTGCATGGTTCGCATCGAAAGCGAAGATGGGGAGACCAATGGTGTGCGATCGGTCGATATCGCACAGCGCCTTGGCGTCTCGAAGGCATCGGTCAACAAGGCGGTTTCGGCTCTCAAGGCATCCGAGCTTGTCGAGCAGTCTCACTACGGCAAAGTTATCCTGACTGACCGTGGACGCGAGGTCGGCTCGGCTATCTGGTATCGCCATCGCCTGATCCGCACGTTTTTGGTCCAGGAGCTCGGCGTCGACTTTGAGTGTGCCGATGCCGAGGCCTGCATGATGGAGCATGCGCTTTCCGAGGATACGATGAACCGCTGGCTCGCCTATCTCGAAAAGCAGGGAATCAGCGTCGAGGAATAGCGAAATACATATATGGATACGAGTTATTACAATCGTTTTGGCGGCGAGGAGCTTATGCGCCGACTTGCCGGTGAGACATTGCTGGCACAGGGCCCCATGGGCAGTGTTCTGTTGAGTGAGTACGATGCCGCCGACATTCCACCGGCGTTTTGGAATCTGGCAGAGCCGCAGACCGTTTCTCGTATCCATCGCTTGTATGTCGCCGCCGGCGCGCAGGTGCTCATTACCAACACCTTTCAGGCATCAAGCTATGCCCTCAAGCACGACCAGATTGCGCCGTCCGTGGCGGAGGTCAATCGCGGGGCCGTCGACGATGCTCGCCAGGCGCACCCACAGCTGCTGCTGGGCTCGATGGGCCCGATTTGTATTGAATGGTTTGCCGAGGACTCTGCCGAGTATCGTGAAATCCGAGGCATTGCGCGCGAACAAGCGCACGCCTTGCTCAATGCTGGTGTTGACGGTCTGCTGATCGAGACGGTGACGTCTATCCGTAATTTGCAGCCCATGCTTGCCGGCGCCCGAGATGCCGCCGACGGTATGCCTGTCCTGGTGAGTTTTGTCGTTGACGATAAAGGCGACCTGTTGGGCGATGGCCTCAACATCGAGGCAGCCGTTTTGTACGCCGAAAAACACGGCGCAAACTCGGTTGGTGTTAATTGCTGTTCGCTTGCGGCCGCGAACGCGGCGGTGCCCAGGATGATTGCATCGGCGACTACTCCCGTCACGGTGCGTCCCAACGCGGGAAATCCGGTTCAGACACAGGATGGTCCCGTGTGGCATGAGGACCCCGAAACCTTCGCTCGCGCATGCGTCGAGTGGAAGCGGGCGGGCGCCGCAATGGTAGGCAGCTGCTGCGGAACCACGGCGGTTACGACAGCCGCTATGGCAGATGCGCTCAATATATAGAACCCGAAAATGGGAGTATCGAATCACCGCCCCCGCTGGGCCGGTTTTTTTGTTGGCGGTGCGCACCTCGACGCTTTTGCCTAAACGGTGAACGAGCGTGCCGGCGGCTTGCCGGATGCCCGTTGCGGGTATACCTCATGCGTACCATGATCCAAACACTGCGAGGTGTCTGCGCGTGTGCGCGATAATTCACTTTGGAACTGACGGTTGGCGAGCTCGCGTCGACGGAGACTTTACTATCAACAACGTCGCTCGTGTCACTGATGCTATCGGCAGGCTATGGCAAAAGACGAATCCCGGTAAAACGGTATATGTAGGATTTGATACTCGGCCGCAAGCGCGCGAGTTCGCCGAGCTCGCGGCGGGCGTGATTGCCGCCCACGGGCTCGATGCCGTGCTCGTGTCTCGACCGGTGCCGACTCCCGCTCTTACGTGGGCGGCTGCGTATGACGGCGAGGCATGCGGCGCGCTTATGGTGACGGGCTCACATCATCCGCAGGGCTATCTATGCCTCAAGCTGCGGATGGGTGATGGCTCGACGGCCAACCAGGATGTCATCGAAGAGCTCGAGGAGACGATGGCCGCCGAGCCGCTGGGGCTTGAGGGGCAATACCGCACGGCAGATATCATTCCCGACTATATGCGAGCGGTGGCATCGTTTGTCGACGCGGATGCCATTTGCGCCGCGCATATGCGTGTGGTGGTTGACCCCATGGGCGGAGC
This sequence comes from uncultured Collinsella sp., assembly GCA_900549085.1. Classification (GTDB taxonomy): domain Bacteria; phylum Actinomycetota; class Coriobacteriia; order Coriobacteriales; family Coriobacteriaceae; genus Collinsella. The sequence continues at coordinate 1,805 of URMO01000009.1, read as the reverse complement.
TGCGCAGGGATATCTTGCCGACTTGCTTCGAGAGCTTGGCGTCGAAGTCCACGAGATTCACGCCGACGAGACGACCGATAGGGGAGATATCTGCCCCGACCCGGTCGAGCCGTGGGTGGATGCTTGTGAGCGCGCAGTTGTCGAAGACGGGGCGTGCGCCGGTCTGGTGACTGATGGCGACGCCGATCGTATCGGCGCGGTTGATGAGCGCGGCAGATATATACATCCACATCAGATCATGGCGCTCGTTTTGGGCGATTTGGTCCAGTATCGCAATCTGAAGGGACGCGTCGTCGTCAACCTTTCATGCTCCACGCTTGTGCGTCGCATTGCCGAGGCACTCGGCTGCCGCGTGGTCATCAAGCCCGTCGGTTTTAAATATATAGCCGCCGAGATGAAGAAGGGCGGCGTTCTCGTGGGCGGTGAAGAGGCCGGTGGTATCGGTATCGCCGCGCACATGCCCGAGCGCGACGGCATCCTTGCCTGCCTGATTTTGTGCGAGCTCATGGCCAAGACCGGCGCGCCCTTGGGCGTGCTTATCGATCAGCTCGAGGCGAGCTTTGGCAAGACGAGTTACGGACGTCGAGATTTGCGCCTTGAGGCCGAGGATGCCGAGACGTTGCGCACGCTGCTTCCCGGCGTGAATCCCAAGTCGATATGCGGCAAGGCGCCGCAGAGCGTAAGCCATATGGACGGCTTGCGTCTGGCATTTGAGGATGACACCTGGCTGCTGATCCGTCCCAGTGGGACCGAACCGGTGGTGCGCGTGTACGCCGAGGGCTTTTCGGTGGAGGAGCGCGATGAGCTGCTAGATGCCGGCTGCGCTTTGGCCAGGGGCGCATATCGGCTATAGCCAAGGGGCCACTCTATATAAAGATGTGCTCGGCAAGCGGTAGCTATCAACTGGCAAGCGTCAGTTGAGGGCACAGTTGTGTAGGAAATGTGTGCGCCCAGATTCCCGCCCCCGGGGCCCCTCCGGTCTGGCAATATATCTCCTTGCCGCGCGGCCCGGTGGAACCGGATGGACCGCGCAGGCGTGCACCTTGAGAACCGGATACTGCGAGGATGGACACAATCAGTGTCGCATCCGGGCAGACATCGAACCATTTGAAATGGTCTAACTTGGATTTGTTTTTCGCAAGGCCGCCGAGAGGCGGCCCCGAGAAATTCCTTTTCCTATACTAAAACCATATGAATCGAACGGAACCGATCAGCGATGAACTGAGAGGACCGGACGGGCTCGAAGCCCATTTACTTTGGACGGAGAGTTCGATCCTGGCTCAGGATGAACGCTGGCGGCGCGCCTAACACATGCAAGTCGAACGGCACCCCTCTCCGGAGGGAAGCGAGTGGCGAACGGCTGAGTAACACGTGGAGAACCTGCCCCCTCCCCCGGGATAGCCGCCCGAAAGGACGGGTAATACCGGATACCCCGGGGTGCCGCATGGCACCCCGGCTAAAGCCCCGACGGGAGGGGATGGCTCCGCGGCCCATCAGGTAGACGGCGGGGTGACGGCCCACCGTGCCGACAACGGGTAGCCGGGTTGAGAGACCGACCGGCCAGATTGGGACTGAGACACGGCCCAGACTCCTACGGGAGGCAGCAGTGGGGAATCTTGCGCAATGGGGGGAACCCTGACGCAGCGACGCCGCGTGCGGGACGGAGGCCTTCGGGTCGTAAACCGCTTTCAGCAGGGAAGAGTCAAGACTGTACCTGCAGAAGAAGCCCCGGCTAACTACGTGCCAGCAGCCGCGGTAATACGTAGGGGGCGAGCGTTATCCGGATTCATTGGGCGTAAAGCGCG
>URMO01000008.1 GCA_900549085.1 uncultured Collinsella sp. | reverse complement strand
AGACGCCTGCCGCGACGAACGACCAAGCCCCCATCGATGTTCCCGCCGAGGTTCACGAGGACATCGTCGCCTCGGTCGACTTCTCCGAGGTAGAGCTTGCAGACGAATTTACCGAGCCCCAGGTGACCGTAACTCCCAACGGCCTTTTGCCCATGGAGCCGCTGCCCATCGACGGGCGCCTGCGCAAGGCGGCCCTCCGCATGCCCGATGAGATCGAAGAGGCCAGCGGCTTTACGCTCTTTGGCCGCCGCATCAAATCGCTCATCTACACCACCGACGTGGCGGTCATCCGCAACTCCAATGCCGACGCCGTGTTTGCCGTCTACCCCTTCACGCCGCAGCCCGCCATTACGCAGGCGCTGCTGACTGTTGCCGAGTGCCCGGTCTTTGTGGGCGTTGGCGGCGGCACCACCACCGGCAAGCGCTCCGTGCAGATGGCGGCCGTCTCCGAGATGCAGGGCGCGGCGGGCTGCGTGGTCAATTCCCCCGCCACTGCCGAGATGGTCGAGCACATCACCAACATCGCCGACATCCCCGTCATCGCCACGGTCGTACGTTGCGACGATGATGCTCACGCCAAGGTGCGCGCCGGAGCCAAGATCCTCAACATCGCGGCCGGCAAGAACACGCCGCAGGTCCTGCGTGAACTGCGCGAGCACTATCCCAACCTGCCGCTCATCGCACCGGGCGGCAAAACGCCCGAGAGCATCCGTGAGACCATCGCCGCCGGCGCCAACGCCATCATCTGGACGCCGCCATCGGCCCAGCAGCTGCAGACCGACATGATGCAGCGCTATCGCAAGATGAAGGAAGACGCCACGCCCGTCATTTCGCGCGACGATGTGCCCATTATCGACCAGGTCGCCGCCGCCGAGGTCAGCCAGGTCGAGAACATGAATCCCGATGTGCCGATCCCCGACGAAGTCATCGAACGCGTCGCTTCGATCCACGATCATATCGAGGAACGTCGCGCCAACCGCGGACTCAAGCCCTCGCTGCACGGCTTCTTCTTCCGCGGAAAGAAACGCTAGCCGCAACAGCAAGGCCCGTTCCGCAAACAATGGGACGGGCCTTTTTCTGTTATCGAATGTCAGGAGAACAGGCGTAGCCGTTAAAACCGTCAGCCAGCCCACAAACGTTAGTCCACGCGCTTGTCACCCATAAAGAAGACGGCCACCGTGCCGGGGCCGGTATGCGAGCCAATCAGAGCACCGATGCTATTGATCTCAATCTTGCCTTTGAGCTGCGGAACCTGTTCCTCTATCAGTGCCGCAACGGCCTCGGCGTCCTCGCGGCACGCCGAGTGCGACATGATGCACTTGCCCGAATAGTTCGCGCCGTCCTGCACATGCGCCATCACGGTCTTGGCCATCTCGGAAATCGCGCGCTTCTTGGTGCGAATCTTCTCGCGTGGCGCCAGCTCACCTTCGCAATCGACCGTCATGAGCGGGCAAATCTTGAGCGCCGTGCCGATGATCGCGCTCGCGGCCGAAATGCGACCGCCGCGCAGGTAGCTCGACAGATCGGTCGAGAAGAACCAGTGGTGCAGGTTGAGTTTATGCTCCTCAATCCAAGCGGCCGTCTCGTCGAGCGAAGCGCCGCTATCGCGAACGTCGGCGGCACACTCCACCAGCAGGCCAAAGCCCGAAGACGCCGCCAACGAATCGATGACGCGCACCTTACCGCCCTGGGGATAGCGATCCGCGAGCATCTGCGCCGCAACGCAGGCCGATCCATATGTGCCCGAAATACCCGACGACAAGGTCAGGTGCAGCACGTCTTTACCCTCGGCAACGAACGGCTCCCAAAACTCCTCGTACTCACCCACGCTCACCTGAGACGTCTTGGGCATGGCGCCCGCGGCAATCTGGGCAAAAAACTCGTCCGGCGTAATCGACTGATACAGATCGTCCGTATAGACAACATCGTCAATCTCGTAATGAAAACACACGACAGGGATATTGCGCGATGCAAAGAACTCACGGGTTCGATCGGCGGCGGATTCACAGGTCAGGACAAAATCACTCATATGAGGCTCCTTACTCATTGCTGCGCAAATTATCGCACAGCAAGTGTGAATACGGTACAAATGTCCGCTATTTACCAAATTGAACCAAAGGTAGTGAACATCTTTACCGTCATCATCTCTATCGATCCCGGAGGTATGCGCCTGCAAAAAACGACCCTACGTCTCCATTCAACCGCCATATCCACCTCAACTAAATCGATTTACCAAACCGTTCGGCCAACAATTCGACCTCCCATCTCCAATCGAAACAAAAGCAGCGCATACTGATAAACGCTTGACGCTGTTTTATCAGTTTTACCAACCACATCGGAAGGTGCCTCATGGTCGCATTCGATCGCAATCCGCAAAACTTCAAGTATCTGCGCCTGCTGTCGAGACAGTTCCCCACCGAGCAATCCGCATTCACCGAGATCATCAACCTCTCGGCCATCCTCAACCTGCCCAAGGGCACCGAGCATTTTATGAGCGATGTGCATGGCGAGTACGAAGCCTTTATGCACATCCTCAACAACTGCTCGGGTGTTGTGCGCGAGCATGTCGACGAGATCTTTGGCGACACGCTCTCCTTTGACGAAAAGGGCGAGCTGTGCACGCTCATCTACTATCCGCGCGAGAAGATCGATCTTGTCCGCAGCCGGCGCGAGGACTCGCCCACCTGGTACAAGACCATGCTCGACCAGCTCATTGTGGTTGCCCGCTCGCTTTCGAGTCGCTACACCCGCTCCAAGGTGCGTAAGGCCATCCCGCGTGATTACGCCTACATCATCGACGAGTTGCTGCACACGCATCCGGATGAGAACAACTACCGTGTGCGTTATCACGAGCGCATTATCGAATCCATCTTGGAGACCGCCAGCGCCGACGACTTTATCGAGTCGCTCGCCTCACTCATCAAGCGCCTCGCCGTCGACCACCTGCACTTGGTGGGCGACATCTTCGACCGTGGCGGCGGTGCGGCCAAGATTATGGACCGCCTGCTCACCTATCATTCGCTCGACATTCAATGGGGCAACCACGACCTGCTGTGGATGGGCGCCGCTGCCGGCGAGCCCGCCTGCATCGCCACGGTACTGCGCAACAACCTGCGCTACGACAACTACGAGATTCTCGAGAACGATTACGGCATCTCGCTGCGCGAGCTTGTCGCCTTCGCCGACGCCACCTATACCGCCGGCGAGACCATCAGCCCGCTGATCAAAGCCATCAACGTGCTGCTCTTTAAACTCGAGGGCCAGATTATCCAGCGCCACCCCGAGTTCGACATGGCAGACCGCCTGCTGCTCGACAAGATCGATCACGACGCCGGCACGGTCACCCTCGCCGACGGCAGCGTATGGCCGCTCACGACCAACGACTTCCCCACCGTCGATCCGGCGGACCCCTACACGCTCACGCCCCAGGAGCAACACATCATCGACAAGCTCGTGTCCGAGTTTGTCACCGCCGATCACCTGCATCGCCATATCGATTTTCTCTACACCCACGGCTCGATGTACAAGGTCACCAACGGCAACCTGCTGTTCCATGGCTGCGTGCCGCTCAACGAAGACGGCACCTTTAGCAGCATGAACTGCCTGGGTACCTGGCACGCCGGCCGTGATTATCTCGATTTTTGCGACCGCATCGCCCGCCGCGCCTGGCGCGTGGGCGACCGCGACGCCCTCGACTGGATGTGGTACCTGTGGATCGGCTTTAACTCACCCGCCAGCGGACGCCTGGTGCGTACCTTTGAGCGCGCCTATATCGCCGATAAGAGCACCTGGGCCGAGCCGATGGACCCGTACTTCACGCTTACCAAGTCGCCCTCGGTCTGCGACGACATCATGCGCGAGTTCAGCGTTGCCCCCATGGCATGTTCACCGACCGGCCACATCATCAACGGCCACACACCCGTCAAGACGACCAAGGGCGAGCAGCCTATCCGAGCCGAGGGCAAGCTGCTGGTCATCGATGGCGGCTTCTGCCGCGCCTACCATCCCAAGACGGGCATCGCCGGCTACACGCTTATCTCGAGCTCACGCGGATGCCGCCTTAAGTCGCACCGGGCCTTTACCACCGTTGCCGAGGCGCTCACCCGCAACGTGGACATCGAAAGCGAGACCAACCGCTTTGACGAGGCCGACCGCCGCCGCATGGTCAGCGATACCGACACTGGCGCCAAGATTCGCAGCCAAATCCAGGACCTACGCCAGCTGCTCGATGCATATAGAAACGGTGCTATCGAAGAGCGCGTCTAGCTCCACCCGCGGGGATTGGCTAAACTTGCTGAGTTTGTCATCCCCGCGGCGCTCCGGCGCCACCCTAAGGCAGGTACCATGCAAAAGCTCCTTGCGCAGATCATGAAGTTTGGCGTCGTCGGCGTCGTCGCCACGGTCATCGACTTTGGCATCATGAATCTGCTCCACTACGGTCTGTGCCTCAATATCCTGATCGCCAATACCAGCGGCTTTATCGTCTCGCTCATCTTTAACTACGTCGCGAGCATGAAGTACGTGTTTGCGCACAAGGAGGGCATGAGCCGCCGCCGCGAGTTCATTATCTTTGTCGTGCTGTCCGTAATCGGCTTGGCGCTCAACGACGGTATCGTGCTGGCGCTCAACGCCGGCCTGGGGCTCGAGGCCAATATCGCCAAGATTTGCGCCACCGCGCTTGTTATGGTCTACAACTTTGTGACCCGAAAGATCTTCCTGGAGGGCGACGAGACCAAGTAGCTCGACTTTCCCGCACAGTTACGGGGCCCACGGATGATGCACGTCGAGCACTGCGTTGTTCGTGGGCCTTGCTCGTTTACGGGAAGATTTGCAACGTTTGCGGATTACCTCTTGAATATTTGGCGAGTTCGTATAGTTCTTGGCAAAGCCCTTACGTTTCCCTTGCAAAAGCTCTAAAGTATCCTCTGCTCGATTCGTCAACGCATTGGATGTGATTACGTGCGCAAGGCACTGGCACAACCTCATACCAAGCAGTTCCTCAAGTTCGCTGTCGTGGGTCTTATCTCCTTTGGCATCGACTGGGGTATGCTCATTGCACTCGTCGAGCTGTTCCATCTCGACTTTTTGATGAGCACCACGATCTCGTTTATCACGTCCGTCGTGGTCAACTACTGGCTCAGCATGAAGTACGTGTTCGACCATCGCGAGGGCATGAGCCGCAAGCGCGAGTTTACGATCTTCACCATCCTGTCGGTGATTGGCCTGGGTCTCAACGATCTGTACATGTTTGTGGGCGTCACGTTTTTGAGCATCGGCTACCAGGCCATGAAGGCCATCGCCACGTTCCTGGTCACCTGGTACAACTACTTTAGCCGTCGCTTCTTCCTCGAGGGCGCGCAGTCGTAGTTTGTTCGACATTTGCTTAAAGGTATAACCGGTTGGAATTCTCGTTCCAACCGGTTTTTTGTTTGCCAAGAGACCCGGCGGCCCAGTTCCATTCGCATGAAAAACGGGCGGCCCGGATGTTTGTCCGAACCGCCCGTTTGGCGCGTTATGTCGAGGTATCTAGCCCGTTACGTAATACCAGACTACGCTGTCGCCGTTAGATAGGACGTAGTTGCTGCACGCCGTGTTGGGCGCCACACCGTTAACGGAGTACATCCAGCCGCTCGTGCCACCATGCTCCTTCTCGGCCAAACCGCCGATAGCGGCGACATACGTGCCGTACGACGAGCCATGCGCATTCACGGAAAGGCCCAAGGCGCACAGGGCATCGTAGGCAGTTGCGCCCTCGTTAAAGGTGAAGGTGCCACCAGAAGACACAGGATTGCCCACGGCGCTCGATGTGACCGCAACCGTCACCGTGACGTAGCCAGACTGCTGCGAGCCGCCCTGATTGCCCGCAGAGGCGCCGCCACTGTTGGATGCAGACCCACCGCCAGACACCGAGCCGCCGCCCGAAGAAGAGCCGTCAGAAGAACTCGATCCACCGGCGGATTCAGAGCCCTGTCCAGCAGACGCGTTGTTGGACGTCTTGCCGCCCTTGTCTTCGGACTTCTTCTCCTTCGAATCCTTTTTGGAGTCCTTCGACCCGTCCTTCGCATTGTCCGAAGAGTTGGAGTCCTTGGGCGCAGCCTTGCCCGAAACGGTAGTCGAGCCGGAAACCGATGCGTCCTTGGCAACGACGCTCTCCCCTGTCACAGCCTGAACGATCCAATCGATGGACCATGCACTGCCGGCAGAGGGATAGACAAAACCCAGCGACACAACGATCAAGACGATGCAGCCGGCCGTCAGGGCACCAACAAGCGCCTTGCGCCGAGGGGCAGACGCCGCCGAAGCGGCGCCCTTTTGCTTTCCATCGTCGAGCTGGATGAACGACGAATCGGGCTGCTTGGAGCCGGCGTCCTGAGGTTTATTGGACACAGCCCTCACCTACCGACGCTTGGTAAACACGAACACGCCGATGACGGCGAGACCGATCACGCCGGCCGCCACGCCAGCAATGGCGATCGGATTGAAGCCAGACTCCTGCGAGGGAGCCGCAGCGGACTTCTTGGCAGTGGTCGATGCAGACGAGCCCGTGTCGGACTTGCCGGACTTGTCATCCTTCTTGCTGGACTTCTTGTCCTTCTTGCCGGACTTATCGGATTTCTTCTTGGAATCCTTATCGTCCTTGGTCTCGGTCGTAGTCGTGGTAGACGACACCGGCTTCTTACCCGGAGCAACAGCACCGCCAGCCTGCTGGCCGTTTGTGCCGTTACCGGAGCCAGAACCAGCACCGGCATTACCCGAACCGCCGTTGCCGCCAGCGGAGCCAGAGCCACCGTTACCACCAGGGTTAACAGCATTCTTGATCCACTTGGCATACAGCGTCATATCAGCCGTCACCGCAACGCTAAAGTCATATGCCTCCGTACAAGCCTCGTCGGTATACCAACCCGCGAAGGTGTAGCCTTCGCGCGTCGGATCGGCAGGCTTGGCGATAGAGCCGTTGGCGGCCGTAGTCTGAAAAACGACCTTGGACCCCTCGCCGGCGCTAAACGAAACCTTAACGCCAGCATTCAGTTTGAACAGCGTGCCAGAGTCGTTGATGTAGTACAAGTTGCCCTGGGCATCACAAGCGATTGGCGAGTCACAGAAGTTGTAGTGGCCCGTTGCGCTAAACACACCAGAAGCCTCAGCGTCACCCAACTTGTAACGATATACGCCACCGCCTGAGGTGTAGTTAACGAAATCAGGGCTCTCGCCGTAGTTAACCGTGAAGTAGACATACGCGTCTTCGCCCTGGACACTCACGAGCGGAGCGCCCTTGATGCCGCCAGCAGGAAGCGCAGTGCCATCAGCAGACGAAACCAGCGTCTTGGCAAAATTGTTGGCCGGATCAATAATCGCCAGCGCAGAGCCGCCAGCAACCTCGCCGCCAACAATCAGCTTGCCATCATACGTCGTCGTAGGCACGCATGCACATCCCGTAAGGCCAAGGTCGACCACACGCTCCTCGGTAATACGCGAAGCGGCATCCGCATCGCGTGAGTCGCCATCAGAAATCGCCAAGACGTGCAGCTTGCCGTCGCGCGAGATTAGATAGGCATGGCTGCCGTCAGCCGAAAGCACGCAGGTGGAGTTGACAACAGCACCAACCGAAACCTTTCCGAGCACATCGCCCGAAGACTTGCTGAGCATCTCGACGGTACCGGCACTGGTGGGAACCAAGACAAAGTCATCGCCCACCGTCGCGCCCGTCCAGTAATAACCCTCGTCGGCATTGACATGCTGCCAAGAAACAGCGCCGGTCAGGATGTTAATACGCGTCAGATGACCGTTATTGTACGTACCCTTTCCATAGTCGACATCAACGGTGCCGACATAGAGGTAATTGCCATCAACCGTCAGCTGAGAATTCGACTGGGCAATCCCGCTCACGGAGTCAGTGACCCAAACCGTTGTGAGCGCGTCAGCCGTCAGGGCCTGGACCGCACCGCCGTCAAGCGGAACGATAACCAAACCGCTCGCATAAATCGGGCGCGAGGTGTAACCGACCGCTTTCTTAAGATTCGACTCGGCACGGACCTCGCCCGACTTGGCGTCAATCTTTAGCAAACGCTTGTTGACGGCGAGGTATACGTAGCCGTTCACGACGATAGGTTCACTCGCGTTGGGATACGCCGAACCAGAATACGCCTTCCAATCGAACGTCCAAGAGCTCGCTAGCGCACCCGTAGGCGTCGAAACGTTCTCGACCGCCGCATTGGACTTGCCATCCCAATCGGACTTCCAATCGGTCGGACGCGGGGCGCTCGGATTGACTACGACCTCGTCGGGATTAGGCACCGTACCGCCGGCAGCATAAGCCCAGACGATCTCGTCATGCGACTTGAGCACGTAGTCACTATCGAGCTGAGAACCGGGAACACCGTTAACAAAGTACGACCAAGCGCCGGCCAACTTAGTGCCGTCAAGCGGAGAGACAAGGCTGTGAACGCCCCAGAAGCCCAGCTGATCGTACATCTCGGACTTGATGCCCAAGGCATCAAAGTAGGCGGCAGTGGCGTCCTTGATCGTCGTGCCCTCAACAAACACCTGCGTCGAAGGATCGGTCCAGCGCTGTGCCTTATCGTCCTTCTTACCGATGATCTCCATCGAGACAGCAACCTGACCGGGCATGGTGCCATCGGAACCATAGACCCAGGCAATCTCATCGCCGGCCTTGAGCGTGTAGTTGCCGGCGCCGACATTGGCCATCTTGCCGTTAACGAAGAACTGCCAGGACTTCCAGGTGCTTTCGTTTACCTGCACGGTCGATAGTTTCACGCTCTTATTGAACGGGGAAGTCAGCGAATTGAGGAACCAACCATACGAACCGGTTTGGACGTCGGCGCCAATACCGGCCTGCTTAAAGACCTGCTCGGAAAGATCGGCGGCAGTTGCGCCCTCTTCCACCAGTGCAGTCGTAGGCTGCGCCCACGTCTGCTGAGCACCCGAAGCGTCCTGACCGACAACGGTGCAGCTTACCGAAAGCCGGTCGGTGGGTGCAGCGTCGCCGTACTTCGAGTAGCACCAGACGACAGAGTCGTCCGCCTCGAGGGGGTAGCTGCCAGCGCCAACCGACGCCGCAACACCATTGATAAACAGCTGCCAATAGGCGCCCGTAGCATGGTCGTATGCAAGGGTGCGATCGGCATCGAAAGGCGACGTAATGGAATTGAGCACCCAACCCCAAGAGCCGTTGGGGTCATAGTCGGCCTTGAGGCCGGCCTGCTTAAAGAGCTCCTCGGAAAGATCGGCAGCAGTCGAGCCGTTCTTGAGCGTGTACTGCGAAGCGGCAGCCCACGTCTGCTGCTTGCCCTTAGCGTCGACGCCAATAACCGAGCACGTCGCTGTGACCTCGGGGCTGTTTTGACCACTCGTGCCCACGACCGTCAACGTTGCCGAAACATCTTGGTTGGCAAGCTTGGCATACGTGGCATTGTCGGGATAGCGCTCGGCATAGCGAGCGTACTTCTCGCTCGTCAGGCGCGAGGAAACGACAACCTTCGTGTTGTACTGCGGCTGCGTGACCTTCAGGTTCTCTGCGGAGACAATAGAGCTGTTGCTCGACTTAAACAGACGCCAGTCCTGTCCGGACATCGCATCATAGCCAGGTAGGTCAACCGGAACAATGCCGGGGGACGTCGAATCGGTCGTTGCCTTGTTGTAGCTCCAGGCAAGGTTGCCGTCGGCATCAAGATAAGCCTTCTGGAACGCGTGCATGTCGGCCGAAACGGCATTGGCTTCCTGGCCATTCAGAATGGCGGCAGCATAGCCGGCCTTCGCCTTTTCCATAAGGGACAGCTCGGCATCGAGCTCGTCCTTATTCTGCGGGGCAATCGCGAAGTCGAGGGTCTTGCTTGCCGTGACCTCGGCGTTGGACTTATCGGTCACCGTGAGGGTGATCTTGGTCTTCGCCGCCTTGGCTCCGGGCAGCGGCTGGTAGACCGTGCCCTTGTAGCCGTTGAACGTAATGTCATCGGTGCTGGCAGAGTACTTGACCTCGTAATACTTGCCGTCGATATTAAGCGTGCTCGTGCGCGGCATCTGCAGGTCGGCGGTCAGGCCATCCTTGTTGGCGACCGCGTCAGTGCCGAAGTACTTGATATTGTCGTAGGTAAAGGCCGCATCGACCTTCTCCTGCAGCGCCTTCTTGTCGGCGGCGACCTTCTCGGGATCGCCCTTGACGGTCACCGTGAAGTCGTGCGCGCCCTTAACGTCAGACGGGCCACCGCTCACAAACGAAACGGTCGCGGTCAGCGTTACGGTGCGATCGCTCGAAACGCGCGTCACCTTGCCGGTGTAGTCGTCCCAGCCATAACCGGACGGCCAAATGACATCGCCGTCGGAGCTCTTCCAGCTAACCTCGAACTTGCTCTTGGAGCCTGCGCGGTACGGAAGCGTGAGGTTGGACGTAACGGACTCGGCCGAATCGCCCGCAGCGTAACCGATGGCAACCTGCTCGGCGGCATCGTCGAGCATCTGCTGCACACGAGCCTCGTCCCAAGCAACCTGCACCGACTTACTGGGCTGGTAATACTCGGTCTTGCCATCGCGCGACAGCTCAAACACGACGTCGGCGCTACGCAGACCGTCGATGTTGTAACCGGTGTAGTTGTTGGGGTCGATGTAGAAGAACGTCACATCGCCGTTGGTCTTACCCTGGGCGTCGGAGATACCGACCGTTGCCTTGTCATCCTCTTCATTAAAGGCAACGCCGCCCTCGGAGACCTTGACGTCAATATCGGTAAATCCCAAATCGGCAAGCTGCGCCTTCAGCGCGTCGTTAACGTTGCCGCCCTTTGCGCTGTAGTCAACAACAATCTGCTTGTTAGCATCGGTGAGCTTTTGGGCTGCAGCCTCGAGCGAGCCCGCGGCGATAACCTTGTTGGCGGAGACGAGCTCGACCGTCGAGCTGCCGCTCGTGGCGACAGCCTTCAGATACTTACCCGCGGCAGAAGCCGAAACCGTTGCCGTGGCGCCCGACATATCGGACAGCAGCGTCCAGTCGGCCTCCGGAGCCTTCGCATCGTCCGCCGCATACCAGGCAACAGTCGCCTGAGTGGTCACGTCAATGCCGTTGGTGGTCGAACCGTCGGCGCGCTTAGCCTGCGCCGTCGCCTTGACGCTATCACCCGAAACGAGATGGGTCGAATCACTATTGATCTGTGGCGTAGTGGTCACGCGCAGCAGGCTATACTCCCCCGCCGCGGTAACGCTATCGGGCGAAACCCACTCAACGGTGTTGTCGAGGGCGTTCGCCGTAACTTTGATGCGCTTGCCAACAAGCGCGTCCGAAATAGTCAGGCTGCCATCGGTCGTATCGATGCCGTCGGTGAGCTCGGTCCAGTCGGCATCGCCCTCGCCCTTGGCATACCACGCCATAGTGAGCTCGGCATCGTCGGGCACGTCCTTGGTCGAGCCCGACCAGCTGCCCGGAACCTGCACGCTCGGCGTGATCTTTGAACCCACGCTCAGCGTAACGTTCTTATCGGCAAGCTCGATGCCCGCCAGCTTGTACTGGCCCTTGAGCGTCACGGGGCCGAGCGGGGCAACGGACTGCGTGCCGCCGTAGGAGCTCTTCTTCTGCGTGCTGGAAACGGTATTTTCGCTCGTAACCTTCACGCGCAGGTACTTGCCAGTATACGCGGCGTCAACGACATAGGTCGCTTCGATGGCACCGGGGATATCGGTGTAAGCGGAGTCGTAGCTCGAGCTGCTGTTTGCATACTGCCACTGGTAGGTCACATTATCGGTGCGGTCGATATAGTGATAGTTGGAGCCGTCCTTTTTGCGCACTTTGGTCTTGAGCGTATCGCCCACGTGCACGCCGTTGGTGGCAGGAGAGCCCTCGAACTGCACGTCATAGAGCTCCACTTGGCCCGCAACGGAAACAGGACCCGCCGCATAGTAAGGCTTCTGCTCGCCGTAACCGCCGTTGGCCTTGGCCACGACGTAGTAACCCTTAAGGGCGGCGGTCACCGTCAGGGTGTTGCCGGTCTCGTCCTCGATAGGCGTGTTGCACGAACTCGCGTAGTTCGAGGTGCCCTTATACCACTGCCACGTGACATGTGAATCGGTGGTAACGTCGGTGGAACCCGCCTTGGCGGTCGCCGTAATCGTGGAACCAACCTCGACTTTGCCCGAAGTCGGGCTCATAGTCACGCTCGTGACATTAATTGAACCGGCGGCAGCAACGAGAGCGCCCGTCGAGTTGGTCAAGCTCGAAGAGCCAATCTTCGAAGACACCTTGCACTTGAGGTATTTGCCGCCCAAAGCATCGGTTAGCTCGAGGGTCTCACCCGTAGCGCCCGCAATGTCGGTATACGTGCCACTCTTGGTGCCAGAGCACTGCCACTGATAGTTGAGCTTGCTCGCGTCGACGAATGCGCCGTACGCGCCGCCCTTCTCCTTGGCGCGGGCCTTAGCGGTATCCCCTACCGCAAAGACACTCGTGTTGTCCTTGGTGTTGATGATGGACACGGCCGAAATCTCGACCGCACCGGCCTGTTTGACCTTGCTGGAAGTGGTCTTGCTCACCGTGTTGACGCCGGCAGTGGCCTCGACCTTAATGTACTTGCCCTCGAGGTCATCGGTTACCGTGAGGGAAGCGCCCGTCGCGCCCTCGATCTTGGTGAAGCCCGAGGACTGCGAGGTGGATGCGGACCACGTGTAGGTAACCTTGGCGTCGGAGCCAGCGGGGCTCGACCAATCCTTGTACGGAGTCGCCGTAAGGGTATCGCCTATGCTCGGCGTGTCGCTACTGAGCTTGACGCTGCTAAGCTCCATCTGCCCGGCGCCCAACACGGGACCGGGGATGAAGTTGGCATTGATGCCCGAGCCATCAGAGACGGACGGACCGTAGTAGTCCTTACCGTCTGCCGTAACCTTGCAGATGAAGTACTTGCCCACCATAGCGTCGGTAACGGTGAGCGACTGCTCGTGGCCTACGACCTCGGTGTAGTCGGCGACATTGCTGCTGGCCCTGGTCGTGCCGGCGAGCCAGGTGTAAGTCCAGGTACCAGGATTGGAGACGGAATAAGCCGAACTGTAGTAGTCGTCCTCATCCTTATCGTACATATTGGCCCAGAGCGTATCACCCGCATTGAGCGCGCCGGACTTCGTGGAATACGAGTAGTTCTCATCCTTGGTGTCCTGGATGCAGACCCTGGCCACGCTGGAAAGCGTCGTGGCAGAAGCGGCAGCGGCCTTCGGCTCGCCCTGCTCCGAAGCGACAGCAGGCATCGCGGTGGAACTGCCGGAATCAGCCGCATCACCTGCGGCGTCATCGCCCTTCGCGGCGCCCGAAGTCGTACCCTGACCGGCAGCAGCGTCACTGGTACCCGTGCCGTCCTCCACGGCAGCATCGTTCGCACCGGTATCGGCGGCAGCAGTGCCATCGTCGGCCGCCGCGCCCTCGCCGCCAGTCGCAGCCTGGGTCACGGCCTCGGCAATACCCTCGGCGCCCTCGGCCCAAAGTTGCGCCGGCGTGGTGCCAAAAGCCATGGCAAAAGCCAGGAACGCCACCAGACCGCGCTTGGCTACGCCACGGGCAATCGCTCCATGGCGACGCCACGAGGCGCGCTGGCGCTCGTCCTCAAACATATCCATTTGTCTCCTACTGTCTGCACTTGGAGCATTACCCAGCGGCTGCCCCACGTCATCGCGCACATTACGCTCGAGTAACCCCATCGGGGTCCCCCTTCCCTCCAGAGCCCAACGCGTACCGGCGGCTTTCGCCACGGCCGCGTACAAGATGGGAGGCGATCCGACTTAACCTTGCCGACCCGGGCGCACCGTCCGATCTGCGACGCGACCATCCCGGGCCAAGAGGAATTACGGTTACTGGTACAGCCGGGGACTTGCACCCCGATTCTCCCAAACGCGCAGGAAAACCGCGCATTCGTGCGTCTCCGCACCACCATCTAGGCCATCGATTATTATCGTCAATATGGTAGCACGCAAAAGGGCCCCGCACACAAGCGAAGCCCAAGGTAAAAGCTATGGTTTGCGATAGAAAAGGGTGCGGATGGAGTGCCGAGCAAAAGGATCCGTCTTTCTCTGATTCCGGAAAATCGCTAACGCTTGCCGCCGTGACTGTTGCGCCAGATCTCGCGACCCAGCATCAGCGCCAGCACCAGCGCGCTCACGTAGCCCATAAAGCCAATGACCGGGATACCGAACACAACCGGCTCGATGCGTGCGTAGTACACCACCGATGAGCCGATAAATAGACCGGCGATCACAATTGCCATCGACATGCGGTCGATAATTCCACCCAGCTGTCGCAGCGCCTTATCGCTGCTCATGATCTGCGTGTTTACCTTAAGCTGGCCGCGCGTGAGCATGCGCGACGCCAAGCCCAGATACTCGGCCGCCTCGAGCGAGCCTTTTGCCGCGCGATAGCTGCTCGCGGCAAGATCGCGCCCCATTTCGCGGACGCGCGCATAGGCGCTCTTCTCGTTTTTGATGTGCGCCTGGATAATCTGGATCATGTTGACGTTGGGCATGTACTCGGTCAGCAGGCCCTCGAGCGTCACCATGCCGCGGGCGAACATCGTCACCACACTCGGCAGCTCAACGTCGTTTTTGCGCGCCAAATTTAGCAGCGAGGTCAAAAACTCGCCGATATCCAGGTCCTTAAGATCGAGGCCCGCAAAGTCGGCAACGATAAAGTCCAAATCGGACAAAAAGGCCGAATGGTCGAGCTCGGCCGAGTCGCCGCGCGTCACGGCAAAGCGCATGAGCGAATCCTTGAGCTTGGGCACGTCGCCCTCGGCCACGGCGAAAATCATGTCCTTGACGATACCGCGGTCGTGGCTCGACATGCGCCCGACCATACCCAAGTCGATAAAGTAGACGATGCCGTCCTTGAGGATGATGTTTCCCGCATGCGGGTCGGCATGGAAAAAGCCGTCATCGAGCACCTGCGTCGAATAGTCCTCGACGATCGCCGAGCCAATCTTTTCCAAGTCATAACCCTCGGCTGCCAGGCGCTCGGGATCGGCAATCGAGATGCCGTCGATGTAGTCCATGACCACAACATGCTCGGTGCAAAGGTCCAGGTAGGATTTGGGACACGACACGCCGTGCACGCTTTTGTGGAAGTCATAGAAATCGTTGAGGTTTTTGGCCTCGGCCAAAAAGTTGGTCTCCTCGCGAAACGAGGTCCACAGCTCTTCGACCACACCGTGCAGGTCAACAAACTGATCGGTGTTGACGAACTTTGAGACGATGCGCACCACCGAACGGATGATGTCGATGTCCTGCGCCATGACCTGCTGCGCGCCGGGGCGTTGCACCTTAACGGCCACGTCCTCACCGGTCACCAGGCGGGCGCGGTGCACCTGCGCGAGCGACGCGCTACCGAGCGGGTTGGGGTCGATGGCGTCGAACATCTGCCCCAAGCGCTGGCCGTATTCCTCTTCCAGACAGCGGAGCACTACCTCATACGGCACCGGCTCTACGTCGGAGCGCAGGCGGCGCAGCTCGTCGCAAAACCGCTGCGGCAAAATCTCGGAGCGGTTGGCCAGAATCTGCCCCATTTTGACGAACATGGGGCCGAGCTCTTCGAGCAGACGACGCAGGCGCACCGGCGTGAGGTTATCCCATACGCGGTACTTTTTGATCAGGCGAACGATCTGCCCAATGCGTTCGCGGCGGCCTGCCGGCGTGAGCTGGTATTCCTCGTCCGGCGCCATCGCGTCGGGCTCTTCGGGAACCATATCGACAGCACGCGGCTTCTTGCGAGCGCCCGAGACGGCGGCATCGACCTCATCGACAACCGCCGCCTCGTCACCTAAGGGATCTAGATTGTTGTAATCGGTGGTGGAATCTGCCATCTGCGCTGCTACTCGGCCTCTTCGGTGTCCTCTGCATCGTCGGGCTCAACAGACTCGACGGGCACCGAAGTCACGTTGTCCTCGACCGAATCGACGATGTCGCGCACATGGGCCAAAAAGGCAGTGCGCTCGGGGGCGGTCATGACGCGGACGCGGGCCAGGATGAGCTCGTCGAGCACGCGCTGTGCCGCAGTCTCGCCCTGCATGCCCAGGCGCTCGGTCAGGTCGGAGATGGTGCCGCCGGCCTGCTCGAACATGTCGGACACGCTGCGGGCGATATCGGGGGTTCCGGCGTCCTTGCGAACCTGCTCGCCTTTGGTATTGAGGTCGTCGAGGACCTTCTTGCCGCCCTCGACGGCGACGGCAGCGGCGCCGAAGCCCACGTTGATGGCACCGTTAACAAGCTGATCGAATTTCATAACCATGGTTGGCTCCAATCGTGAACAACTGCATTGGCCTTCTTGTACCCAAGATTGAGCGAACGACACAAAATCGTTTTACCGCCAAGATAGAAATCGAGCGGGGCAAAGCCTTTGACGGCGTTTGCCCCACTCGCTCGCTGCAAGGCCGTCTTTACCTTACGTTATCGTTCATCGCGAAGGAATTCTTCATGGCACAGCTCGTGGTGTAGAGCACCTTGCCCAACAGAGCATCGGTCTCCACGCGCACGAGCTCGGCAAAGGCCTCGTTGGCGCGGGCGAGCTCGGCAGGCACCTCGGCCTCGGGTAGTGCGGCTACGACAGCGTCAACGTCGTGAATCTGCTTGTGACCCATGCCGCCGACCTTCTCCTGATAATCCTCGACCGCGCGACCGCACTCATGGAAGCGAACATCGGCCAAGGCACCGATCAGGCGATTTGCCCAATAGAAATTCTCCGACGTCACGCGAGCTTGCGTGTCGGCATAGTACTCGGGCATGGTCTCGACATTGGCGTACAGCGGCACGAGCGCGTTAAACGAGTTGGAGCCAAACGCCATCCACTGCACGGCGCGATACGCCGGCTGTACATAGGGACGCAGCTGCAGCACGGCGAGCTGGCTGTTGCGGTTGATGCCGATGGGACGATAGGCACCGCGCGTGGCGGGCGTGCCCTTGCTGCCGTAGCAATCGTACTCCGTGCCCTGGTAGTGGCTCGAAAGCACGTACTTGATGTCCTCGATGGTCACCTTGCGCTCGGGCACGCGGCTCCAGGGGATGTCGTCGCTCTCGGGCGTGTAGTCGGCGTCGGGGCCGTCCCACACATCGCTGGGGTTGAGGCAGCGCTGCATGTACCAGGCACGCGGCGTGTTGTAGACGTGGTCGCTGTCGCTGTGCGAGCCAAAGGCCTCGCGCGGGCTGAAGACCGCAGCGGGACCGTCGCCCTCGACGCCCAGCGTCAGATCCAGATGCCACTCGGCCATCCAGGAGCGCAGGTCGGCGGAGCACATATGATCTGCCTGGGCACCCTCGGCGTCGTCCAGGTCAAAGCTATCGATACCCAGCTGGTTAGGCATGGTCACATAGGCGTCATCGGGCACGCGCTTGGCGATCCAGTGGTGGCCGCCGATGGTCTCGAGCCACCAGATCTCGTCAACGTCACTAAAGGCGATGCCGTTGTTCTCGTAGGTACCGTAGCGCTCGAGCAGGTCACCCAGGATACGCACGCCATCGCGGGCAGACTTGGCGTACGGCAGCACCAGGGTCACTATATCCTCCTCACCCAGACCGCCAGGCTGCGCCGGAACATAGCCGTCCTCGCCCTCGTTGCCCTTGGCGGGCACGTAGTCCACGAGCGGATCGGCGCCGCGGACGCGCTCGTTGGTGGTAAGCGTCTCGGTTGCGGACATGCCAACGTTGAGCTCGTTGAAGCCGGCCTCTGCCCAAATGCCATGACCAGGGACAACATCGGGGACGCTTGTGTAACGCATGGGATTGTCGGGCAGTTCAACGGTCAGGTGGCTCAAGACGCTTGTGTAGACACGCGGCTGCTCGTCGGGGTGCACAACACGCATGCGCTTGGGCTCAAACACCCCGTTGGACGAGTCCTCATTGCGGGCAACCAGCGTCGACCCGTCGTAGCTCGCGTTCTTACCAACCAAAATCGTTGTGCACGGCATGCGCATCCTCCTTGAGCGAAGAAATCAAACGGCAACAGTGTATCGCTTCGGCGCAAAAAGGGCGAAACCGCGACCTCGGCAGACCCTGTGGTCAAAAACACCTATTTCGATGCGCGCTCCGCCGCCTCGATCACGTGCTTGGCGAGAATCGCCGTCGTTACAGCCCCCACGCCGCCCGGCACAGGAGTAATGGCGCCAACAACCGGCTCCACAGCATCAAAATCGACGTCCCCGACCAGTTTGCCAGCGGCCTCGTCCCAATTAATGCCAACATCGATGATCGTCTGGCCCTCGCGAACCGCGTCCGCACCAATCGTGCGCGCGCGTCCAACGGCCGCAACCACAATATCAGACGCACGGCACTCGGCAGCCAAGCCACGCGTATGCGTATGGCACGTCGTCACCGTGGCATTGCGAGCCGTAAGCATAGCGGCAACGGGACGACCAATTACCAGCGACCGACCAACAACCGCGACCTTGGCCCCATCCAGTTCAACGCCGTAATGGTCCAGCAACGCCAACACGGCCTCGGCCGTGCAAGGAGCAAAGCCCTCGCCACGACCCGAAAGCGTGGTGAGCAGCGAGGCCGGTGTCATGGAGTCAACATCCTTGGCGGGATCGAGTGCCGCGGCAACCGCATCCTCGTCAAGCCCAGCAGGCAACGGACGAAACATCAGGCAGCCATGAACAGCCGAATCGGTATTAATGCCCTCAATAGCCGCCAGCAGCTCATCCTGTGAAGCATCGGCGGAAAGCAAAACGCGGCGAGCCTCAATGCCGACCTTCTCGCAGCGCTTGAGGGCGCCGCGCTCGTAGGATAGATCGTCCTCGCGCTCGCCCACGCGAACGATGGCCAGCGTCGGTACAACGCCGCGCCCGCGCAAAGCCGCGCAGCGAGCGGCGAGCTCCTCGGTCAAAGCACGGGCAACGGGAGCACCCTTGAGCAGCTCGGCCATGGCTATCCCCTCTTCCTTGCGGCGTCAGCAGCACGGCGCGCCAGTGCATCGGCGCGCGGCAGCCACGTATCCAGCAGTTCATCGCACGCCGCCTCGAGTTCCTCGGCGCGCGCCCGGTCTTTCATAGATGTGGTATTGGCAAAGAGCGTCAGGCTCGCGCCTTGCATGGCGGCGCGGCAGAACACGGCGCCGCATGCCACGTCGGACAGCAACTGGCGCGAACCCTTGTCGGCCATGTCCTCGAGCAGCGCCAGCGCGCGCCCGCAGGCATCCATGATCCGGTACGGCGGCATGGCCGCCACGCGCAACGCGTCCTGAATCGCCGCGGGTCGAGCCGGGTCCTCGCGCGGAATGCCATACGATGCGGACACCTGGCCGTATGCACGAACATCCTCGGCAACCAGACCCACTAGTTCCTGCGCCAACTCGTCTGCCTGGGCAAATGCACGCGTCAGATCGTCCGCCCGATCGCTAAGCGCGGGATTGGTTGCCCCGTAGCGAGCGACCATCCCGCAAAGCGAGGCGCCCAGCGCGCCCACAAAGGCGCTCGCGCTACCGCCGCCGGGAACCGGCTCGCGCGCGGCCAGCGCCTCGGCAAACCCACGGCAGGTCTTGTCCATCATCTCTTGGCTCATACGTATGCACCTTCAAGTCATATAGATCGGTCGGGCGGCAACCGCCGACCAACCGCATCAAACACGTAATGATGCTAAGTCTAGCCCATAAGCACATGAGCGTCAGCACACCTGGCCATCGCGGATTTCTATGACGAACGATAGGCGTCGGCGCCGCAAACATGGGACACATGGCCCACCTTTCGAGACTCCCGAATGGCACAAACTGGGGCATATCTATAAGTAAGGAACCCGTTGAGGCACGGCCGCGCAACGGCCACAAGCGATGAACGGAGGCATAAGCCGCACAGTACACAGAGACATCCGCCGCCAGCGCAATCAGTACCCCAACAGCATGCGGCGCCGTGATGTCACCGACAGACAAGGAGGACGCCACCATGAAGAAAAAGACCCTATCGATCCTTTCCCTTTGCATCGCCCTCTTTGCCGCATTTGCCCTTGTCGGCTGCGGCGGGAGCGCATCGGGCGGGGGCGGCAGCGCCGCTAAGAGCGAAAGCAAAGAAAAGGCCCCCGTTGCCAAGAAGACTGACTTCATTTGGTTTAAGGTCGAGATGCCCGAGGGCGTTGGCGTAAGCGACTCCGCTGGCAAGAATGCCGACAGGGTCCAGCTCACCTTCCCCGAAGACAAGAACGGTTCGGCCGATCGCTTTATCCCCGTTTGGAAAAAAGCGCTGACGGCAGAGGAATCCCACGCCGACCAGGCAGAAAAGAAAGGTGATACGTTCCAGTGGAAGGATGGCGGGTCCGTCGAGTATAACGGCAGGACGTGGCTCGTCGGAACGTACGAGGACAACAGCGGCGTCTCAACCCTCCTCTTTACCGACGTTGAGCCGGGAAGCGTCTACGTCCTCATCTCGAACTTCGATCTGCATAAGAAAGAAGCCGAGGCGCTCCTCAACTCCATCGAGTTTCCCGATGACATGGCGAAGGCAGTTGCCGAGGCACGCGAAGTCGAGATTTCGAGCATCGAGATCAAGTAGCTGAATCCCGCACACGCCCGCGTACACGCGCCCCATTAAAACAACAGGCACCTCGCCCCGGGGAGAGCCGGCAGCACCGACCCTCCCCTCTTTTACGCCCGAGCATATTGCCACTTGTCGGCGCAAATCAGGCCCCCAGAATGGGACACATGGCCCACCTGAACGAGCCGCCCGCGCGTACAGTAAAGGCAGGTAATCCATGGGCGGTTACAGATCGAGGAGGACACGACCATGAAAAAGAAGGCCTTTGCGATTCTCACCCTCTGCATCAGTCTCTTTGCCGCAGTTGCCCTGGTGGGCTGCGGTGGCAGCGGCGGCGCTACCGGAAGTGGCGGTGGCGGCGGAGCAGAAAAACCAGCCGTGGATATGAGGACCGACTTCATTTGGTTTAAGGTCGAAGTCCCCGAGGGCGTCGAAATCACGGACGTCGCAGGCGATACCGCCGACAGGGCCCAGTTTAAGTTCACCGAGAGCGAGCATGCCAGCGACCGCTTCATCCCCGTCTTCGATCCTGACAAGAACGCCGATGAACTGTTTGACTACGAGGCAAAGTGGAAGGCCAACTCCGGATGGACCGAGAGCGATCCCGTTAAGTACAACGGCAAGACCTGGCGCAGCGCCTACTTTACGCACTCGGGCGGCGTGACGACCGAGTACTTCACTGACGTTGACGGCGGCAGTGTGTACGTACGTATCGACAATGTCGAGGAGCACAAGGACGCCGTCGAGACCATGATGAAGTCTCTGGAGTTTGCCGACGACATCGCCAAGGCCAAGACCGAGGCCATGGACGTCAAGCTCGAGGATATCGAGATCAAGCGCTAAGCGACTGGCGAGCACAACGGGAAACACAGACGCAGTGCAAACAAGCGACGGTATCCCAGCGCTTCGTACCCAGGGAGGGCCGGTAAGCCGACCCTCCCCATTCTTATGCCGGTAGCCGACGAACGCAGGATGCCGGGCTCCAAAACCATCCCAGACGTGATAACAGCACAAATAGACAAGTGCCCCAACACGTCCGCCCGCCGATTTATAGCGCCGCGCAGGCAATTTAAACCGGCGTCTTTAAACATCTGGGCAGTATAGTGACCAAAACAAGTGCATAACCGCACCCTGCGAACGGAGGAGATATGACCGAACACCATGCCATCAGCCGCCGAGCGTTTACGCTGGGCCTAGGGCTTGCGGCGTTGTCACCACTTGCAAGCCTGCCTGAAACCGCAGCGCCGGGCATTCCCCTGCGAACGGCATTTGCAGACAACACACCCGCACCGTCGGACAGCCTCGACAATTTCGTCATTCGCCTTCGCCCCGCGGGCTATTTTCGCACCGCGAGCGTCAACCAAGACGGCAACGTTCGCGGCAACGTCTGCCACCTGTTTAACGACGGCACGTCCAGCAAGCTCATCCTTGAGAACGTAACGACCAAGAATGACGATACAAGCTGGTATGCTATCCGCACCTTGCTCAATTTCGAAGAGCATAAAAAGACGGGTTACAGCATTTGGTCGGTCGACGACGACTCGGACAAAGATGGAAAGGTCATCCACGTATGGGGCGGCGAGTATGACAACAAGCCCAGCCGCGCTTTTGCGTTCGAACGTCAATCAAACGGAACCTATATCATTCGAGACCGCACGGTCGAGAAAGAAACCGAGAAAAAAGACATTAAGTACCTGGCAATAGAATCGGACGGCAAAGACCAGGACAACAATAAGATCTGCCATAAGAGTAAGAGCATTCCGTGGGAGCTAGAACTTGTCGGTTACGACATGGGCAAGATCAATACCACAGTTAGAAGTATCGACTGGACCACGTATAGCAGCTACGTCGACGGACCATGCTGGATGAAATACGTCGACGACAACAAGTACCTCGACGAGCTGAGTATCCCGGGCACGCATGATTCGGGCACCTGCAGCGTGGACAACGACACCGAGCCCCAATCCTCACAAGCAAAGTGCCAGCAGGATTACATCCCGACGCAGTTGCTCGAAGGCATTCGCTATTTTGATATCCGACTCGGAAGGAACGACGAGAACGGCGACCCCGGTATCGACCATGGAAGATGCTACCTGCTCAAAAAAGACGGGGGCTTTATGCATCTCTCCGATGTCATCGGTTACTTCAAAACATTTTTGAACGAAAACCCGTCAGAAGCGCTCATCATGCTTGCGTCACGAGGCAACGACGAGGCTACCGACGAAAGCGTTACGACGGCTTTCGCCAAGGTTATGCACGATAATCCCGATCTGTTCTACACGTCGAGCCGAATCCCCACACTGAACGAGGTGCGCGGAAAGATCGTCCTGCTGCGTCGATTTGTACTCGCCGGCAACAGCGTAAGCAGCCACACGTGGGGCCTCGATCTCACCCAATGGGACGACAAAATCAAGGCGCATTCCGGGCAGTCGATGTGCCTCGTCCAAGACGCGCGAGGCTTTGAGACTACGGGCAATGCGGGCGACAAAGAGCCCTATTGCACCAAGGTATACGCCCAGGACCATTTTGAATGCACCGGAACCGACAAGATTAGCTGGGTCGATATGGCGCTGCGAGAGACGACCAATCTCACGCGCAACAAGGTGGACGTCGAGGACAATGATGGCGCCAAGGTGCAAGTCCTGGAACGCTGCTGGTCTATCAACTACACTAGTTGCACGAATTACAAACAAGGAAGCAATCCTTTTACCGCGGCGCGAGTGGTCAACGAGCATCTGTACAAGAGCCAGTACATCAATCCCAGCGGCAGCGATAAAACAAAGTCAGATTGCCTCAAGCACGTTGGCATTATCGCGTCCGACTTTGTCGATTCGGCACTGGCCCGGAGCATCTACCAACGCAATTACGACGCGAAGCACAAGCCAACAGTTTCATGCTGCCTCCCGGACCGCATGCACATGACGTATGGAGACTCGCTGAGCGATGCCTCGCTCCAAGATGGCAAGACCGTTGGCGAGGGCCATTTCCGCCTTGTCGACAGCAGCAACGTACTCAACGTGGCCGCTTCTGGCAGCGCGTTTGCCATCGAATACGTGGATGTCGACGCCCTGGGCAACGAGACCGTTACGGAGCTGCGGGGCTCCGTGCCCATCGATATCAATCCACGCGCGCTGACGCCCCATTTTGAGGGACTCGAAGGCCTTAAGGCCGGCGAAGACGTGCGCGCCAAGATTGCGGCATCACTCGAGGGCAAGCTCGAAACCGATGCCTGCACGGCCCAGCTCGAGTTTGTGCACGACGCGAACGGCGCTCCGGGAACGGCGATGGCCGAGGGCGAGGCATTTGCCGCGGGGACGTATTGGGTGCGTGCGAAAGGCCTGTTGGGCGACGCGGCACAAAACTACACACTCGCCAGCGATGGAGCCGTAAGCTTTACCGTAGCGGCCTCGGGCAGTGCAGGCGGCGCCGGCAACGGCACGGGCTCCAACACAGGCGGCGCCGACAAAAACGGCAAGGGCAACAAGAGCAAGGGCTCGGGCGAGAAGCTCGCCGGCACGGGCGACGGCTCTGGCATTGCCGCCGGGCTTGCCGCTGCCGCCGTGGCGACAACGGTCGCTGGCGCGGCAATGCTTGCCAGTGACCGCGAAAACGCTGGGGACGATAGCGAATAGGCAAGCCGGCCTTTTAAACACATCGACTCAATCGGGGGCGTAGGACACCGTTCTGTGCCCCCGATTTTTACCTTGGCCCGAACGCCGCCATAGGCTACATCACTATGTTCAGCACGTTGACGAATTCCTGAGCCTGGGAGCGGCTGCTCAGGCTAAAGACACAGGCAGTCAACAGCCTGTTGCGCAGAAAAACGTCGCGGCCCTTGATCCTGCTGACCCCCGTGATGTCCTTAAGGTAGACAATCTCGGTGTGCTTGCCGCCGAAAGTGCCCTTCTTGAGTACCTCAATGCGGTTAGGGTAGATCTTGACGTCTTTAAACCTACCCGAACCCTTGTCCTTAAACAGCAAGGTGTTGTTGTCCACATACGCCACCCCCAATGAGGTTCGTTAAAACTGCCTTCTCCATCACTTTCTAGTCGCCGCAAACCCTTTTCGCGATCGCGCTCAGAGCACCAAAATCGTGTCCGCACGAGCAAGTAGACTAATACGATAAGGAATATAAGCCGCTATCCAAGGACTGCGAAGTAAGACAAAGGGTTAGCAATAGCTAAGATTTGAGTCTAAAACCCTTAGGAAGTGCTAATATATAGTTATTGAAAGAGGCTAAGATGCAGAGACGCGAATTGATCCGCATCCTCGAAGAAGCCGGCTTCATCTCGAAAGGAGGCACTAATCACGAGAAGTTCGTCAAAGGAGATAAACTCGTGCTCGTGAAACGCCACCGAGAGATTGAGGATCAAATTGCCAAAAGAATCCTAAGGCAGGCAGGACTTCGATAGCTCATCCTCATCACATTTCGCATCGAGTTTTAGAGGAGGTCTTACATGGTTTACGTATGGGAATTCGAGTTCTTTGATTCGGACGGCGTTGTCGACGCTGTGCCATGTGGCTCGCTGGGCGGAGGTGGAACGTTCGGATCCGACCTAAACGACGCTGTCGAAAGCGCCGCTGATTTTCTCGCATGCATGGTCGATGACCACCTAATGGGCGGCGTCGACCTGCCTGCGCCGGACTTTGGCCACGAGCCGCAGCACGGTGGCAAGATTATCGCCGTGGCCGTCAGTCGCGAACTCGGCGACATCCCCGCCGTCACCGCAGCGGATGCCGCGCGTATGCTCGGTGTTAGCTCAGCACGGGTATCGCAACTGATAAATGCAGGACTGTTGGATTCATGGAAGGATGGCACCAAGCGCATGGTGTCCAAAGCCTCCATCGAGGCACGACTCGCCGACGCTCCAAAGGCAGGACGCCCCAAAGAGGCCCCCGTTGCCGTGTAAGGCGATGCCGCTGTGGGCTTTCACCACTTGACATGCATGACAGCCAGGAACGCTCGATTCGGGACTCACTGCGCCCCGAATAGAGCTGGGCTCATTGCCGCAGGCTGATTCGCACCCCCGATCCCAAGAAGACAGAAGCGCCACTTGCTTCGTTGAGCCCCAACATCCGACCCCGGCTCCCCCTCATATCCCCAGTGGCATTTCAACTCCAGGATATGTCGCGATTATGCCCGGTCATCCATGCAAATGGACACCACTCTAACACTGGGGTCAGATATCCCCCGCTGCGGCGTATAGAGTAAAATCTTGACCGCCGCGGAATCCGCCTGCGGGCAACGCTCCGATCTCCGATTGGGGTGAAGCCTATGAACTTGTTTCTTGAAATCCTGCGCCTCTCGATGTATGTGACCGGCATTGCCCGGAACCTCTACTCGATCTGGCGGGAATATAAGCAGTAACGGATAGCGAAGGGAGTCATGAAAAGGGCCGGTTGCAGCCGGCCCTAGACGATAATACCTGCGTTGCCCGCGTCTCCGAAGTTTAAGCGCTGAGGAGCGGGTTCCGCGGCACAACCTGATTCTACCCAGTGGAAAGGCTCTTTTACAGCCGTTCCACCGATTATTTACATCTGGCACCCTCAAACAATCAGACGACAGTCCGCACTCCTGCGAGCTGCCCCGTTCCTCTAGCTATCGGATCGCAGCGCCGACCGGCACTACTCCCCTACTTCCCAAAGATCGCGGCGAACAAGCCTTTTCGTTTGGGCTTCTTCTCTCGGTAGGAACCCTCGGCCGCCGCCGCCACCTGACGCGGCTGCTCTCCGCCTCCACGGCGCACGATCTGGTATAGGAACGGCGATTTAACGTATTTGACCTCGATGGGCGTGGCGTGCACGGTACTTTCGCTCGACAGCATCACGTTGGGATTGAGCGGCACCACCACATGCGTCTCACGTTTGTCGCTAAACACCACCGCGGCCGCACGACCCGTCTGGCCGTTGACGGCAATGCGCACCTGCTCGCCATCGCGGCTGTCCGTCGCCGGGCGATCGACAAAGTAGACCGGCACCATCACCAGGCCGTCCTTATGCTTGCGGGCCTTGCGCGCCCAGGTGCGGATGCTCTTTTTATTGAGCCCCAGCACCGCCTCGGCATCGTTGCCGGCAACGTCGAGCGCCAGCTTATCAATGACCACCTGGTCCTTGGTGGACGCATCGACGGAGACAACACGGAAGTCACCTTCCTGCATGGCCGGGTCAAACGGCCCAACCTTGGCAAAGTCCCACGGTTCCAAAATGCCCATGAGGCGAACGTCCAGGTAGTTTGCCCGCGGATACGCCCAGTCGAGCACCTCGTAGTACACCAGGGTCTCCTTGCTCAGCCCCTTGCCCGGGAAGGACGCCATCATGCGCAGGTCCGCGAGCGCCATGGGGAAGTAGAAGAGCATCATGTCATTTTGAATCGCGTCTTCCACGTCGTGCCCGGCAAAGGCGTCGGGGTATTGGCGCACCAGCTGCAGCGCGTTGGCACGCGCCTGCTGCGGCGAGATTTCGCAGGGAATACCCTGCTCAGGCACATACTCGGCACCAACGCCCATGGTCAGGCGCTTGCTAAACGTGCCGGGCTTGAGAAGGTCGGCAACGCCGATCTTATTTCCGCAGGACGGGCACTCAAACACGCGCTGAGTGGACTCGCCTTCAAAGGACGCGCCGCAGAAGGGGCAGGGAATGCTCACGTGCGTGGCTTCTTGGAACTCCTGCGCCGTGCCGCGATCCTCCCACAGCAGATGCTCCAGAACCGACTGATTGCGCCAGTGTGAATTAAAGAAATACCAGTCCGGGTCCTCCGGGCGCTCGAGTTGCGACACATGGGTGAGCTTAAGTAGCCCATCGACAACCGTCAGCGGCGTATGGCGAATGCCCAGGGCGCTCTTGGGCTCCCCCGCATCGGCCTGCCACGGAACGACCGTGCCGCAATAGGCGCACTCAAAGCTGCGTTTAGCCTGGTGTGAGTACATAGGGCCGCCGCAGTTTTGGCATTTAATGGCAAACATCTCGTCCATGGATACGTCCTCCTTTGCACAGGGGCTGTCGACATTAAGTATGTCGGGCAGGCAGGCACATGCCCATACCCATGTGGCCCAAAATGGAGCACCTGGTCGGACAAGAAGGGCCGCTCGTTAGCTCCAGCAGACCATTGCTGCATTTTCTGAGCATCGGCGCACGGTGCGCTCATGCGAGCTACACTATCCCCTTAAACGAGGATGCGAGGAGATACGCCATGCTATTTGTAAATCGGCTGGTACATACGCTTGTTCCCGGCAGTGAGGACGAGCCGGTCGATACAACTTGTCGCACCAACGCGGGCTTTGTCGCAAGCCTCATTTGCATTGGCCTCAACATTGCCCTGTGCCTAGCCAAGGGCATCGCGGGTCTGCTCGCCGGCTCTGTCTCGCTTATCGCCGACGCCTTCAACAACCTCTCCGATGCCTCGAGCAACATCGTGAGCCTGCTCGGATTCCGACTTGCCAGCCGCCCGGCCGACGAAGGCCACCCCTATGGCCACGGCCGCTACGAATACCTCGCCGGTCTGGTTGTCGCCGTCCTCGTTTGTGCTGTCGGCATCAATCTGGTGCTCGAGTCCGTTACCAAAATCATCAAGCCCTCCCCCACCGCTTACACGCTCGTTTCCCTTGCGGCACTGGCTACATCCATGCTCGTTAAGCTCTGGATGGCCGCGTTCAACCGCACGTTGGGTGATCGCATCGGCTCGGAGACGCTCATCGCCACGGCACAGGACTCCAAGAATGACGTCATCACCTCGGGCTCGGTCTTGGCGGCGGCGCTTATTTCGCAAGCGACCGGCTTTGATCTCGACGGCTGGGCAGGCCTGGGCGTGGGCGTCTTCATCTGCATCAGCGGCATGGGCCTGGTGCGCGACGCCATCAGCCCGCTGTTGGGGCAAGCGCCCGACCCCAAGCTCGTCCAGGAAATCCGCGACAGGATCATGTCATACCCCCAGGTTCTAGGCACGCACGACCTCATGGTGCACGACTACGGCCCCGGCCGTCAGTTTGCCAGCGCACACGTGGAAATGCCCGGCGAGGGCGATGCCTTTGAGCACCACGAGATCCTGGACACCATCGAACACGATATCAAACGCCAGATGGGCATTGGCATTACGCTGCACTGCGACCCCATTGCAACAACCGGTGACGACCTGCGCGGCTGGGTCAAGCGCGGCGTAGCGCAGATCGACCCTGCGCTCTCCATCCACGACTTGCATGAGCACGACGGCTTCGTTTCGTTTGACCTGGTGCGTCCCGACGGCTTTGACATATCCGACGAGGAGCTACTGGAGCTCGTCACGCGCATCGTGCACGAGCGCCGGCCCGATGCGTCATGCGTCGTCACGTTCGATTCGGGCTTCAGCTCGCCCGAGCGTCCGGCAGAGCAGCTGTAATCGACAGCAAAACGGGACGCAGGACCGCCGACCAACGCGCCTATGCGCCCGGTCACGCGATCCTGCGCCCCGTTTTTGTTTGCACTGTTAAGGCCCCAGCCGCTCGTCCGCTAGTTTCCCTGTGCGCCCGAAATGCCGTTTTGCAGAGCGTCCCAGGCATTGGTAGCCATATCGCCCAGATTCTGAGCAGTATCACCCAGGTTTTGTGCCGTATCGCCCAGCTCTTGCGCCTTATCTCCCAACTCCTGCGCCTTGTTGCTCAAGTCCTCCAGCGTATTGGAGCTCGAGCTGTCGGTACCGCTTTGGCCGCCGGACGAGTTGCCATAGCTGTTCTTGTGCGTGAGCTGAATCTCCAGGTTGCCGTTGTCGTTATAGTAGGCATTCGTAACAACCCAGTTGGAATCGATGACGGGCGTTGAGCCATCGTCGGTCAGAATCACGGCGTTCGAAAGGTCGGCTCCGCGCGACTTGAGGAGCTTCTTGGCGTTGGACCAGTACTGTCCCGGGATATCGCTCAGGTCGACGGCAGCAGACTGGGTGATCTCGGCCTGCTCGGTCGTGGCATCGGTCGTGGCGCCCCGCTTGTTGAGCATGCCCGACACGATGGCGAACACGACCGACAAGGCAAAGAAGATCGCCAGCACAATCAGGATTTTCTTGATCACGCTCGACGAACGCGACGGTGCCTTCTCCTCGTCCTCACCATACTGCGGAATCGATTTGGGATACTCGCGATACGGCTGGCACGCATGCGGATCGCGCGACTCATAACGAGACTGGACCTGCGCCGTACGCGGCATATACGTCGTCTGCTGAGGCTGCGGAATGGGATTATGCGGCAGGTTGTTATAAGCATCTGTCGCCGCATTGCCATACGGGTCCGGCGCCGCATTGTCATACGGGTCCTGCGGTGCATAATCAAACGGATCCCGTGGTGTATCGCCGTAGCCTATAACCCGTGTGGGTTCGGCAGACGTCTGCGTCGCGGCGGGAGCAGCATTGCCGGGATTCGGCACAATACGGGTCGCATCGGCGCTGCCGCCAGCCTGTGCGGAGCCATATCCGCCCATCACGGTCGTCTTATCCTGGTCCATGCAACGTTTCCTTTCCGTCGCCTGTAAGCATCAAGTTATCCATGCATTCTACCCGCGCAAAAGCCTATGATGGGCAAAGCCCGCCGGTATCTACAAGACATGCGCGGCTGACGGTCACAAGCGAATCGAGGAACGTCATGGCAAAAAGCAAGCTCATCAAGGACACGACTCGTGCCGAACGTGAGGAGATCATCAAGCTAGCGCTCGCTGGCTGCGGCAACGGCAGCTGCGATAACTGTGGAAGCTGCAGCTTGGGAGCAGGCGACCCATACGGCACCTACCAGCCCTACCTTGACGACGAGATGGAAATCGCCGATATCAACATGATGGTCGCCGAGCGCAGCGCCAAACTTTTCGGCCTCCAGCGCGGTTAATGATCCCTTCTTGGGCTGTGCACCAAAAATGCGCCCATCTACTACGTTCAACCCAAGGGAGCCAACCATAGCCATATTTGTGTTAACAAAACCGCAGGTAAACGTCTTGCCGCATTGTTAAAAAACACTCCATGGTCGCTCCAACCCTGGTAAACGTAGTAGATGGGCGCTTTTCGTGGCGCGGCTAGCCCAGATAGCTTGTTTCGGAGCCCATTTGCATCAAAAAGTCCCCGGTGGCGCTGTATTTTGCGTCACCGGGGACAGTTCAATTTATCCCTCGCGGCCTACCTTACTCATTGGGTACGTACGTGGCCTTGGCTCGCTCGGGCGTTACATCCTGACCGCAAGAATAGCTCGAATCGAAGGCATGCGCAACCAAGTCGTGGGTATCCCATGCCATGCAGTCAAACTCACCAGTATCGAGGACAACGATATAGCCCTTTCCGTCGTAGTAGAAATGATCCTCGGTAAAGTTATCGTCATCGTCGATGTTGTCTTCGGACACGGAGTCAATATTCGGCTTTGCCGTCTTAATCGCCTGTTTGGCCTCGCTCTTGAGGGTGTCGAACGAAAGGCGATGCTGTGCAAGCGAGTCCTCGAGCGAAACCTGCTCACCCGTCTTGAGGTTGTAGTACGCCGACCTTGTCACTCGCTCCGATCGATACGAAGGTTGATAGCTATCGGTGTAGGTTCGCACGCAGGCGATATCGCCGTCAATCGAGACGATCTCGGCGGTATACATCATGGTCACGCGGCTGTCCTCGTCATCCATCGAGGCCTGCTTGCTCGCATCGAGCGTGTCCGCAACGAGCTGAACCATATCCTGGTTAAACTTAGCGACGCCCACGCCCTGGCCCTTCACCTGAGGATAAGTCCACGTAGCCGAAATCTGGCACGTATCATCGGGGGACGGATTCAGCGGGCCTTCGCCAACCGCAGCCGTAAAGTTGACATCCTGCGTGGCAGAGACGGCCTCATGGCTCGCCTGCGCATCGTCAGAGTCCTTCGACTTCAGCTGCTCCAGCGTCGTGGCGACCGTTGCGATGGTGCTGGCTACGCTCTCCTCGGTGCTGGTAAGCACGGCGCTCAGCTCGGACACTTCATTGGTGCCGGCAATCTTCGAATCGCTTATCGGTGCCGGACCGGCAACGGCGCTAAAGGCCTTACCATCGTAGGCATCGAATTCGCACTCATAGCCATCACGAGATTCGTTCATCCCAACTGGAACCTCTTTGGCGTTGATCTTTTCCCCGTCATGCAAATATCGCCTGAACCCATAGGTGCCATCGTAATCGAATACACGGAGCGAAACGCCAACGCACATAACGTCAACCCAGATATCGGGCTCATATACTTTCTCGATTTTGCCGTCACGGTATGCCCAAACTTCGGCCTTGGCTGCAGTGGCGCCATTAGTGTTGAAGAGCGGCTCGTCAGAATACTCAATCAGGAGTTCGTCCTGACCATCACCGTCAAAATCGACGAGTTTAGCGAAAGCAACGCCCTGGGCTCCATACGTAGATTGAGAAACCTCGACAGCCTCACCCTCGCCGTACTTCTTCTGGTACTCGAGGATCTTGTCGGTGAACAGCTCGTTTGCCGTCTTGACCGCTGCCTTGGCAGAGGCCTTGGCCTCCTTCTTGGACTGCATGAGCTCGACGCTCTTGGGGGCGTCCGAGCCTTCCTTGGCGTAGTCCACCTTCATGGTGCTGGCGCTCTTCTTTTTGCCCTTGCCCGAGGTAATGGTCATCTGATATTTCTGGTCGGGCAGCTCGCCAAAGTCCTCCATGGCAAAGCCGTCCTCGCCATCGACCTTAATGGTGTAGTTCTTGCCCTTGCCATTCGCGGGCGCCAGCTCGACGGTATAGCTCTTGAGCTTTTTTCCTTTGCTGTTTTTGGGCAGGATTTTGGTCTCGCACGCGCAGACAACATAGCCCTTGCCGCCCGAAGTTACCTCGGACGACACGCCGATACGCGGCACGATCACGATAGCGGCGACAATGGCGACAATAGCCACGCCGCCGATAACGGCCGCGACGATGCGGCCCCTGTGTTTGGGCTTCTTGAGCTGGGGCGCCGAATCAAACGACCGAGCAGCCTCGTCGGGCTCGGTCGTAGGAGACCCATAATAACGTTCCACGATCACAGGAGACGGAACATCCTGAGGAGCGTGCTGGCCAGCAGGAGCGGTCGCCGTCGCATCCCCTACCGGAAACGTCGCAGACTCCGCCTGGTCCTCAACTCCGCCCACGCGTGCTCCGCAACTCGTGCAAAACATGGAGCCATCGGGTATCTGAGCTCCGCACTTGGTGCAATACATCGCATCTCCCGTCTCTCGTCGCAGCCGCAATGCGCCCGCGTAGTTCTTCCAACTGCACCGTACGAGAGAAATCCCCAACCTTGTTGCGCAACATTGCCGCCGAATAAATGATCCCAAGGGGACGGAGGAAAACGGATCACTTAGGGGGTTGGCCCTGTGCGGTCATCCGTTTTCCTCCGCCCCCTAGGGATCAAAAAGCCCCGCCGAGCCTGGTGGGCACGGCGGGGCAGACTAGCAGCTATGGACAGCAGACTTAGAACAGGCCGGTGATGTTGCCGTCGTTGTCGACGTCGATGTTTTCGGCCGCGGGAACCTTGGGCAGGCCAGGCATGGTCAGAACGCTGCCGGTCAGCGCGACCACAAAGTGGGCACCGGCGGAAACCTTGAGCTCGCGCACGGTGATGCGGAAGCCCTCGGGAGCGCCCAGCGCCTTGGCGTTGTCGCTAAAGCTGTACTGCGTCTTGGCGACGCACACCGGCAGGTTGCCAAAGCCGTTCTCGCGCAGCTCGGCAAGCTGACGCTTGGCAGCCGGCGTAAAGTCGACGCCGTCGGCGCGGTAGACCTTGGTAGCAACGGCCTCGAGGGCATCGGCAACATCGGCGCCGTCCTCGTAGGCAAACTTGAGCTCGCTCGGCTGCTCAATCAGGCGCATGACCTCATCGGCCAGCTCGAGCGCGCCCTCGCCGCCCTTGGCCCAGACCTCGGAAAGCTTAACGTTAACGCCGAGCTTCTGGCACTCGGACTCGATGAGGGCGAGTTCAGCCTCGGTATCGGTCGGGAAGCGGTTAATGGCGACCACGCAGGGCAGACCGTAGACGTTCTGGATGTTGTCGACGTGACGGAGCAGGTTGGGCATACCGGCCTTGAGCGCCTCGAGGTTCTCCTCGTTGAGATCGGCCTTGGCAACGCCGCCGTTGTACTTAAGCGCACGGGCGGTGGCGACAATCACGACGGCGCTGGGGCGAACGCCCGTCATGCGGCACTTGATGTCGAGAAACTTCTCGGCACCCAAATCGGCGCCAAAGCCTGCCTCGGTAATGGCGACATCGCCAAAGCGCATAGCCATACGCGTAGCCATGATGGAGTTGCAGCCGTGGGCGATGTTGGCGAAGGGGCCGCCGTGGACAAACGCGGGCGTACCCTCGAGCGTCTGCACCAAATTGGGCTTGAGCGCATCCTTAAGCAGCGCAGCCATGGCACCCTGGGCCTTGAGGTCGCGTGCGCGGACGGGCTCGCCGGCATAGCTGTAGCCGACGACGATCTCGCCCAGGCGCTCCTTGAGGTCGTTGATGCTCGTGGACAGGCACAGGATTGCCATGACCTCGGAGGCAACGGTGATATCGAAGCCATCCTCGCGCGGCACGCCCTGGGCCTTGCCGCCAATGCCGTCGATAACATGGCGCAGCTGGCGATCGTTCATGTCGACGACGCGCTTCCAAGTGATGCGCTTGACGTCGATACCGAGCTGGTTGCCTTGCTGAATATGGTTGTCGAGCATGGCGGCCAGCAGGTTATTGGCGGCACCGATAGCGTGGAAGTCGCCGGTAAAGTGCAGGTTGATATCCTCCATGGGGATGACCTGGGCCCAACCGCCGCCGGCGGCGCCGCCCTTGACGCCAAAGACGGGACCGAGCGAAGGCTCGCGCAAGGCCACAGCGCTCTTGACACCGCGACGGCGCAGGCCATCGGCAAGGCCGATGGTCGTGGTGGTCTTGCCCTCGCCCGCGGGCGTGGGATTGATAGCGGTCACGAGGACGAGCTTGGCCTGGTGATCAGTTGGCTCATTGAGCAGAGAGTAGTCGACCTTAGCCTTGTCGAAGCCGTACGGAATCAGGTGCTTTACGTCGACACCGGCGTTCTTGGCCACCTCGGTAATGGGCAGCGGTGTGACGGAACGTGCGATTTCGATGTCAGTAGGCATGGACGGTCCTTTCGTTACCGGATGAGAAAAAGACCAATTCAGCATAGCACGGGCGCGCAATAGTAAAGCACCCGCAACCGACAAACGGCGATATGTTTATCCAATGCTCAGCGATAGCCTACAAACCCGTCCTAAACGGCCGGCTCAATTCCTAAGTGCTCAAAGGTGCGATGCGTTGCCTGGCGACCCTGGGGCGTGCGAATCATCAAGCCACACTGCAGCAGATAGGGCTCATAGACATCCTCGAGCGTGCCCGGGTCCTCACCCACCGCGCTGGCAAGGGTCGTCAGGCCCACGGCACGGCCGGAGAACGTCTTGGCAAGCGTCTCCAAGATGCGAATATCCATCCAGTCCAGACCAAGCTCATCAATCTCAAAGAACTCGAGCGCCTGACGGCAAATATCAAGCTCAATAGGACCGTTGCCGCGCACCTGCGCATAGTCGCGCACGCGCTTGAGCAGACGGTTGGCCAAGCGCGGCGTGCCACGCGAGCGCGAGCCGATCTCGAGCGCGCTCGGATGGTCGATCGTCACGCCCAGGATGGTTGCCGAGCGCGTCACGATCTGGGCAAGCTCCTCGACCGTGTAGTAATCCAAGCGATACGAAATGCCAAAGCGGTCGCGCAGCGGGCCAGTCAACATACCCGAGCGGGTCGTTGCCGCCACCAGCGTAAACTTGGGGATATCGAGGCGAATCGAGCGAGCGGCCGGACCTTTACCGATCACGATATCGAGCGCAAAGTCCTCCATAGCGGGATACAGGACTTCCTCGACCGACCGATTAAGGCGGTGGATCTCGTCAATAAACAGCACGTCACCCGGCTGCAAGTTAGTCAGGATGGCTGCCAGGTCACCGGTGCGCGCAATAGCGGGGCCGCTCGTCGTCTTGATCTGAGCGCCCAGCTCGTTGGCGATAACCGTGGCCAGCGTGGTCTTGCCCAGGCCCGGAGGGCCCGAGAAGATCACGTGGTCGAGCGTCTCGCCACGGCTCTGTGCCGCCTCGATCAGCACACGAAGGCTCTGTTTGATATGCTCCTGACCGCAGTAGTCGTCTAGGCGCTGGGGACGCAGGGTATGGTCGACATCGAGGTCTTCGGGTGTTAACTCCGAGCCCACCATGCGCTCGCCATGCGCCATGGATGCCGCCGGCGAGTTGCCGGGCGTCGCCCACAGGTCCTGAGAGTCATCGGCTTCCCACATCACGCATCCATTCCGAGTCGCTTAAGCGCCGCGCCGAGCAGATCCTCGACACGCATATCCTGCCCATCATACCCGCTCAAGGCAACCTCGGTCTCCTGCGGGCTAAAGCCCATGGAAAGGAGCGCCGCACGGGCGTCGTCGATGGCCGAGGGAGCGGCAGCGGGAACCGTCATCGCAACCTGACCAGGAATTACGTCGACCGGAACAAAGCCCTTGTCCTTGGCAAAGGTACTCTTGAGCTCCAAGATGAGGCGCTGGGCGGTCTTTTTACCCACACCGGGCACCTTGGCCATGCCCTTGTCGTCCTCGGCCATCACCAGCGAATACAGCTGTCCCACGGTATAGGTGGAAAGCACGGCAAGCGCCAGGCGTGGACCGACGCCCGAGACAGAAACGAGCCGATCGAACATCGTGCGCTCGTCCTTGGAAGCAAAGCCAAAGAGCGTCATGGCGTCCTCACGCACCTGCATACGGGTATAAAGGCGAACCTCGCCGCCGGGTGTAGGCAGCGTGGCGGCAGTGCTGCCCGAGATGCCGAGCTCAAAGCCCACGCCCGATACATCGACAACGGCCGAGCTCATCGTGGCCTCGACAAGCGTTCCATGGAGCTGGGAGATCATCAGTATCCGGTTCCTCTCTGTTGATAGAACTCGCCGCCGGTAAGCGCCCGGGTGCGGCTGAGGTTAACGTGACAGATGGCGCAGGCCAGCGCATCGGCGGCATGGTCTGGGTGAGGGTCGTGATCGAGCTGCGTGAGCGTGCGCACCATGTAGGCAACCTGCCGTTTATCTGCGGCGCCGGTGCCCACCACGGCCTGCTTGATCTGCATGGGCGTGTATTCGCCAATCTCGAGCGCGCATTCCGAAAGCGCCACGAGCGCGGCACCGCGGGCATGAGCCGTGGGGATGGCCGAGCGGACGTTAGCGCCAAAGTAAATGCTCTCGATAGCCGCGGTATCGGGACGGTAGCGTTCGACAACGCCCTTGAGGTCGTGGGCGATATGCGACAGGCGCACCGCGAGCGGGCTGCCCGCGCTGGTCTCGATGCAACCGTAGGCACGGCAGCGGACCTCGCCACGCCGCTCCTCGATAATCCCCCAGCCCGTATGGGCCAAACCAGGGTCGATACCCAAGATAACCAAGCCGACCTCCCCTCGCCACAAGCACAGCGCAAGGCAAGGCCCCGCGCATCATTCACGAACGTCTGTTCTAGAATAACACAACGGGGCCAAGAAGCTTAGTTGAAGTATCGGGGTTGGAAGCGAATCCCATCCCATAGTTAGTTTTGGCTGAAGAACGGAAACTGTCGGGGATCAACCGGCGGATGCGGCATCGGACCTCCCTGGGGCCCACCCTGCGGTCCGCCCTGGCCGCCCATCATCTTTTCGATGGCGTCCTGGACCTCACCCTCAAACTTTTTCATGCCCTCATGCAGACGACGCTGACCGTCCTCGGAGCGCAGCTCTTCCATCTGCTCGGGCGAAATACCCAACAGCTCGCCCAATATGCCCATCATCTCGCCGCGCATACGGTCACTCGTATCGTCGTCGGCAAAGCGACGCACCTCGGCGCGCGCCAGCGAATCAACCGTCATGCGCTCCTTACCGTTGAGCCCCAGATCGGACCACGCAAGCATGTACGGCCAGGCGCGCTCGGCAAACGAACGGGCCGAAACGATCGGCGCCGTCGGTAGCATGCGACGGGCAGCCTCACCCTGGCGCACGAGCATCAGCAGCAGCGAGCAGGCCTCGGGCTTGGCGGCGGCCATCGGGATGTCGTCAAAGGGACGGTTGCGGTCCACGTGCGACTCGAGCGCACCATCGACCTCGCCCGGCTCAAGCCCGCCCAGCAGCTGCGCCGCACGATCGAGCATATCAACCGGACCGGCGAGCATCGAGAGGGCCTGCGCCAGCACGCGATCCATGCAATCCTCTACCGCGTTGAGCGTCACGAGCTCTTGGGGCACCACGGCCGAGGCGCGGTTGCGCACGCGTGCCACAAACTCGAGCGTCGACAGATACACATCGCCAAAGGGCGCAAAGTCGCCCTGATAGCCGCCGGACAGCGCGGGCGCCGCCAGTGCGTACTCAGTCTTGGAAAGCGGGCTCAACGCCATGGCGCCCAGCTCGAGCGCCGTATCCTCGAGCATCAGGCCCAGCGCGCGCGAACGCAGGCGTTCGGCATCGCCCGCCGACATGTCGCGGTCGAGCACGCGCGTCGCATCCGGCGCATTGCGCTCGACGGTGCGAATGTGCAAGCGCTCGGCGATTGAGCGCACAGCAGAACAGCGGGCGGCCTCTGCCTCCTCCTGCGCCGGCGTAAAGATGCGATTGCGCCCCAGCACCAGGCCAATTACGTTACGCGAACCCAAGGAGTCGACGGCAAGCGCCGCCAACAGGGACGACGGCAGATCGCCCTCGAGCGCCACCACGGCACGCGAGGCGCCGCGGGCGCGGGCATTGTCGCGCACGGCAAGCACCAGCGCCTGCCACAACCACTCCTCAGAGCGAAACTGGGGCAGCTCATGGTCCTCCAGGGCATCGAGCATCACGCCGCGCTGTATTTCCTGAACCAGCAGGCTCTCCTCAAAACACGGCGCCTGGGCCACCACGCGGCCGCAATCGTCGAGCACAAACGACCCGCCGGTATACACCGACTCGTCATAGGCGCCGACCGGCGCCATGCAGGCAAACCACACGCTGCGCTTGGAGGCGATCTTGCGGTAGGCACCACTGCGCACGGCGGCGACGGCGGCGGTCTCGCGGTCGGTCATGTCAAACGCATTAAACTGGAAATAGGCAATGAGGTCGACGCCGGTCGGCAGCATCTCGAGCTCGCGATTCAGGTCAAACACCACAGCGATGCGCACGCCGTCCACGTCAAACACCGGAGGCGCCCAACGCGCGTCGTTGTTCTCGCCACGCTGCAGGGCAATACTTGCGCGCGCGGGCACCACGCGACCGTCTTTGAGCATCATGTAGTCAAGCAGGGGCTGGCCCTCAAACGAAACCGCAGCGGGCACGATGCAGATCATATCGAGCTCTTGGATGCGCTCGGCAACGCCCGTCAGGCCCGTCAGCATATCGTGCTCAAAATCGGCAGCGCCCACCAGGCTGCCCGGCATGGTGCCCATAAAGAGCGGGGCCGGAACGCACAGCACGCGCGCGCCGCGCTCATGAGCCAGGCGAGCCTGGTCCTCGATGCGGCCGCAAATGCCTTCGATGTCACCCAGGCGCATATCGATCTGTGCAAGTGCGAGCTTCATGGCCAAGCCCTTTCCGTCGTAAATCGTCGTTGTCGTAGTAAAAGCGCCGGCCGCATAATGCAGCCGGCGCTCGCATGTGCATATGCTAGCTATGATACCCCGAGCGGGGGCGCGCTCCTAGAACGTCGCGGACCACAGCCCATGCAGGTTGCAGTAGGCATAGACGGTACCGGTCTTGGAGCCGCCAGCGAAAAACGTCGTGGGCTTCATGCCGGGCTCGAGGTAATGGATCTCCAGGCGGCCCTCGGCCTCAAGCGCGATCCACTCGATGTAGTGCTCAGGCAGCATGGGGTGCTCCGTCGAGCCCACACGTGCGCGAATGACGTGGCCGTCGCGCTCGATTTCGACAACAGGCACGTGCTTCTCGTGCGCCGCATCCTCGGTGTTCGCCGTCAGCTCCGTGCAGCCGGCAGGGGTCGCAACGTCGTCGCCAAGGGCGACAACGAGCTTGCCATTGGAATCCTTAAAGAATTTCGCCATGATGTTCTCCTTTGCTGATGTGCCAATATTCCTGATGCTTCTTATGCCCAAAGGCAGGCGAACCATCCACGGCATGGCAAATGAACACATAACGGGCGGGAACGGTGGGGTGGCGCGTACTATCCGCCCTGGCGGCCCCACCCGAGCGGGTTAGCGCCCGTCGCCGCCCAGCAACGCCAGAACATCTTCGCGGGTAAACAGTGCCGACGAGATGCCGTCGCCGCCGAGCACACTGTTGACCAGATCGCGCTTGGACTCCTGCATCTGCATAATGCGTTCCTCAATCGTGTCCTTGGCGATGAGCTTGTACACGGTCACGGTGTGCTGCTGGCCAATGCGGTGGGCGCGGTCGGTCGCTTGGTCCTGCGCCGCCACGTTCCACCACGGGTCGTAGTGGATGACCACGTCGGCAGCCGTCAAATTAAGGCCCACGCCGCCCGCCTTGAGCGAAATCAAGAACACCGGCACCTCGCCCGCCTGGAACTGCGCAACCATCTCGGCGCGACTCTCCTTGGACGATGCACCCGTGAGCTTAAGGAAGGCGATGTCCTCCTTGGCCAGGCGCTTGCCAATGATATCGAGCATGCCCGTAAATTGGCTGAACAGCAAGATGCGGTGACCGCCGTCGAGCGCGCCGTGAACGAGCTCCATACACGTATCGAGCTTAGCGCTTCCCGCCTTGTAGTCCGCATAGTGCAGATGCGGGTCGCAGCAGATTTGGCGTAGCTTGGTGAGCTCGGCAAGCACCTTGAGCTTATCTTTCTTAAACTCCCCCGCCTCGCGGTGCTGCACTTGCTGGGCAATGCGGTCCTGGTTGGCCAGGTAGAGCTTGCGCTGCTCGCCGGTGAGCTGCGCCATCACCGTGTCTTCGATCTTCTCGGGCAGATCGGCCACCACGTCTTCCTTTATGCGACGCAGCACAAACGGCGACACGAGCGCCTGCAGACGAGCGGCGCTATCGCCCTCGGCATGCTCGACGGGACTCTCAAAGCGCTTGGCAAATGAGTCACGCGTACCCAGAAGGCCCGGCATCAAAAAGTCGAAGATGCTCCAGAGCTCGGACAGGCGATTTTCGATGGGCGTTCCCGTCAAGGCAAAGCGCACGCCGGCCGGCAGGCGCTTGGCGGCGCGCGCCACCTGGGTGAGCGGGTTTTTAATGTACTGGGCCTCGTCGAGCACCACGCGGGCAAAGTCCTGCTCGACGTATTCGTCGATGTCGCGGCGCATGAGGTCATACGACGTCACGACCACGTTGTGCTCGGCCACGCCGGCAATTTGCACGCGACGCTGGGCCTTGGCGCCCACGATGGCACACACATCAAGCGAGGGGGCAAAGCGCTCCAACTCGGCAGCCCAGTTGTACACGAGCGACGCGGGGCATACCACGAGCGTGGGCTTGGTATCCCCCGCCTCCACGCGCGCCAGAATGTGCGCAATCATCTGCAGTGTTTTGCCCAGGCCCATATCGTCGGCCAAGATGCCGCCAAGGCCCAGATGCTCGAGCGAACCGAGCCACTGGTAGCCGTCAATCTGGTAGCCACGCAGCGTGGCCTTAAGCGAGGCGGGCACCGTAAAGTCCATCTTGCCGAGCGTGTCCAGGCGCTCGACGGTACGGCGGAACGCGGCGTCGCGATCAGCCTCGAGCGCCGGCGTGCGCTCGAGCATTCTGTCGACAAACAGGGTACTCGACGCGGGAAGCGACACGCCGTCGAGCAGGTCGACGGCATCGACGCCCAAGTCCTCGGCAAGGCCAAACGCAGCGCGGGCACCTTCATCCAGACGCACGATGTCGCCCGACGTGAGACGCGCAAATGTCTGGTGGCGCTTATACGAATCGAGATAGATGGCAAGGTCGGCCGCCGAAAGCCCGCTCGCACCCAACTCGACGTCGAGCAAGTTGCTCTTGACGGTGGCGCGCACCGAAAGCTTGGGCGCAGGGCGTACCGAGATCTGGCGCAGGCGGTCGCTGAGCATGACCTCGCCCAGCTCGGACAGGGCAGACAGGCCCTCGGTCAGCAAGTGGAACAGGCTCTCGTCATCGCGCTCCTCAAACGCCAGGCCGCCCTCGTAGAAATCGAAATAGAGGGCCGCCGTGTCCATAACGCGAAACTCCGCCACCGTATCGCGGGGCGGAACGCCGGGGCGTTGTTCTTCGAAGGGACTGCCCGGAGCACCAAGACTAAAGAGATCTGCCGACCAATCGCCGTAGGCCACCGTAATCTTGCAGGTCACAAGGCCATCGTCGACGCCAATCGCCATGGCAAAACTCAGCTCGGGCGCCACGGCGTCAAGTACGGCGGGAGCGGTCAGGTCGGTGTAGTCGCGCA
This sequence comes from uncultured Collinsella sp., assembly GCA_900549085.1. Taxonomy (GTDB): domain Bacteria; phylum Actinomycetota; class Coriobacteriia; order Coriobacteriales; family Coriobacteriaceae; genus Collinsella. The sequence goes on along the minus strand of URMO01000008.1, from coordinate 1,090 downwards.
AGATCGGCAGTGCCATGCGGCAGAACTCACCCACCTGGTCGGCGGCGATATGGACCGGCGTGCGGCAGGGCAACAAGTGCGATAGGAACGGCGCCGCATGTTGGGCAAACGCCGTGTCGGTACGGCGCGCGCGGCGCGTATCGACCAGATAGGCTGCATCGCCCGCGACAAAGCAGTACGTATCGGCCGGCAGGCGCAAGTCGTAGCTGCCTCCCGCCGCCGGTGCAATCTTGGCGGCAAGGAGCGGCGGGCGCTTGGCCTGGACTTCGCCCTCCCCCTGCGGCGACGGCTCGACCGCCACCTCGTAGGCGCGATGCGTCGTCGTCCCCCGCGACCAAGCAGGCTCAAAGGACATAGTCCTGCCACGCAGCAGGTCCAGTACGGACACGACAGAATACTCGGATACCGGCAACTGACGCTCGGCGACAAAGCCGCTGCGGGCAAAGTCGTACGATGCCGAGCGCGAGCTCGTGATGTCGTAAAGATAGGCAACCGTCGTCACAACAAGGTCGAGCAGTTGCACCGAAACCTCATCAAAGGCCTCGGGCGTATGGAGGAACGTAAGCTTCTTGCCATAGGAGAGCGTACCGCCGCGCACATAGGCATCGACCATGCCGTCGATATCCTTAACCACGTAGGACACCGAACCGCAGCGAATGCGAAACTCGAGCGCCCAGTTAAAGCGATCGGCAAACAGCGGATTGTAGTACGGCACCAGCGAGGGCTCCAGCACCGCCTTGGGCGCATCGGGGTCAATGGTGCCGGCGAGCTTGCGACGCATGGCCACGAGCTCGTCCATGCGCGCGTCCGAAAGATCGGAAAGCGCCGCCATAAGGCTCGGGCTCGTGGGGACGGGCGCCGGGAAGGGAAAGTTGGGGTTGACCGCAGATGCGGTGGGCGCGGGGCGCGCGGGCTGCTTGGACTGTGCGGGCGGTGCCGTAAACGTGCGGACCGGCGTGCGCAAACCCTCGACGGGCTCGGCGCCGCTGGCATCCAGATACGCCAACGCCGTGGCGATGGCGTGCTTGCACATGCCGGAATAGCGGAAGGCGGCGGGGCAATCGCAGTCGTAGTCGATAACCTCGTGCTC
>URMO01000007.1 GCA_900549085.1 uncultured Collinsella sp. | reverse complement strand
GGTGCGGTGAAGCTCGCAGGGCTTCTGTCGGCGGGAATTTACCCCCAGCAGTTCTATCCCAAACTCATGATCGATGTCGCTGTCCATTCCGATGTGGAAAAATCTGCACCCGGGCAACCCCGGTTTATTGACCGCCAGTTGTGCGATGGCCCGATTCCGGCTTGCATCGAAGATGCCCTTGCCGCGATTGGACGGAACTTGCGCAAAGCGGCGATAGTGCAAGGTGCTGGCAGAAGGGAGGATTGGGAAGTTCCCCAGGAGGTTTTGCGCGAGGCCTTGGCAAATGCCTGCATCCATCGAGAATATTCGCCCATGTTTGTGGGGCAGGCCGTGAGTGTCGATATCTATCCAGACAGAATAGAGATCAAAAACCCCGGTGGGCTTTGGGGCGGAAAGACGGTGGACAATCTTGCAGACGGGGAATCGCGCTGCCGAAACCCAAAGCTCATGAGCCTAATGGGGGCGACGCCGTTAGAGCATGCCGAGGGGGCCGTTGCAGAAAGCCAGGGATCTGGTATCCCGGCTATGATTCGCGAGATGGAGTCTCGTTCGCTTGGAAGGCCGAAATTTATCGTTAAGGCCGATTCGTTTACGGTGCTGCTTTCCCGGCACGGGGCGGAGCTTGCTGAAAACCGCACGTGGATTCAGAGCCATGTGGGCACCGAGCTGACGGATCGCGAGGAAACATTGCTCATGTTTATGCGGGAGCATGGGTGCGTATGCGATGTTCAAAAAATACGAGAGGCCCTGAAGTGGGATTCGGATGACATTCGCCTGATCTGCGGGGATCTTGTCGATAAACATGTCCTGTCAAAATGTGGCAAAGACACGTTTGAGATTATCGATATGAGCAGAGAATCGTCAGCTTCGACAGCGGATAGGATCCTGGAGGCTCTCAGCGCCGAAGTGGATATGACGGCGCGAGAAATAGCGGTTGCATCGGGGGTCAAAATTTCGTCCGTCCGCTACCATCTGCCAAAAATGGCGGATAAAGGACTCATCGAAGTAATGGGTTCGTCGACGAGCCGCAACCGCCGCTATCGGAAGAAGTAGATGCAGCCGAATTGCCCCTCTACCGTCTCTCGAAGTTTGATGGGTGCTAGAGGGGCGACTGCCTCGCGATATTTTCCCAAGATAAAACCTGCCAAAACAAACCTGTCCCTTTTTGGCAGGTTACTGATTCATGTTGCCGTGGATGTAGGGGGTGACCTCGGGGAAGATATGGCCGCAGCCCAGCTCGCGCAGCGCGGACTCGATAACGGCGGGCAGCGGGGTTTTGCCCTCGGCATCGACGGCGTTGCCACCGAGGGCAGCGATCTTGGCGACATCTGCGGGTGCGGCCTCGATATGCATGCAGCCGCAGATCAAACGCGCGCGTACCTGTGCCAGATCAAGATCGTGCAGGTAATCCTCGCAGGCGCGGATTAAATCGACTTTATCGCGCGTAAGCTCCTCGCCCGTGGGGACGCGGGTGGCAAGGCAGGCTCCCGCCGGCAGGCTCCAAACGGGATAGCCCCATGCACGCAACAGCTCGCGCTCTTCGTCCTTGGTAAAGCCGACCTCCATAAGAGGGGAGCGTACACCGAGCTCTTCTGCCGCGCGCATGCCAGGGCGGTAGTCACCGCGATCGCTTGCATTGCTGCCATCGATGACGGTGGAAAAGCCCAGCGACTTGGCGTGGTTGACGATGGCGGTAAAGCCGGCCTGCTTGCAGTGGTAGCAGCGATTGGCGTCGTTGCAGGCTACTTGGGGGAGCTGCAGCTGATCGACCGAAAGATTGAGCACGGGGAGCTTAAAATGCGGCCCCTCATTGGTTTGCCCGTCAACGGATCGCTCAAACGAGGTTTGTTCGGGCGTGCCGATGAGCGGCGTGGTGAGGTGAACGAGAAGCGTGCTGGCAGGCATAATGCGGGCGCAGACCGCGGCTAAAAAGCTGCTGTCGACGCCACCGGAAAAGCCGATGGCGACGCGTCCGTATGCCAAAAGCAACTGCTCGAGCGTCGCGAGTTTGTTCTGAAGCTCCTCTGCAGGTGCAGTAGTGTCTGAAAGCATGAAACGATCCTTACCATTGAGTACTCGGTTGAAAACTATAATCCTACCGAGCTGCCTGTCATGAGACTTCTGCCTATGTAACGAAAGTGCAATATGCTATATACGTTATATACAAGTTTGTAAAGTGCGGTAGAGTGGCAGTAATGCAATCCGGTGAGGGGACCGATATGATCAAGGCTGTTATTTTTGACATGGACGGAACGCTGGTCGATACCGAGCGTTTAGGCATCAAGGCATGGAAGGCGGGCGCTGCCGAGCTGGGGATCGCGATTGATGATGCTCTGATCCATCAGTTTATCGGCCGCACGCTGCCCGATGTCATGGACATCCTTGATGAACATTACGGTAGTCGCGAAACCGCCGAGGCGATCTATGTCCGCCACAAGGAGATTCGCGACGAGATAGTCAAGACCGAACTGGAGCTTAAGGCCGGCGCCGCCGAGTGTCTAGACGAGCTGCTGGCTGCGGGCTATCACGTGGGCCTTGCGACGTCGTCGCGCCACGTTACGGCGGAGCGCAACCTTAAGATGGTCGGCCTCTTTGACAAGTTTGAAACGGTGACCTGTGGCGAGGACGTCGTGCACGGCAAGCCCAACCCTGAGATGTACCTGCTTGCCTGCGAGCGCGCGGGCTTCGCTCCCGAGGAATGTGCCGTGGTCGAGGATTCGCGCAACGGCTGCGTCTCGGGCATCACGGCCGGCTGCCATGTCTTTGCCGTTCCCGATATCGTGCCGCTGCCGCAGGACGTGGTGGATGGCTGCGAGGCCGTGCTCGATACGTTGTTCGATCTGACGGCGGCGGTCAAGGCCGTGCGCTAGGCAATTGCGGAGCTGAAACGAGCAATTGGCCGTCTTTGCTTGAGCGGCGTTTTGGCATACTGGCCGACGTGCTATAGATACGCGCCGAGGTTGATGGCGGTGGCTTCGGCTTGGCTGCTCGCCTGGGTACTGGCGCGCTCCAAGAGGAACGGCCGCACGAGTTCCTGACGGTTGATGTCCTCGGCGGCTGTGACCGCAGTAACGGTTCTCGCTGCGGAACCAATGCGGATGTGCTTGGTTTTTGCCGGCGCCTTGTTCTCGATTTGCTCCATGAGCAGCTGGACACCCTTGCGGCCAATCTCGTAGCCCGGGGGTGCCACCGTGGTGAGGGGGACCGACCCGCTCCATGCAAGCGGGTTGCCGTCGCAGCCGGCCACGCGAACCTGTTCGGGGACGGAGATGCCTTTGTCGGTCAACGCCGAGATAACGCCCGAGGCCAATACATCGGTAAGGCCGATGACAAAATCGGGACGCTCGCCGGTAGAGCGCTCGGCAATCTGAGCGCCGATGCTGTAACCATCGGCAGCGGTATTCCATTCTCCGGCGTCAATGACCTCAATTTTGATATCGGGATGCAGGACGAGGGCCTTATGAATGCCAAGTACGCGCAGGGTGAGCTGTATAAATGCCGCTCTGCCCACAACGGTGATATGGCGCGCGCCGCGGGTGATGGCGAGCTCGGCGATAATGCGCCCCTGTGCCTCGTTGTCGGCGGCCACGTAGTAACCGGGTTCGGAGCAGTGGATGTCCAGATGGACGATCGGCACGGGCATCTTGGTCATTGCGGGGTGCCAATCGGGGGACGCCATAGGCTGAACCATGACGCCGGACATCTGCGTGCCCATAAAATAGCGCAGGTAGTGGTCCTCGAGGATGTCGTCGTTATCGGCGTTGGCGATGAGCAGGTCATAGCCGTGCTTGCGGGCCTCGTTATGGGCGCCGCTGGCAATTTGGAGCGAGAAGCCATGGTCGAGACGGGGGAGGACCAGGCCAAAGGACTTGGTGGCGCCGCCCGCGAGCTGACGAGCACTTTGGTTGGGCAGGTAGCCAAGGCGATTGATGGTCTCGTTGATGAGCTTGAGGGTCTCGGGGCGCAGCTTTTCGGGGTGGTTGAGCGCGTTGGATACCGTGCCCAGCGAGACTCCTGCCTCGCGCGCGACGTCGCTGATTTTTACCTTTGCCATAGCGGCCCCTTTGATGCGTTTCAAGTACGAGTCAGATTGTAGCATCGCCCGTTCCCGGGGTGTCAAAACCTACCAATTAGGGGCAGGTTTATTTTGACAGGTTTTATCTGGGCAAACACCGGAGTCCAGACCACACAAAGGTGCCTGTCCCCCTTTGTGGTGGTTTTGGCGCGGCTGGGCTGCGCGTTAAACGGTGGAGTGTCTACAATGGAAGCCGTTTTGAACGTAGATTGAAAGGCTTTGGTATGACTCGCGCTGTTTCTCGTCGTGATTTCCTGGGTTTGATCGCCGGTGCTGCAATGGTTGCGGCGAGCGGTTGCGCTGGCAGTGGCGCTGACAAGGGCTCTGCCGCTGGTTCTGCCGCGGTTGCGGGCGACGATATCAAGGGCGCCAAGCTCACCTTTGTGGGCGACGATGCCTTTGCGCCCTATCGCTATCTGGAGACGCAGTCGGACGGCAAGCAGAAGGTTGTCGGCCTGGATATCGCCATTGCCGACGAGATGGCCTCGCGCCTGGGCTTTTCTTACGACTTTGAGCCGCAGGACTTTGCCGCCACGCTTGCATCGGTGCAGAGCGATGACAAGGCCTTTACCATGGCGATGAGCTCCAACGAAGAGCGCGAGCAGACCTATGACTTCACGCGCGGCTACTATCAGCCGCTTGTGGGCGTTCTCACGCTCGGCGGCGATCCCGTCAAGCGCGTTGAGGACCTCGCCGGCAAGTCTATCGCCTGCACCACCGGTACCGTGCAGAACAAGTTCATCGCCAAGGTCATGCCCGATGCTGATATTCACACGTACGACGGTGGCGACCAGTGCCTGCAAGAGGTGCTCGCCGGGCGCATCGATGCCTACCTGTGTGACGGCGCCGAGGGCCAGTCCATGCGCGATGCGAATGAGGGCCTGGTGCTGGGCCTGCTCGATCGCTCCGAGACGAGCGATCACGTGGGCGTGTACCGCCTGATGGCCAAGAAGGGTGCCGGATTTGTCGCGACGCTTGACGAGTGCATCGGCGAGATGCTCGAGGACGGCACCATCGATGACTGCATCAAGCAGTATGTGGGCGCCGACTTCATGTGGAACGGCGACTATTCCGCTTCCGGTACGTCGACGGTTGCCGGAAAATAGCGAGCCGGTGAGGCGCGCGCCAAGGGCATGCTGATGAAGTTTGAACTGCTAGAACCATATATACCGATGTTTATGAGCGGCCTGGTCGTGACCTGTCAGGTGACGGCCGCCGCGCTGGCCATAGCACTCGTCCTGGGCTTTCTCATTGCCGTGCTCAAGGTTTTGCCCTGTCGCCCATTGCGTGCGGTGCTCAACTTCTACACCTCTATCTTTCGCGGCGTGCCGCTCATCGTGTTACTTTTTTTGGCGTACTTTGCGACGCCGCAGCTCACGGGCTTCAAAATTTCGATGTTTGCCGCCGGTGCCATTACGCTGGGGCTCAACGGCTCAGCGACGGTGTCCGAGACGGTGCGCGGTGGTATCGAGGGCGTTGACCGGGGGCAGTACGATGCCGCTCGGGCCATCGGGCTTCGCTATGTTCCCATGATGCGCAAGATCATCGTTCCGCAGGCGATGCGCTCGATTGCCCCCGCCCTGGTCAACGAAGTGATCACGGTCCTCAAGAGCTCCTCGCTGGTGGCAACCATCGGCCTGATGGATATGATGCGCGCCGCCCAGAGCGTGCAGGCGCTCACCTATCGAGCCTTTGAACCGTTTTTAGTGGTGGCCGTGGTCTACTACGTCATTGTCATGGCGCTCACGGCCCTGGGCAATCGGCTCGAAGGCCGCCTGCGTCCCTAGGGGAGTGCCAACCACCGCAAAGGTGCCTGTCACCGTTGTGGCGGTGGGGTGTGTGCATCGGGTGGTATCTAAGTTGAGATACCACTTCTGGTATATCAGCTTGTGCTTGCCTGAGTACAATACTCGAACGTTATACGTCTCAGCGCCCCTTGTGCGTGGACGTCTTGCAGTCACGCGAACGAAGGGATTTATCCTATGTGCGGAATTGTCGGCTACACTGGCTCTGATATTGCAAAGAACATCCTGGTTACGGGCCTCAAGCGCATGGAGTATCGCGGCTATGATTCCTCGGGCGTCGCGCTCGAGGTGGGCGAGGGCGCCGCGGCTCACCTCGACGTCATCCGCCGCGTGGGTAAGGTTGCGGGCCTGGAGAGCGAGCTATCCAATATCGACAGCGACGCTACCTGCGGTATCGGCCATACCCGCTGGGCCACTCACGGCAAGCCTTCCGTTGTCAACGCCCATCCCCACACCAGCTGCGATGGTCGCATCGCCATCGTCCACAACGGCATCATCGAGAACTTCGCCGAGCTGCGCGAAGAGCTGGAGGGCCGCGGCCACCACTTTAAGAGCGAGACCGATACCGAGGTCTTCGCGCATCTGATTGAAGAGGCTTATGCCGAGACGCACGACCTGATGGCCTCCGTGCGCGAGGCTTGTACCCACGTGGTCGGTGCCTATGGTCTGGCCGCCGTGTGCGCTGACGAGCCCGGCGTGATCGCCGTGGCCCGCAAGGATTCCCCGATCGTGGTCGGCGCGGGCGAGACCGGCGCCTATGTCGCCTCTGATGTCATCGCGCTCATCGACGCCACCCGCGATGTCGTGGTGCTCGAGGACGGTCAGTTTGCCAAGCTCACGCCCGCAGGCGTCGAGTATACCGACGAGGCCGGCAATGTGATTGAGCCCAAGATCACCCATATCGACTGGGATCTGGACATGGCCGAAAAGGGCGGTTATCCCGACTTTATGCTCAAGGAGATTCACGAGCAGCCGCGCGTGGTGCGCGACACGCTGGTGGGCCGCATGACCCCTGCCGGTGAGCTCGATATCGACGAGCTGGGCCTTTCGCTCGAGGAACTCAACGATATCGACCGTGTATATGTGATTGCCTGCGGCACCAGCTACCATGCCGGACTCATCGCCAAGAACCTTATTGAGGGCTGGGCTCGTATTCCTACCGAGGTTGAGGCGGCTAGCGAGTTCCGCTACCGCAACCCCATCATCACGCCGACGACGCTCGTCGTGGCCGTGTCCCAATCGGGCGAGACGGCCGACACCCTTGCCGCCATTCGCGATGCGCGCATCAAGGGCGCCAAGGTCTTTGGCATCACCAACGTGGTGGGCAGCCCGGTGGCGCGCGAAAGCGACGGCGTCATCTACACCAAGGCCAACAAGGAGATTGCAGTCGCCTCGACTAAGAGCTTCATCGGTCAGGTCGTGAGCCTCACGCTTTTGGCCTTGCTGCTGGCGCAGGTCAAGTACCGCTTGACCACCAAGCAGACGCGCATGCTGTTCCGCGAGCTTTCCGATACGGCCGAGCAGATCCAGTGGATCCTGGATACGCAGACCGAGGCCGTGCACGAGGCCGCGCTTGTGTGCAAGGACGCGCAGTCCGCGCTGTTCGTGGGTCGCGGCATGGGCGCCGCCATTTCTTATGAGGGCGCGCTTAAGCTCAAGGAGGTCAGCTACCTGCATGCCGAGGCATATGCCGCCGGTGAGATGAAGCACGGCCCCATCGCGCTGATCGATCCGGGTTTCCCTGTCATCGCGGTGGCAACCAAGAGCGCAACGTACGATAAGACGGTGTCGAACCTCATGGAGTGCAAGGCTCGCGGCGCCAAGGTCATCGTCGTTGCTACCGAGGGCGACGAGGAAATCAACAAGATTGCCGACTGTATCATTCGCGTGCCGTCCGTCCGTGACGTGTTCAGCCCCATCACGGCGAGCGTTCCGCTGCAGCTGCTCGCCCGCGAGGTGGCCATCCTGCGCGGTTGCGACGTTGACCAGCCTCGCAACCTCGCTAAGAGCGTGACCGTGGAGTAGTTGTTGTTCCGCCGTTCTGGCGACCAAGGCCCGGCTCCGTTGTGGCGGAGTCGGGCCTTGTTGCATTTGCCCAGATAAAACCTGCCGAAATAAACCTGTCCCTTTTTGGCAGGTTAGCGGAGCTTGCTGGTCTCGAAATACTTGGGATATTGGTCCAGGACCTCGGTCTGGTTGCGGAACATCATATGCAGGTGCTTGCTGACCAAAAAGCTCGCCTCGATGGGGTCGCGGCCGGCGATGGCGCGGCGGATTTGTTTGTGCTCGTTAACAATCTCCTGATTGTCGAGCCTCTGCGTGGCGGCGCGCAGCCAGCGGAAGCGCTCCAGGTCGGCATTGGTCGCCTCGAGCCACGACCACACGGTGCTGCGGCACGCGATGCTAAAGATCATGCGGTGCATGAGGTTGTCGCTTAAAAAGAATCCGATGCGATCCTCTTCGGCCATGGCCTTTTCCTGCAGCGCGATGGCTCGGTCGAGCTGCTCGATACCTGCCGAGGTGGCACGGGCGCAGCACTCCACAATCACCTGTTTTTCCAGGTGTTCGCGAATGTAGCAGGCGCTCTCGGCAAAGGTGAGGTTGATGGGCGAGACATAGGTGCCGCTTTGGGGCACGGTGCGCACCAGGCCCTCTTGCGCCAGACGCACCAGTGCCTCGCGCACAGGGGTACGCCCCATATCCAGGTCGTCGCAAAGCTGCTTGACGCCTAGCTTTTCGCCCGGCTTGTAGTCCAGGTAGACGATTTTGCGTCGAATGGTGTGGTAGGACTGGTCCTGTAGGCTCGTTTCCTGCTCGCCAACGTGCATCGATTCTTCCATAGTGCCTCACAACCGTTCTATCACACTCATATATCAGCTGTTAATTATGCCGCGAATCAGCTCTCCGCGGTGGGTAATTCGGCTGTTGCCCAAGAACTATTGCGGCATCTTAGTCTGTATTTGCGCAGGGCTGTGCCCAATGTTGCCGTATCATAAGCCGTCGCAAACGTGAAATAGAAAGAAGGAATCCCATATGCAACTGGCAAATATCGTACGCGAGCGCTGGAAGGGCGTCTTGTTCTGCCTGATCATCGCCATCCCCGCGACGTTGTTTGGCAAACAGATTGAGGTGGTCGGTGGGCCGGTATTTGCCATCCTCTTTGGCATGGTTCTGGCGCTTGTCTTTCCCAAGAATCGCCGCGAACAGCTCGCCGCCGGTGTCACCTATACGTCTAAAAAAGTCTTGCAGTACGCGGTTATCCTGCTTGGCTTTGGCATGAACCTCTCGCAGATTCTGTCCAAAGGCGCCCAGTCGCTGCCGATTATCGTGGCGACGATCTCGACCTCGCTTGTCATCGCCTTTGTGCTCTGCCGCGTTATGAACGTGCCGGGCAAGATCGCGACGCTTGTGGGTGTGGGCTCGTCGATTTGCGGCGGTTCGGCCATCGCTGCGACCGCGCCCGTTATCGATGCTGATGATCGCGAGATTGCCCAAGCCATTTCGGTCATCTTCCTGTTTAACGTTATCGCGGCGCTCGTGTTTCCGACGCTCGGCGGCATGCTCGGGCTGACCAACGAGGGCTTTGGCCTGTTTGCCGGCACCGCCATCAACGACACCTCGTCCGTAACGGCTGCGGCGAGTGCCTGGGACAGCATGCATCCCGGCGCCAATGTGCTCGAGAGCGCCACGGTGGTTAAGCTCACCAGGACGCTGGCCATTATTCCCATTACGTTGGTTCTCGCATGCTGGCAGATGCATCTGGCGCGCAAGGCCGGCGGCGACGCCAAAAGCACGTTCTCGCTTAAACGAGCGTTTCCCATGTTCGTGCTGTTCTTTGTGCTGGCGAGCGTGATCACCACGGTGCTTCAGCTTCCCGCGTCCATTACGGCGCCCATCAAGGAGCTGTCGAAGTTCTTTATTGTGATGGCCATGGCGGCTATTGGCTTTAATACCGATATCGTCGAGCTGGTCAAAAAGGGCGGAAAGCCTATCGCGTTGGGCTTTTGCTGCTGGATTGGCATTGCGTGCATGAGTTTGGGAATGCAGCACGTGCTGGGAATCTGGTAGAGAAGCAGCTTATTTGCGTGTTGCATGCTGGCGAGCGCATTCTCACGGTGGAGCGATAGGAGCTCTTGCGGGTATGGCTTGTCCGCAGGTTGATAGGTCCCGAAGAGCTCTTATCGCCCCGCCAGGATGGCGATGCGGGGCAATTCATATATTCGCAAGAAGGCACCGCGGGCCCTATAGTGTTTGGTGAACATTATCGTTCAATTTTGAAACACTTGAGATGCCGGGTCTCAGATGGGGCCGCGGCTGGAGACGGGGCGAACCATGGACAGCGATGCCAAGCTGCAGATTCTGATTGAGGCATTGTCCGCAGCCGGAGCATCGGCGCTGGCAATCGACGGGCGCGGTGGCGTTGTAATCTCGACTATGAGTGACGCGGCGCTCGAGCAGGATATCGCTGCTTTTGTTTCCGAGCGTCTCGCTCGCGTGGGCGATGGGGCACGCCTGGTGATGGGCCACGAGGGCGTGCGGTTGAGCTTGACGGTGCGCCCGACGGCCAAGGAGCGCGGAGCGCTTTGGGTGGTCGTGGCGCATGAGGTGCGCGCCGCTGCGACGCATGCGGGCATCGAGTGGCTCAATGCCGACGAAGTCGAGGCTCGCTACGAGTCGAGCACGTACGGCATCGTCGAAGATGCGGCAGCGGTCGCTGCCCCCGTACGGGAGAGCTACGCACGCGGGGTGCCCCTTATGCTCGAGGGTGAACTGGGCGCGGGGCAGGACCAGATTGCAAAACGCCTGTACCTGGATGGACCCTATGCCGATCAGCCCTTTGTGTCCGTTGCGCTCGATGAGCTTACGGATCGCGGTTGGCGCCATCTGCTCAAAAGTTCCGAATCGCCGCTATTCCAAACGGGGCTGACGCTTTGCGTGAGCGGCTGGCATGCCGTTGGGCCCCAGCGCCTGCGCGAGCTCGTGTCCGCAATGATCGACACGGCGCTCGCAACTCGTTGCCATGTGGTGTTGACGGCAAACGATATGCCGGGTGGTGGCGAAAGCGACCAGGCTGCCTTTGTGACCGAGCGCTTGGCATGTGCAGTGAGCGTGGCGCCTGCGATTGCCGAGCAGGGCGGCGCGTCGAAAAAGACTGCGTGCTACCTGAAGTATCTGGCAGATATGTTTAAGACGGGTGCCCCCATGTTGTCCGCCGCCGCGGCAGAGACGCTCGATGCGTACCGTTGGCCCCGCAATTACCTGCAGCTGCGTGAAGTCTCTGAACGACTCTATATATTAGTGGGGGCTGGAACGGTGGAGCGCGCCGTGGCGAAAGAGGTGCTTGCCCAGGAGGACGTTATCAAGACCGCGACCTTTGGCGCCCCGGCGCTCGAAAGCGATTTGTACATCTTGCGTCCCCTGGCCGATACCGAGCGCGATGTCGCACGGTTGGTCCTGCAGCACCTTCACGGCAACAGGACACGTGCGGCAGAGGTGCTCGGTATAAGCCGCACGACTTTATGGCGCCTGCTGAAGGACAACGACCGCTGAGCGAGGCGCCGTGACCGCGTGCGGCGCGTGTGATACAGTCCAAAGAAGCATTGTTTCGATTGTGTTACGGCGTGCGGGGGAGTATGGCGGAGACTTCAAAAACGAACCGAACAAAGCGAAGTGCGGCGCCGGTCGGCCGGCGTACGACTTCGCGGACGTGGGGCAAAAGCGCCTCGGGGTTCGACGGCTCGTTCAAGCGCACAAAATATGGCTATCCTTCGGCAAGCGCTCGCTTGGCAATGCAGGCCGAGTCCTCGTTGTGGGGACGAAGGCGCGTGGTGGGCTCAAAGCTCAAGCACGATGGAACGCTCGGCTACATTAGCCGTGGCGCTGCTCGCCGTAGCGGCCTCAATCCCGCAGGCTGGCATCGCTACGTTCCGATCGCGGTCGTTGTTGCGATAATCGTCATCGCGCTCGCGGCGCTCGGATATGCCGGCGACGGCGCGAGTCTGGGCGCGATGTTCAAATCGCCTGAACTTGCGCATGCTGGCACGGAGCTTGTTGAGGGCGCACAAGACCAGACGGGTGTGGCGCCCCAGCGCGGTATGGTCGCAGCTGCTGCCACCATTGCCGATGCTCAAAAGGACGAAGGCGGGCAAAGCGACGACGCCGATGCGAGTCAGACGAGCGAAACGGCAACAACTCCATCGGCAAGATAAGTTGCGAGTGGGGCAGCAAATATGGGACGGGGCCTTTCAGCGGGTCCGCCGTTCGTTAGAACGGCGGAACTAATCACCTGACGTAAACGACGTTGTCGCGGCGAGGCTTGGCCTCGGGAAGCACGTCCTCGGCGTAGCCCAGAATGCAGTTGCCCACACCGCGCAGGCTTCCGTCGGCGGGCAGGTCCCAGCTGGCCAGCAGCTCCAGGCCCTCGGGCGAATCGAAAACCTCGTGGGCGCGATGAATCCAGCACGAATCGACGCCCAGCGCATAGGCTGCGTTAAGCAGGTTGCCCATGGCGAGCGAGCCGTCTTCCAGGTGCGTGGGCACGCTGCGGTCGACGAGCACTACCACAACAGTCTTGGCCCCGTAGAAGGGATCGCCATCGCTGCCCATAACTTGGGCGTTGAGCTGTGAGAGACGCTCGACGGTCGCGGGGTCGGTGACGGCGACGAACGTGACCGGCTGACGTCCCATGCCGCTCGGCGCGTACTGGCCTGCCTCGATAATGCGTGCGAGCTTTTCTGCCTCGACGGGGCGATCGCTGTAGTTGCGGCAGCTACGGCGATGGATGAGCGCTTCGATGGTCTCCATGGGTTCTCCTAGCGATGACGTTGCAGATACTCCGTTCTTACCCGTCGTGCCGTAGCCGTAATCGCGCAGAGGGCCCAAACAGCAATAGTCACCAATCGGAAAAGTCGGCTTGCATAAAACTGCGGCAAGAATGTGAGAAGCTAATGAGATGGTTAAACGTTTTATCCCGTCTACCCTGCGGTTTTTTACCACTTGCCTAAAACATGGGCGCATATCCATTGATAAAGGTTTTACTAAAGGGGTACCAACGTTTATCAATGCGCTGTGGTGGCGCTGGGCCAGGAGGTAACTATCATGTTCCAGGCTGGAGATGTCGTCGAGACTGACTTCGAAGGATTTCTGAAGCTGCTGCGTTCCAAGACGCGCGCTTTCGTGTCGATCAACGATCACGAGTACTACATCACGCACACCGATGGCTATTGGCGTGTTCAGGATTGCGAGACCCTCAACGATAAGGGCCACTTTACTGATTGCTCCGAGCTGGTCAACACGGTCTGCGAGGTCGTCGAGCTGCCTTGGATCTGCGGCAAGAGCCTGCACGACAGCTTTGCGGGCGCAACGGTCTACGAGGCCGTCGCTGCCTAACGGGCAAATACATCGCTATTCTCGCGTGACCGCCGGCGCCGCCCCCGCGCCGGCGGTCTTTTTCTATCGATATGCAATGTAGAGCCGACCATATATGTCGAGCTTATTGACGATAGTCAAAACTCGGACTAATCTAGAAATACAAATTGGTCAAAATTCGGACAATCGAATGGTGGGATAGATGAATAGCGCGGTTACGCTGGTCGATTTCGACCGGATGCTCAATGGACTCGATCATATCTATTCGGAGTTCTCACGCGCCTGCGGCCTTTCGGACTGCGCCTATTGGATGCTCGTCGACATCAGCACGGCGGGCGGCAGCGTCGCTGTGAGTCGTCTGACAAGCGAATGGTTCTATAGCAAACAGACCATTAACTCGGCGATCAAGACGCTTAGGGCGCGAGGGCTTGCGACGTTGGAGTTTGCCGAGGGCGGTCGTAAGAATAAGGTCGTTTGTTTGACCGATGAGGGCCGGCGGTTCGCCGAGCACTATGCGTTGCCGGCGGTTAAAGCCGAGCAGCGTGCTTTTGGCGCGCTCGAGTCTTGGGAACAGCGTGAGATTATGCGCCTGGTCGGCAAGTTCTCCCATGTTCTTAACGAAGAGTGCGAGGCGTTTAAACAGCAGATGGCCGCCGAGAGCCAAGTGGAAAAACAAGAAGAGGGGGAAACGTGCGACTCTTGATGAGGTTTATGAGGCCGTATCGCGGGCTGATTGCGGTGACGCTGTTTGCGGTGCTGATAGATAACGTCGGTACGCTGTTGGTTCCCACGATGCTGGCGAACATGGTCAACACCGGTATTACCACGGGCGATGTCGACTATATTTTACGCAACGGCCTGTACATGCTTATCGCGACCGGCATGGCCAGCGGCGGCACGGTGCTGGGCTGCTATCTTTCGGCGCGCCTGGCCGCCAACGTGGCCTGCGATATCCGCAATGCCGTGTACGACAAGTCGCTCGAACTCGCGGCCAGCGACTTTGAGCGCTTTGGCACGGGTTCGATGATCACGCGCTCACTCAACGACATCAACGTGATTCAGCAGGCTATCCTTCAGACGATTCAGTTGGTGCTGCCGGTGCCGTTCTTGGCCGTGGCGGGCATCATCTTTGCCTGGTTTATCGATCCCGCCATGGGCACGCTGCTGGGCGTGGTCGTTGCGATCGTGCTGGTGGCGGCGGTCTTTACGGTGGCTAACGCCGCGCCGATCTTTATGCGCCTGCAGAGCTTTATCGACCGCATGAACGTGGTGCTGCGCGAGAACATCGTGGGCGTGCGCGTCATCCGCGCATTTAACAAGGAGCGCCACGAGGAGCAGCGCCTGGACGAGGTGTTTAGCGATTACGCGGCCAATGCCATCAAGGTCAACCACCTGTTTGTGGGTCTCGACAGCTCCAGCTTCTTTTTGATGAACATCGCCGAGGTGGCGGTGCTGTGGGTGGGCGGCAACCGCGTGGGCGTCCATGCCATGCAAATCGGCAGCATCTCGGCCGTGTTGGAATACGCGATCCTGATCCTGTTCTTTGTGATGATGGCGCAGATGGTGATTCTGACGCTTCCGCGCGCTGCGGCGTGCCTCAACCGTGCGCAGCAGGTGCTCGAAATCGAGCCGAGCATCGTGGACGGCAAGGCTACGCTGGGCGACGGGGCGCCTGAGTCCGCAGATGGGGCCGACGCGGTGGCCGTGTTCGACCATATGTCGTTCCGTTTTGACGATGCCGACGAGGAGACCCTGTGCGACCTGAGCTTTGCCTGTCGCCGTGGCCAGACCACGGCGATCGTGGGCTCAACGGGTTCGGGCAAGTCGACGGTGGCCAAGCTCTTGCTTCGCTTCCACGATGCCACGAAGGGCACCATTCGCCTGAACGGCGTCGATCTGCGCGACCTTTCGCAAGGTGAGATTCGCGGGCATATCGCTTACGTGCCGCAGAAGGCGTGGCTGTTCTCGGGCACCGTTGCAAGCAACCTGCGCTTTGGCAACGAAGACGCGACTGATGCCGACATGCTCCACGCGCTGGAGGTTGCCCAGAGCACCTTTGTGCTCGACCAGCCGCAGGGACTCGATACGCCGGTATCCCAGGGCGGTACGAACTTCTCGGGCGGCCAACGTCAGCGCCTGGCCATTGCCCGTGCGCTCATGAAGCATGCCGATCTATATATCTTCGATGACAGTTTTTCGGCCCTGGACTTTAAGACCGACGCCGCCCTGCGCCATGCACTGCAGGACGAGACGCGCGATGCCGCGGTGCTCATCATCGCCCAGCGCATCTCGACTATTTTGCATGCCGATCAGATCGTGGTGCTCAAGGATGGCGAGATTGTGGGCCTAGGCACGCACGACGAGCTCATGGAAACCTGCGAGGTGTACCGCGCTATCGCGGAATCGCAGATGAAGGGAGGTGAGTAGCATGACCGAGGAGCTCAAGAAGCAGGGCATCGCCGATGACGCCGCAGTTGCAGAGGTGGTCGAGGAGACGGGCGCCACGCCCGGCCTGGACGAAGCCGCCAAGGCGGCGGAGCGCGAGGCTCGCCGCCAGGCACTCTACGAGGAGAACGAGCGCGCCGAGGACGAGCGCGCCCGCGCCGAGGCGGAGCGCATGCGCGACGTTGACGACGAGGATGAGGACGAGACGCCCCGCGACACCTGGGCGACAGTGCGCCGCCTGTGGAGCGAGGCTGCCGGCGACCATTGGCGCTTCTATATCGTGTTCGCGAGCATCGTGTTCTATGTCATCTTTAACACCGCGGCGCCGGCTTACAGCGCCCGCGTGATCGATGAGCTGTGGGGGCATATGAAGCTGGCGTTTGCCAACAACGCTACCTTCAGCATTACCTGGGAGAACTGCGGCAGGACCATCTTCATCTACTTTATGATCTGGACCGCCGCCGCCTCGTTCTACGCACTCCAGAGCTTTTTGATGTCGAGCGTTGCCGAGCGCCTCAACCTGCGCCTACGCAACCGCATCGCACAAAAACTCAACCGTCTGCCGCTTTCCTACTTTGACGCGCATCGTCCCGGTGAGGTCGTCAGCCGTGCGACCAACGACTTGGACAAGATGTCCGAGAGCATGCAGCGCGGTTTGCTGCAGCTTCTGGTGTCGATCGGTACCGTGGTGGGCGCCGTGAGCGTGATGTTCGTGTTTAGCGTGCCGCTCACGCTTGTCTTTTTGTTCTTTACGACACTTTCGCTGCTGGTGACGAAGGTCGTGTCGCGCCGCACGCACGATGTGACGGGCGAGCGTCAGGAGTGGGTGTCCAAGATTACGAGCGCGGTCGAGGAAGGCTACTCGGGCCGTCTGGTGATCCGTGCGTTTAACCGCGAGCGCCAGAGCTCTGCCGAGGTACACGAGGCTTCGAAGGAACTGGCGCGCGTGAGTACCAAGGCCGACTTCATGATTAACGCCGTCGGCCCCGCGGTGCGCTTTATCGGCCGCTTGGCGCAGATCGTGATTGCGCTTGTGGGCTGCAGCATGTTGGTTGCCGGGCATATGACCGTCGGCGTGTTCCAGGCGTTCTTCCAGTTTATCTACGAGGCGTCCGAGCCCATGACGCAGCTGTCGTTTACCTTTAACTCGCTGCAGAGCGCGCTGGCGAGCGCCGAGCGCGTGTTCGACCTGCTCGACGAGTCCGAGATGGAAGCCGATCCGTTGCCGGCGGCCGCCGCCAAGCTGCCGGGCAAGGTGGAGGGCCGTGTTGCCTTTGAGCACGTGCGTTTTGGCTATGCGCCCGACAAGCCGCTCATGCGCGACGTGTCGTTTGCCGCCGAGCCGGGCCAAAAGATCGCGGTGGTGGGAACCACGGGCGCGGGCAAGACCACGCTCATCAATCTGCTCATGCGCTTCTACGAGATCGACGGTGGCCGCATTACCCTCGACGGTGTGGACACGAGCCGCATGGACCGCGGCGAGCTGCGCCAGCAGTTTGGCATGGTGTTGCAGGACGCCTGGCTGTTCGACGGCACCATTGCCGAAAACATCGCCTATGGCTGTCCCGAGGCGACGCGCGAAGAGATTGTCGCGGCCGCACGTGCCGCTCAGGTCGACTTCTTTGTGCGCACTATGCCGCAGGGCTACGACACGCGTGTGGCTAACGATGCCGAGAGCATCAGCCAGGGCCAACGTCAGCTGCTGACCATCGCGCGCGTGCTGCTCAACAATCCGGCGATCCTCATCCTGGACGAGGCGACGTCGAGCGTGGACACGCGCACCGAGCTTGCCATCGGCCGCGCCATGGACGCGCTCATGCGTGGGCGCACGAGCTTTGTGATCGCGCACCGTTTGTCGACGATTGTCGATGCCGACCTCATCCTGGTCATGGATCACGGCAATATCATCGAGCAGGGTACGCACAAGGAGCTGCTGGCTGCCGAGGGCGCTTATGCCGACCTCTATCTGAGTCAGTTCGCATAATGTGACAAAGGGGCAGTCCCGCATGTCACATCATAAATAAGGCGCGCCGGGGATGAATTCCCTGGCGCGCCTTTTGTGTTGGCGTTCATGTTGTGGCGGTTGTCCGCAGCCCTAGCGTTCGTCCACGAGCTTGGCGACGAGGGCTTTGAGCTCGGCCACCTCTCGCTCGAGTTCCTTGACGCGACGGGCGTTCTCGGTGATGCCCTGGCGGTTGAGCGCGGACTGCTCGGCGGCGGCGTCGGGCATGTACTCGCGGTGCTGTTTGGCGTCGAAGCTCTCCTCGAACACGCGGCAGCCGTTGCGCTTGATGATGCGTCCCGGCACGCCAACGACGGTACAGTTGTCGGGCACGTCCTTGACGACAACCGAGTTACCGCCGATTTTGACGTTGTCGCCGATGCGAATGTTGCCGAGCACCTTGGCGCCCGTGCCCACCGTGACGTTGTCGCCCAGGGTGGGGTGGCGTTTGCCGGTCTCGTTGCCGGTGCCGCCGAGTGTGACGCCCTGGTAGAGCACGCAGTTGTCACCCACGATGGTGGTCTCGCCGATGACGACGCCCATGGCATGGTCGATAAAGAAGTGCTTGCCGATCTGTGCGGCGGGATGAATCTCGACGCCGGTGATGTGGCGGGTGATTTGCGAGAGCACGCGGGCGAGCGAGCGATGACCGTGCTCCCAGAGCCAGTGCTCGGGCACATGGTTCCACTTGGCGTGCAGGCCAGGATAGGAAAGGAAGATGACCAGACCGTTTTGCGCGGCGGGGTCTTGCGCCTGGACGGTCTTGATGTCCTCGCGAATGGTATTGATAAAGCTCACCGGCCGCCCTCCCTTAGCGCCATGGCAATGCGATTCAATAAAGTATAGCGATTCGCTAGGGATTAGGAAGAACAATCTTGCTGAGCATCGCGTGACAAGTGTCAGTTATGCAAACTTGCTGGTAATGGAGTCATGCTTTTGTGGGGTTGTGCACGAGGGGGCGCCGCAACCGTATACTGGTCAACTTGGACGTGTCCGCGCCCACAACTGAGAGGTTTTACTTCATGGGTTTCATCAATTTTATCGCCGAGCTGCTTAAGGATCCGCGCACCGCGATTACCAGCTGGATCGCCGCCGGCCCGCTTATGGCCTACGGCTGTGTGTTCCTCATCATCTTCATTGAGACAGGCGTGGTGTTCTTCCCGTTCCTTCCCGGCGACTCGCTGCTGTTTGCATCGGGCTTCTTTGCCCACAAAGGCGGCTTTAACATTGTGGCCCTGCTGGCCGTCGCATGGGCTGCTGCCATCCTGGGCGACCAGTGCAACTTTATGATCGGCCACTTCTTTGGCAAAAAGATTATCGCTTCGGGCAAGGTCAAGGCCATGACGCCCGAGCGCATTAAAAAGTCCGAGGACTTCTTGGACAAGTGGGGCCACCTGGCCATCTTCCTGGGCCGCTTCTTCCCGTTTATTCGCACCTTTGTGCCCTTTATCGCCGGCATGGGCGGTATGCACTGGCGCAACTTTGTCATCTTTAACGTGCTGGGCGGCATTACCTGGTCGACGCTCTTTACGCTGCTGGGCTACTTCTTTGGCGGCATTCCCTTTGTGCAGGAGCACTTTGAGCTGCTGATTATCGGCATTGTCGCCGTGTCGATCATCCCGACCGTGGTCGGCCTGGTTAAGGCTAAGCTGGGCAAAAAGAACGTGTAGCTCGAGCCAGCGCGCAGACCGTGCAGTTGAGGCCCGTCACCGCTTACGGTGGCGGGCCTCTTTAGTTTCGGTCAAATGAAAATACTTTACTTAGTTAAAGAAAAGCGTTTTATCAGACGCGTGCGGGGAGTACAATCTCGTGCATGCGAATCGACGTGCCATCGGCTTTGATGCCGTTCGCGTGTCCCGTCCGGCTCTACGCTCCGGGCGTGCGACGTTGCGACGCGGTCAGCCTCGGTCCTTGCGTGCGAGTTCGCGAGTATGCAACTGTGTATGTAAGGAGCGACATATGACTGTCGAGAAGAAGGATATCGATTGGGGTAGCCTCGGCTTTGGCTACATGAAGACCGATTACAGCTACGAGGCTCATTGGAAGGATGGCGAGTGGGACGAGGGCGGCCTGACCACCGACCACACCCTGCATGTCTCCGAGTGCGGTGGCATCTTCCATTACTGCCAGGAGGTCTTTGAGGGCCTGAAGGCCTACACCGCCGAGGACGGCAGCATCGTCTGCTTCCGTCCCGACATGAACGCCGAGCGCATGTATAACTCTGCCCAGCGCCTCGAGATGCCCCCGTTCCCCAAGGACAAGTTCGTTGAGGCCGTTAAGCAGGTCGTTTCTGCCAACGCCGCCTGGGTTCCGCCCTTCGGCTCCGGCGCGACTCTGTATGTCCGTCCGTTTATGATCGGCTCCGGTGACGTGATTGGCGTGGCTCCCGCTCCTGAGTACACGTTCCGTATTCTCGTGACTCCGGTCGGTCCGTACTTTAAGGGTGGCCTCAAGCCCGTCAAGCTGCGCGTTTCCGAGTACGACCGCGCCGCACCGCACGGCACCGGTAATATCAAGGCCGGCCTGAACTACGCCATGTCCCTTAAGCCCACGATGGAGGCTCACCGCGAGGGCTATGCCGAGAACTTGTATCTCGACTCCGAGTCCCGCACCTATGTCGAGGAGACCGGTGGCGCGAACGTTCTGTTCGTGAAGGAGGACGGCACGCTCGTCGTTCCGCAGTCTCACACCGACTCCATCCTGCCCTCCATCACCCGTCGCTCGCTCGTTCAGGTCGCTGAGGACCTGGGCATGACCGTCGACCAGCGTCCCGTCGAGTGGGCTGAGGTCAAGGCCGGCACCTTTGTGGAGTGCGGCCTGTGCGGCACCGCTGCCGTCATCTCTCCGGTGGGCGAGATCGACAACAAGGTCTACGGTGCCGATGAGACCGTGACCTTCCCGGCTGGCTGCACCGAGATCGGCCCCGTGATGAAGAAGCTTCGCGAGACCCTGACTGGCATCCAGTCCGGTGCTGTCGAGGATAAGCACAACTGGGTTTACACCGTCGCATAAGCTGCCTTGTATGTCCGCCCCGAGGGCAACCTACCTTTCCGGCGCGTCCTCGGACATGAAAGAACCTCTGCTGCGCACTTCGTGCGGCGGAGGTTCTTTCGTCCTGCGGAGTGTCCGCGAAGGTCAGCCCTCAGATCATGCTGCGACTACGTCCTCGGATTGTGTGGGCGGATGAAGGACGTAGTTGGTCGGGTATTCCGTCCCCTTCGCTGTTTCGCGGCTTTACCGCGAAAGGCGCGTTACTTTGGGGATGGATGGGGGGCGTGGCTGTTGCAACGCCTTATCCCTTTGCTTTTTCGCGCCTTTGGCGCGAAACGCGCAGCACCTTGGGAAATGCATTGATGTGTGGACGGGGCTGGATTGCGGATTCAAATGGCTAGAGAGATATGGGTGCGAACGAGAAATCGTTATTGGGGTCATCCTTTTCCATAAACTCATCGAGACAAAACGTCATGTAGATTGGAACGTACAGAACCTTGCCCTCTTTGCTGAGATTCTCGTGGCTTAGTACAACGGCTTCGGGAATTTTGTACTCGCCCACACTCATCAGACGATCGAGGGCCGCGTGCGCTCGAACTTTCTTGCCCGATTTGACCTCGATTGGGACAACATGACCGTGGACGCCTTCGATCACAAAGTCAACTTCACCGACCTCACGCGTTTGGTAGTACCATGCATCCGCCCCGAGGGCAACGAGTTCCTGCGCGACCACGTTCTCATAGAGACCACCAAGGTTGGGAGTTTTCATATCAAGATAGACAGCGCGTGCGGTGCTGCCGGGGTATCGCGATGCGAGCATGCCTGTATCAGACTCGTATAGTTTGAAGGCTGTCGTTTTCTCCGTCCTCTTGAGAGGACTCCGTGGCTCCGTCACCCTGGCGACCATCAATCCAACACCTGCGTTAACAAGCCACAGGAAATCCTGCTCATATTTTTTAAGGCGAGCTCCCTCACCCAGAGACGAAACAACAAAGCGATGAGACTCCGCCTCAAGCTGAACGGGAATTTGCTCAAAAATCGACCGAACGTTAAACGCTCGAGTCGATGCATATTTTGAGATATCGCTTTTGTACTGATCGACCAGCTGAGTTTGAAGCTCACGTGTGCTCACGAGCGAATAACCCGAATCAATATAATTCTGAACGACCTCCGGCATGCCGCCGCAAACGATATAGGCTCTATAGTTCTTGAGCATCGCCTCATGAATATAGTTTTCGACAGGATGTTTCTCGACAAGGCAGCTGCGAATGCCTGCAAGCACATTCTCGCTTACGCTGTTTGCCCAACAAAACTCTTCAAAATCCATCGGGCGCATAACAATGTGCTCTACATACCCCACCGGAAAAGAAGAGATCCCCTTAAACTCAGTCCCAAGCATAGACCCCGAGAAGACATAGCTAAAGCGCCCATCCTCGACCAACGCCTTCATGAGTGTAACGATCTGCGGATACTCCTGAATCTCATCGACAAAGACAAGCGTATCGCCCTCAACAAGCGGCGCATCCGCAAGAAGGGCTACGCGGTTGATAAAGTCAACGGAGTTCTTTGCGCCAACAAGTGCATTCCTTGCTTCGACATCGAGTAGTAAATTGACCTCAAAATACGAAGCGTAGTTGCTTTTTCCAAACGCGCGAATCGCATAGCTCTTGCCAATCTGACGCGCACCAGTAACGAGTAATGCCTTATTGGAGTTATTCTTCCAGCTCAAAAGCCTATCAGTGACCTTACGGCGTAGCATTAAACCCCCAAATGACAAAAATTGACAGATAGAATCGCCTAAAATCATACAAAAATTGGCAGATAATATTGTCGTAAATATACAAAAATTGGGAGATAGCAAAGGTTCGAATAGGCCTCAAAGCCACTGAAACAGTGCTCTACTTTGCGAAGGGGCTGGGGACGCTGTTGGGTGCGTCTCCAGCCCTCTGATTCTTACTTTGGATCCCGATGGTGGGGTGTTGTCGGTGCTGCTTGCTTGGTTACCTTGTCTCGCCGGACTCCGTGCGTAGGCGGTAGCCGTGGACGAGGTCGCTAATGGCCGGCCAGGGAATCTGGCGGTCGACCCAAAATTGGAGCTGGACCAGATAGCGCTCGGTGACGCGGGTGAGGGCTGCAAACTGTTCGTGAGTCTCTACCTGGACGTAGAGGTCGCGGCTGTGGGCGAGGATTGCCGTGGTGTCATCCATTTTGCCGGTGACGTCGAAGGCGCCCGAGAACCAGTCGCACAGGCGCGCGGCGCTGTTGTTGATCGTTGCGAGGTCGGCGGTGCCGTCGTTGGCGTTTTCGTTGGCCTGGGCTCGCAGGAGGGAGAGGGCGTCGGCTGCGTTCATGCAGTAGCCGACGGTGAAGTTCCAGACGGCGAATTCGCGGCCGGTGTCGAGCTTGCGGCGGCGCATGTAGTCGATATCGCGCGGTTCCTCGAGCATCATTTGGTCGGCGAGGGCCTCAAGTTCAGTGGTGTACTCGGCAAGGTCGAGTGCGAGCAGGGTGTTGATATCCATCATCTTTAGGCCTCCGTTTCGATCTCGACGATTTCGTTTTTAATGTACATGCCCTGGTTGTCCCAGACATTGCGGCAGGCGGCGGCAAAACGCTCGCGGTCGGCTTCGCAGATGCGGGCGAACATGTTGCAGGTGCCAAAGGGCTCGCACACGTCAAAGAAGATGCAAATTGATGACCATCCGCCATACCAGCTCACGGCGCCCGCCGGCTCATGAAAGACGGGGTTCTCGATGTGCTCGTAGTTGGCGATGGGGCCCGAGACAGGATATGTCACCTCGGCATCGCAGATTTTGGCCGAAAAGATACGTGACTCGACCGGACAGGACGATTCGAATAGCTTGCATGCCTCGGGAGCCTTGTCCCAGAGCATGTCGGCGAGAAACGTCTCGCCATTCAGCGTGATCTTGAGCATTTTTGTCATAGTAAGGACCTCCTCAATCCGTCGCTCAAGGGGCTCGCTGGCGGATAAGGAGAAGACAGCGGCGGGGTCGCCGAACCCAAACTTCACGACAGGTCTCTGTCGCCCCAGCCCGCGCTGTTCTTCGCTAAAGTACCATGCCGCAATTGCGCGCGCAATATCAGTTTTTGAATTTCTGGAAGCGGCGATTGACGAGACGGCTCGCCGGCTGCCGGCCGACGCGCGGTATGAGCACTTGTCTATTCCTTAAGTTGGATGAAAAACGCCATGTTATTGCAGGGCTGCATACTCGTCCAATTAGTGCATAGAATCTCGTATAGTGCGAGTAAGATTTTGCGCTGTCTGTTTTGTGTTTAGCAAAGATACAGTTTGCATAATCCAGCATAATCCTCGCTCCATTAAAATAAAGTCGCACGTAAATGGCGTAAACATATCTGAGCTGGGGTTCTGTACGCTGAGCGGATAAAAACGACCGTTCACCGTTCAACTATTTTCAAAATGAATAAAATGAGCGATAAAGAGAATATAAACCTTAATAAACTCGCGTATCGCACGGGCGCGGTTTATTAATGGGTTGTAGGCCTTTTACAGAAAGGATTCCAGCAATGTCTAAGCCTCTTGGCAAGCCCGATCGTATCGTCGTCGCCCTTGGCGGCAACGCCCTCGGCAACAACCCCGTTGAGCAGATCGAGGCCGTGAGCAACACCGCTCACGCTCTTCTCGGCCTGATCGAGCAGGGCAACGAGATCATCATCACCCACGGCAACGGCCCGCAGGTCGGCATGATCCAGAACGCCTTCGCCGCTGCCCACGACGCCATCGGCACCCCCGAGATGCCGCTGCCCGAGTGCGGCGCTATGTCCCAGGGCTACATCGGCTATCACCTGCAGCAGGGCATCGGCCGCGAGATGCACAAGCGCTATAAGCGTTGGCACGCCGCAACCGTCGTCACCCAGATCGAGTGCGACCCGGACGATCCCGCGTTCAAGAACCCGACCAAGCCGATCGGCCCCTTCTACACCGAGGAGCAGGCCAAGGAGTTCATGGCCGAGGATCCCTCCAAGGTCTTCGTCGAGGATTCCGGCCGCGGCTGGCGTCGCGTCGTCGCTTCCCCCGATCCCAAGAAGATCGTCGAGGCCGACTCCATCCTCAACCTGCTCGATAACGAGTTCATTGTCATCGCCTGCGGTGGCGGCGGCATCCCCGTCGTCCGCGACTACGAGAACAAGGGCTGCTACAAGGGTGTTCCCGCCGTCATCGACAAGGACCTGGGCGGCGAGCTGCTGGCCGAGGACTGCGACGCCGACGTTCTGTTCCTGCTGACCGCCGTTGAGCATGTCGCCATCAACTTTGGCAAGCCCAACCAGGAGGAGCTCGAGGACCTCACCGCCGACGAGGCCGAGCGCCTGGCCGACGAGGGCCAGTTCGGCAAGGGTTCCATGGAGCCCAAGGTCCGCGCTGCCATCAAGTTCGCTCGTTCCCGCAAGGGCCGCACCTGCATCATCGGCGCTCTGGACAAAGCTGCCGAGACCATGGCCGGCCTCTCCGGCACCCGCATCCACGAGTAGTCTCTACTCTGTTGCCTCTCTCGTGGGCGCCAGGCAAGACGCCCACAAACTAGCCTCTCTTCATGAGCCCCGCAGTCCGCTCCGACTGCGGGGCTTTTGCTATTCACCTAGTCATTTGGGACGTTCTTAAACGACTAGTCAAACAAGAACGTCCTCAATGACTACTAATTTAAATCTGTCCCCAATGACTGCGGAAAGCGCATCTCACACCGACGCATTGCTTTCGGGCCCTCTCTCCGTGCTCCCTATAAGTTCAGCTGGACTCCCCGCAACCTGTTCCGCGTTGGCGGAACGAGCGCGACGTGGAGTGTCATTCTTTACCGCGTTAGACTAGACGCAGGGAAAGGAGGAGGACATGGATGCTCGCGTCAAGCAGCTTGTAAATATGATCGAGGACGCTCAGCCTGTCGCTGTCGCGGTGCTTGCCAAGCGTCTCGAGGTAAGCGAGCGCGCCGTGAGAAACTATATCCATCGCGCAAACGACAAGCTTGCGGGGGTTGCACGCATCGTTGGCAGCAAAGGGCAATATCGTATCGATGTTGCACATGCAGATGAGCTTGCTCGCTTGCTAGACGGTGCGGCTCTGGCCCATCCGGGCATTCCTGATACGCGCGACGGCCGTGTGTCCTTCCTTCTTAACGACCTTCTCATGCGGTCCCAGTGGGTGACGATTGAGGAGTATGCGGATTTACTCTACGTTTCGGCGCGAACTCTGTCCAATGACATGCGTCTGGTAGAGCAGAAACTCGCCCAATTTGACTTGACGCTCGAAAAGCGCCCTCGCTACGGAATCCGCGTTGCGGGTGGGGAGTCGCAACGGCGTCTGTGTCTGGCCTCGCTGGTGAGGCCCGTGTTGCCCGACACCGACGATGCAGAGCTCGCCGAGCGCCTGCGGGCCATCGCCGCATGTGTGGACGATGCCCTGACTGCCTCGCCCGTCACGGTGAGCTCGCTGGCATCCCGCAATCTCATCATGCATCTTTACATCGCTCTTGGCCGCATCGAGCAGGGCTGCTATGTCCCGGCTGCAGAATCGGACGTTTTAAAGCTGGAGGGAACGCGCGAATACGCTGCGGCTTTCCAGATTGCCGCAAACATCAAGGATGCCCTGGGCGTGAGCATGCCCCGAGAAGAGGTTGCCTTTATCGCAATCCATTTGCTCGGCAGGGGCACGGGCGTGCCCGAGAAGGGCTCGGCCGTTATCTCGGACGAGATGTGGGAGATCGCTTCCGAGATGGTATGTGCGGTCAACGATGAGTTTAGGTTTGACTTTAGCAGCGATCTTGAACTTCGCATGAACCTTGCTCGGCATATTGGCCCTCTGGGCTATCGCCTTGAATATCACATGCATATGGATAACCCCATGCTGCCCGATATCAAGACGAGGTTTCCGTTGGCCTATTCGATGGCGGCCGGCACCTCGCAGGTACTCGAGCGTCATTTTGGCAGCCAGCCCTCTGATGAGGAGCTCGGCTACATCGCCATGGCATTTGCCCTGGCCCTCGAGCAGCAAGCCGACCAGCCGCGTCGCAAACGCATCCTGATCGTGTGCGCCTCGGGAGCGGGAAGCGCCCGTATGCTCGAGCACCAGTACCGCAAGCAGTTTGGTATGTATATCGAGTCGATTGAGACATGCGACGTCGCCCGCGTGGGAACGCTCGACTTTTCGCACATCGACTACGTGTTCACAACGGTGCCGCTCAACGTCAAGTTGCCCGTGCCCGTCCGCGAGGCCGATTTCTTCTTGGAGACGAGCGATGTCAACGCTATCCGCAAGGTGCTGAGTGATGACGCTGCGCAATCGGACTCCCTGAGCGCTTTCTTTAGCCGTGCCCTGTTCTTCAACCGCGTTGAGGCGTCGTCGAAGCAGGCCGTTCTCCGATATCTCTCCGAGCGCGCCGTCGAGAGCGGCCGTGTCGATGCCCAGTTTGCCCAAGAGGTTGCCGAGCGCGAGAGCGCGAGTGCCACCTCGTTTGGCAATGGGGTGGCCATGCCCCATGGGATGCATCCTTTGAGCGCCGAGGCCTTTGTTACCGTGGGCCTGCTCGAACATCCCATTCTTTGGGACGAATACGGCCATGAGGTCGATATCGTCTTTATGGTGTCGTTTGCCCGGTCGGGCGGCGATGAGGCGCGGATCTTGAGCTCGCTGCTCGCTGAGATCTTTATGGACCGCCAGGGGGTCGAGCGCTTACGCGAGCGCCGGTCCTGGCATGAGCTGATGGCGCTTGTGCAAGCGCATACGGCTTAAGGCTTCTTTTGTCGAAAACCCTGCCTGCCTGCAATAAACCTCGAGGATTGCGGGTGGGAGATAGGCGTTTCGAATATTCAAGTACAAACCAAACATCACGGGAGAGGAGACCGTTATGGACGATCAGGGAACCGAGATGGTTTCGTTTCAGCTGGTCGCTGCAGCGGGAGAGGCGCGCAGCCTTGCCTTCGAAGCCCTTGAAAAGGCAAAGGCGGGGGATTTTGACGCTGCCGCCAAACTCATGAAGCAGTCAAAGGATGCGGGAATCAAAGCTCACCACATCCAAACGCAGCTGCTTTCGACCGAGGCGGCGGGCGAGCATCTGTCGGTGGATGTGTTGCTGGTCCATGCTCAGGACCACCTCATGTGCTCCATGCTTGCTCAGGAGCTCGTGCAGGAGCTGATCTGCCTGTATGAGCGCACTGCAGCCAAGAACGCCTAACGGCGTGCGGCGACTATCCAACCAATCAATGCGAAGGGAATCCCTTATGAAGATCCTTCTTGTTTGCGCAGCTGGCCTGTCTACAAGCATTCTGATGAAGAAACTCGAGAAATACGCGGAGCAAAACGGCATCGAGCTCGATATCGATGCGGTGGGTATCGGCGAGTATCAGGAGACCTGCGCCGATTATGACGTGCTGCTCTTGGGGCCGCAGGTGTCCTACCAGCTCAACACCGTCAAGCAGGGGAGCGGTAAGCCGACCGCGGTCATCCCCGCACAGGACTACGGCATGGGCAACGCCGCCAACGTGCTGGCACTCGCCCAGTCGCTGTTGGGCTAGGAGGCGACCATGGAAAAGTTCATGACCCTGCTTCAGGAAAAACTGACCCCTATTGCCAATTTCTGCGGCGCCGAGCGCCACTTTGCCTCCATGCAAAAGGGCTTTATGAGCGCGATCAGCTTCATCTTGGTCTCTGCCGTCTTTATGATCATCGCCAACCCGCCGGTCACGGCCGACCTGGTGGCGCGGGGCGGGTTCTGGTCCGTCTTTGGCCCTTGGCTCGATTTTGCCACGGCCAATAAGCTCACGCTGCTCATCCCGTTCAACATGACGATGGGCATACTGTCGGTGATCGTGACGTTCGCAATCGCCTATAACCTGGCGGGCACCTACAAGATGCCCAAGCTTAACGCCGGTATGACCTCGCTGGTGATGTTCCTGATCGCCGCGGCGCCGTCGTCCTACTACCAGCTTGCTGATGAGTCCGTGCTCCAGGCGGTCCCCTGCACCTATCTGGGTGCGCAGGGCCTGTTTACCGCCATCATCGTTGCCCTGGTCTCCGTCGAGGTCACGCACTTCTGCCAGACCAAGGGCATCACCATCAAGATGCCCGATGGCGTGCCGCCGTTTTTGTCCGAAACCTTTGGCGCCATCGTGCCTATGCTCGCCAACATCCTCATCTTCTTTGGTGGCAACCTGCTGATCCAGATGATCGATCCCACGCTGTCCATCCCCTCGGTTATCGAGAAGCTGCTCGCTGCCCCGCTTTCCGTCGCAGTTGACTCTGTGCCCGGCGCACTGCTTATCTGCTTCATGACGCTGCTGTTTTGGTGCTTTGGCGTCCACGGCAACATGATCGTGATGCCCATCACCGCCCCGGTCACGCTTGCCGCCTTTGCTGCCAACGCCTCGCTCTACGCTGCTGGGCAGCCGCTTGAGTTCCACCCGGTACTCATGTCGATGGTCATCAACCTCATCGGCGGCACGGGCAATACGTTCTCTTTTGTGGCGCTCTGCGCGTTTAGGGCAAAGTCGCAGCAGCTTAAGGCATTTGGCAAGGCATCGATCGTGCCGAGCTTCTTCCGTATCTCCGAGCCCGCGATCTTTGGCGCACCCATCATCTTCAACCCGATCCTCATGATTCCGTTTGTGCTGGGCGGTATGATTTCGGCCCTGCTGTATTGGGGTGCAATCTCACTGGGTCTTGTCTCTAACTTCTACATCTTGGTGAGCGGCACGTTCCCCATCTTCGTTCAGGGCTTTATCCAGTGCCTCGACCCGCGCATCTGGGTATTTACGATCGTTTTGATCGTGGTCATGGCTGTGGTCTGGTACCCGTTCTTTAAGGTGTACGACAACCAGCTCCTGGCACAGGAGCAGGAGAACGCCGCGGCAGCTTCTGCCAAGGATACTGAGTAGCATGGGTTACTTTGACAGAACGTCTGCTGCCGGTATGCCCGAGGGCTTTTTGTGGGGCGGCGCGCTCGCTGCCAACCAGGCCGAAGGGGGCTGGAACGAGGGCGGCCGCGGTATGTCGCACTCCGACCTGATTCCACAGGGTCCCGACCGCTGGGATGTGATGTGTGGCAGGCAAAAGCCCGTGGATGATCCGGACAGGCTGTATCCATGCCGTTGGGGCAACGACTTCTTCCATCATTGGCGCGAGGACGTCGAGCTCTTTGCCGAGATGGGCTTTAAGTGCCTGCGTCTTTCAATGTGTTGGAGCCGTATTTTTCCCACAGGGATGGAGGCCGAGCCCAACGGTGAGGGCTTGGAGTTTTACCGTCAGGTATTCGAGGCGCTGCGCGAGCACGGAATCGAGCCGCTCGTGACGCTGTCGCACTACGACTATCCGTTGGCTCTGGTCGAGCACTATGGTGGATGGCAAAGCCGAGAGATGATCGAGCGGTATGCGCACTACGTCGAGACCGTCGGACGTGCGTACCAGGGCCTCGTGCGTTATTGGCTCACCTTCAACGAGATCAACAGCGTGGCGCTGTCCTATCTCAACGCGGGCGTCACGCTCGAGGATGAGCGTGACCGTGCAGCCGTGACCGCGGCGTTCTCGCACCATATGTTTATGGCGAGCGCTCGCGCCGTCGAGATCCTGCACAAGATCGATCCCGCAAACAAGGTGGGTTGCATGATCGCTGCCGGTGCGACCTATCCGTACCGTTGTGCGCCCGAGGACGTATGGCTTGCGTATGAGGAGGACCGCGGCCGCTACTTCTACACTGACGTGATGGCTGCGGGCGCCTATCCTACTTGGAAGCTGCGTGCGCTCGAGAAAGAGGGTGTTTACGTGCCCTTTGAGCCGGGCGATACGGAGTGTCTGGCCGAGCATACCGTCGACTTCATCTCGTTCTCGTACTATTGCTCGCGCTTGGTGTGCGCCGATGACCAGGTGATCGCTGAGAAGGCGGAGGGCAACGTGTTCCCGACGCTGCGCAATCCGTACCTCAAGGATAAAGAGACTGCCTGGAAATGGCAGATCGATGCGCTGGGTTTGCGCGTGACGCTTGCCGGCTACCACGATCGTTACCATCTTCCGCTCTTTATCGCTGAGAACGGTGTGGGTGGACTCGATGCGCTGGAAGACGGCAAAGTCCACGATGCGTATCATATTGATTACCTGCGCAGGCATATTCTTGCGCTACGCGATGCAATTGTCGAGGACGGTGTTGACCTGATGGGATACACGCCGTGGGGCTGTATCGATCTGGTATCGGCCTCGACGGGGCAGATGAAGAAGCGCTATGGCTTTGTTTATGTCGATGCCGATGATACGGGCAAAGGCACGTTCGATCGCTACCGAAAGGACAGCTTCTGCTGGTATCAAAAGGTCATTGCATCAAATGGCGAGGACTTGAGTTAACCCTTGCAAGCCTGCTGCCCCCGCGGCCCGTTTCGGCCGCGGGGGCTTTTGCTAGTTACCTAGTCCCCGATGAGACCCTCATTCTGTGGGTAGTCATTGGGGACGTTCCTAAACGACTAGTCATTTAAGTCTGTCCCCAATGACTGCGGAAACCCGGCACTTGGGGACGTTCCTTTTCTGCCGGCAGCTTGGAACAGTCCTTAAAGCCCGCATCAATCAACTGCGGAAAGCGCATCCCAGAATGAGCGTCCAACATGGGACATGGTTTCCCTTGAGGGCCTCAACCGGAAAATGCATCCCGGAATGTCGCCGGAAAGTGGAACGGAGTTTCCCAAACAGGCCGTGCGCGGAAAGTGCATCCCGCTATCGAACTTCAAAGCGGGATGCATTTTCCGTGCCAGCAGTTCCGGGCAGCCAACGACCACTCATTTAAGTCTGTCCCCAATGACTAGTAGTAGGCCCACATGGCTTCGACTTCGTTAAGGACTTCTACGACGCCCCAGCGGCGGACGCTGCGGCTGGCCGAGTTGGGGTCGTAGACGCCAATCTGGTCGGCGTCGTCAATACCGTAAAGCACAATGTAGTGGCCCACGTTGGTAAAGGTGCCCGGCCGAACGGCGGCGATGATGGGCGCTCCCGAACGCAGCGCCTGAGTCATCGAGTCGCGATCGTTATGGAGCTCCGTTCCGTTAAGTCCCAACTGCCACGCGCCGCTCGTCATAAACGACCATTCGGTTGCACCGGTGGGGGCGTAATTGCCCGCCTCGGAAAGCGCGCACATATCGACGGGGGTCATATTGGTGCGTCCCGTCTTAAAGATGTAGACCATGGTGAGGCACGTGGGCCCGCAGGCATTTTGGCGGATGGTGCCGCCGGCGTAAGGCAGCTCCGACCACGCAGGGTCAATCTGATAGATATGGGGCATCGTGCCGGCTTGCCATTGCGAGCGTGGGGTCGAAAAGGCGAAAGAATAACCGGGTGCGACGGGGGCCTTGAGCAGCTTGACCTCGGCGGTGGGCTCGAGACCGGCCGACCCGTGGGACATACAGGAGCTCATAAACACAAAGACCAGACAGGTGAGGATAGAGCACAGTGCGAGGCGAAGTCGACGAGCCGGCAGGGCGGGGGCATTCACGTGCGATGTCGAGCGGTAAGGCTTGCCGTCGCGTCCGCCTTGGGGATGCGAAAAGAAGCGGTTGATATGGATGCCGGGCTGACGTACGCCGTTGCGGCGCAGCTGCGGAACCTCGGCCTGACGCTGTCGAGTGCGCGCGCCCAAGCGGCTATCTTGCTGCGCGCTTGTGCCCGTGCTCGGACGGCCACTCTGCCGCGTTCTGCTTGCCTGCTGCCGAGACGAAGGCCCGGGTTGTTCTTGAGTGCGTTGTGGATTGCTGCTCGTGGCACTTCTGGGCGTCGGCGTGGTACGGCCAGCAAGGCGAACGCTTTGTCGCCGTTGATCACCGTCGTTGTATCCGTATGCCATTCGTACCGCCTTGTCTCATGTATAACCTGTCTATCCTACAAAAAAGATGTGCAACAAATGGGTCTGCGCGTCAAAAGCTCGGTAAACGGTACGAAAGGCGCAAAACACACGGCCTCAAAAACATCTCTCTATGCGTCCGATGAGCGTGCGCCCGTCGGACGGGCGGCAACAATGAGCGGCAAACCGTGCCGTTCGTCCCAAAAACGGCGCCGCTCATATGCGAGTTCGGCCTTCGGTCGAGCCATGGGCGGCCGTGCTGCGCCAAGGCCGTATCTTAAAGCCACGAAATAAAAGAGCGCGGCAAAACAGACCGCGCAAGGGGTGACGTCAAGGGGCGTCAAAAAGGAAAGGAGGGGAACAATGGCGGACAAGAACGCAGAAGTTGCAGTCGAGGATAACGGCGGTATGAAGAAAACGCTTTCGCTCTGGAACTTCTTCACCATCGGTTTCGGTGCCATCATCGGCACCGGTTGGGTTTTGCAGGTCGGCGACTGGATGGTCGTGGGCGGCGGTCCCGTTCCCGCTATGATCGCATTCCTCTTGGGTGCAATCTTCCTCGTGCCCGTCGGAGCTGTTTTCGGTGAGCTCACGGCTGCTATCCCCATCTCGGGCGGCATTGTCGAGTATGTCGATCGTAGCTTTGGCCGTACGCTGAGCTACATCACCGGATGGCTTTTGGCTCTGGGCAACGGCATCCTGTGCCCGTGGGAGGCCATCGCCATTTCGACCCTCGTGTCCGAGATGTTCGGCAGCCTGCCCGGTCTTGAGTGGCTGCGCGCCGTCAAGCTCTACACCATCCTGGGCGCCGACGTTTATCTGTTCCCGACGCTGATCGCGCTCGGCTTTGCAGTCTACGTCATCTTCCTCAACTTCCGCGGTGCCAGCTCGGCCGCCAAGCTCCAGGCCTTCCTGACCAAGGCCCTGCTCTGCGGCATGCTGCTCGCCATGGGCGTCTCGCTGTTCACCGGCTCGCCGGACAACGCCATGCCCGTGTTCTCCCAGGTCGCCGGTGCTGGCGGCGGCAAGGCCGCTACCGAGAGCACCAGCCTGTTCGCCGGCATCGTGTCGGTCCTGGTTCTGACCCCGTTCTTCTACGCCGGTTTCGACACCATTCCTCAGCAGGCTGAGGAAGCAGCCGAGGGCCTCAACTGGAACAAGTTCGGCAAGATCATCTCCCTGGCCCTGCTGGCCGCCGGCGGCTTCTACATGGTCTGCATCTACTCGTTCGGCACCATCCTCGACTGGCATGAGTTTGTTAAGAGCCCGGTTCCCGCGCTTGCCTGCCTCAAGGGCATCAACATGCTCCTGTACCTGGCCATGCTCGTCATCGCCACGCTTGGACCCATGGGCCCGATGAACTCCTTCTACGGCGCCACGAGCCGCATCATGCTCGCCATGGGTCGTAAAGGCCAGCTGCCCGAGAAGTTCGCCGAGGTCGACCCCAAGTCCGGCGCTCCCAAGCTCGCCTGCGTCGTTCTGGGCGTCATCACCGTCATCGGTCCGTTCCTGGGCAAGAACATGCTCATTCCTCTGACCAACGTGTCGGCTCTCGCCTTCATCTTCTCCTGCGGCATGGTCGCCCTCGCCTGCCTGCGCATGCGCTTCACCGAGCCCGACCTGCCTCGTCCCTACGAGGTACCCGGCGGCAAGTTTGGCATCGGCCTCGCTATCGCTGCCTGCGCCATCATCATCGGCCTGCTCGTGATTCCGTTCTCTCCCGCCTCCCTCAACATGGTGGAGTGGAGCATCGTGATCGGCTGGTTGGCTATTGGCCTGGCCCTCATGGCTTTCACCAATTCCCGCAAAAAGTAACGCCTAGCCGGGGCGGATCGGGTGCGCGGGGCCCTCTCTCCCGCGCACCGAACCCGGCACCACTTGGGTAGCTTTGTGAGGCCTTAACCCAACACGGCCTCGCCCACATATATGGATCCATAAGGAGGAACCATGTCCACTAAGTATGCAATCGTTGGCGGCAAGCTCATCGACGGTACCGGTGCCGAGCCGGTCGAGAACTCCCTCGTTCTCGTCGACGACAACGGCAAGATCGAGTACGCTGGCACTATGCAGGACCTTCCCGAAGGCGTTGAGGTTATCGACGCCGCCGGCAAGACCGTCCTTCCCGGCCTGATCGACACCCACCTGCACTTCTCGGGCAACCTGACCGACGATGATACCGATTGGGTCATGCAGCCGCTCCTCGAGAAGCAGGCCGTCGCCGTCAAGCAGGCCTACGACTGCCTCACCCACGGCCTCACCACCGTCTGCGAGATCGGCCGCTTTGGTATCCAGATTCGTGACTGCATCGACAAGGGCGTCTTTAAGGGCCCGCGCGTTCTGGCTACCGGCCTCGGCTTCTGTCGCGTTGCCGGCCACGGTGACTCCCACCACTGCACCCAGGAGCTCAACAAGGAATCCCACCCCTGGGGCGACCAGGTCGACGGTCCTTGGGATTTGCGCAAGGCCGTCCGTCGTCGCCTGCGCGAGAACCCCGATGCCATCAAGATCTGGGCTACCGGTGGCGGCATCTGGCGCTGGGACTCCGGTCGCGACCAGCACTACTGCTCCGAGGAGATCCAGGCCGTAGTCGAAGAGGCAAAGATGGTCGGCATCCCCGTGTGGAGCCACTGCTACAACAACCACGCCGCTGCCTACGATTCCGTTCGCTTTGGCTGCGAGCAGCTGATTCACGGTTTCGATATCGATGAGCGCACCATGGACCTCATGGCCGAGCAGGGCACCTTCTTCACCCCGACGATCGCCTTCCTGCCCACTTGGTACGCCACCTATCCGCCCGTCTACGTCCCCGAGCTGCACGACAAGTACGAGGGCACCCTGGTCGAGAAGGAGCTGCAGCGCAACTACGACTGCCTGCGCGAGGCCAAGAAGCGCGGCGTCGTCATGACGATCGGCTCCGACTCCTTCTCCTTCGTCACCCCGTACGGCACCTGCTCCATCGAGGAGATGTACGAGTTCGTCGACAAGATCGGCTTCACCCCGGTCGAGACCATCACCTGCGCCACCCTCAACGGTGCCAAGATGTGCCACATCGAGGACGAGACCGGTTCCATCGAGGCCGGCAAGTGCGCCGACCTGCTGGTCGTCAACGGTGACGTCGCCGCCGACATCCACGTGCTCAACACCGACAACATGGACGTCATCATGAAGGACGGCTGGATCGTCGAGGCTGGCACCTTTGGCGAGGCCAACAAATACAGCGCCTAAACTACCGTTCATCGACGACTGGATGTAAAACACAGTATTTGATTGCATAATGCAATGGAGAGGGTCGCTTGCGGCCCTCTTTATTGCTATGGGTGCGATAGATAAAAGGGGATGACGGTGGATTTAAACAGGCTGATTCTGGGCAAGAGCTACAACTCTACCAAGGTCTTTCGTACAGCCCAGCATGTGGTCCAGGCCATCCTGCTCGGTGTTGTCGTTCCGGCGCTTATCCTGCTGCTTATCTGGGATTTAACCGATAACCCCAATCCCGTTCCGGGCGTTGTCGTTATTGCCGGCATGGTCATGCTGTGCTTCTTTTTCTCGTATGTCTTTGTGGTCCCCGACGACCTCACATCGAGCGCAACCGACCGTACGCTCGCCATCGCATCAAAAATATTCGCCTACACGTCGCGCGGCCTTACGCCCGAAGCGGCCCTGGGCGCCTCTAAAATTATCCTGTCCGAGACCATCGCCTCTGCCATCTGCTTTACCGACGGCAAGCAGGTGTTGGCAAGCTGGGGCGAGGACTCGGCAAAGTGCCCCGCCGGCACCCCGGTCGTGCTCAAGACCACGCTCAGTGTGATTGAGACGGGCGAGCAGAGCGTGTTTTCGCGTGACACCTCCAATGAGACGGGCGGTTATTTTCCCCGCCTGCGCGCCGGCATTGTCGCGCCGCTTACCGTGCGCGGGCATTGCGTGGGTACGCTCGAGCTGTACTATCCCCGCCTGAGCAGCATCGATATGCGCCAGACGGCCCTTGCCTCGGGTTTTGCCGATCTCATTTCCACACAGCTCGCCAGCTTTGAGCTCGAGCGCCAAGACGAGCTTACGGCCCGCGTGGAGCTGCGCGCCTTGCAATCGCAGGTCGACCCGCATTTTCTATTCAATACCATTAGCACGATCGTGTCGCTCGTTCGAACCGAGCCCGACAAGGCGCGATCGCTGCTGATCGACTTTTCCAATTACTATCGTCAGACGCTTTCTGACTCCGATACGCTCACCACGCTCGAGCACGAGGTGGAACAGGGCACTCGTTATATCAATCTTATGCAGGCCCGGTATGGCGACGGCCGTCTGCGCGTTTCGGTTGACATCGACTTTGAGGTGCGCGACAGCCTGGTACCGCCGTTTATCTTGCAGCCGCTGCTCGAAAACTGCATCAAGCATGCGCAGCGCGAGATCGAGCCGCTTTCTATTCGTGTTAGGGCTTTTGAGACCGATGACGGCTTGGAGATCATTGTCGAAGATGACGGCATCGGGATGAGCGAAGAAGTCTGCGCGCATCTGTTTGAGCAGCATCGCCGAGAGGAGCCCGAGAGCATTACCGCCGACGGCTCCGTCAAGCGAGGTTGCGGCCTGGCGCTCTTCAACGTGCTTCAGCGCATCCATTTCTTTTACGGAGAAGATTCTGGCATGCGCGTGAAGTCCCAGGAGGGCGTGGGGACGCAGGTCATCGTTGAGTTGAACGGCGAGCCGCATGAGCCGGCGCCGCTAACGGTGTAGCACGCGGTTGGATTGAGAGAAAAAGAGGGGAAACGCATATGTCCGAAGGCTGGAACATCCTGGTGGTTGATGACGAGCCTCCCATTAGGGCTGAGCTACGCTATCTGTTAGAAAAGGATACGCGTGTGGGTCAGATTGCCGAGGCGGGCAATGTCACCGAAGCCGTGGAGTCGATTCTGTCGAACAAGCCCGACGTGCTGTTTTTAGACATTACCATGCCCGGTCGCTCGGGAATTGAGCTTGCCGAGACGTTGCAGAACCTAAAGACGCCGCCGGTCGTGGTGTTTGTGACGGCATTTGCCGAGTATGCGGCCGATGCCTATAACCTCGATGCTGTCGATTACATCGTCAAGCCGGTCGAGGATGCCCGCTTGTCAAAGGCGCTCGACAAGATCGAGACTGCCCTGGGCGCTCGCCGTGTCGTCCATGCTCCGCGCCAGCCTTTGCGCCTGACGGTGGATCGCGGGGGCAAAAGGGTGTTCATTCCCGTGGCGGATGTCTGCTACTTTGAGGCGCGCGCCGATTTTTGCAACGCCGTCTGCGCCGAGGGGACATACCTGATCAATGAGTCGATTTCCTCGCTCGAGCGGCGCTTGGCCTCCGAGGGCTTTATCCGTGTCCACCGCAGCTATCTGGTTAATTTGGAAGACGTGCACAATGTCGAGATCGGCTCCACGGGCCTGATGGAGCTCAGGCTCGACCGTGTGAGCTCGACGGTGCCCGTGTCCCGTCGTCGCGCTGCCGAGGTCAAATCGCACTTGGGGCTAGCGTAAGGGTCGGTGTGCCATCGTTTGCCGTTACAGGTTTGGCATGACTGTGCGGTGGGCATAATGGATTGCATCGAATGAAATCGAAAGGATTATTATGCCCGCGCTCATTACGCATCATCTGTTTGGCGAGGAAAGCATCGACCGTCTTCCGCAGGGCGTTATTACGTCCGACGAGGAGCGCATCGCCTTTATCCTGGGCAACCAGGGTCCCGACCCGTTCTTCTTCCACATGCTCACGCCGCGCATTTCCGACTGCATGTCGCTTGCTCAGGTCATGCACCGCTCGCGCATGTCGCGCCAGTTCTCGTGTCTGCGCGACGGCGTGTCGCGCCTGCAGCCGCGCGATGCCAATCTGGGTCGCGCCTTTGCGCTGGGCCTGCTGTCTCACTATGTGCTTGATCGCAATGCCCATCCCTTTGTCTACGAGCAGCAGTTTGGCATTGTCGAGTCCGATCCCGAGCTCGAGGCTTCGGGCAGTCAAGTTCACGCCGTGCTCGAAAGCGACCTGGACGTGCTGATGCTGCAGCTCAAGCGCGATGGGGCTACGGTCGAGGATTATCCGCCGGCGGGCGAGATCGTCACTACCGACCGCATCAATCGCGTTGCCGGTGTGCTGATGAGCTATGTTGCCGGACGCGTGTACGGCATCGATATCCCGGTGGGAGAGTACGGCGGCGCCGTAGCCGACATGCAGCTGCTCTACCGCACTATCGAGCCGGCCGGTTCGGCCAAGACGCGCGCGATTGCCCTGCTCGAGGGCTTGGTGCACGATTATTCGCTGCTCGACGGCCTTGCGCACCGCGTGACGACCGAGCTGCCCGAGCGTACCGGAAATCTGGGCCACTTGGCATGGAAGAGCCCCTTTACCGATGAAGTCTCGACCGAGAGCTTCCCCGAGGTCTTTGACCGCGCGCTGCTCGATTACGAGCTCACCGTCGCCCGCTTTATCGAGACCGGCGATATGGAAGCCGTGACCAACCACGTCAATTACAGCGGTCGCGTGCTCGGCGCCGACGAAGAGTTCGACCGCGAGGAGTAGCAAGCTGCCTCGCCCATACTCTCCAATAAGTTGCGGTGGAATAGTTCCTGAATGAAGCCCCCGGAGGGCTAAGCGGGAACTATTTCACCGCAACTGCGTTGATGGGATGGCGTTTCGCCCCGCGTGTCCGTATGACCGCTCCTGTCCCTTTGCCGAATCCTTACCGGCGCTTCTGGACAATTGGGGTACGATGAACTAACTGCATATCGGGCGAATACGAAGGGGCCCTGTCCATGAAATACACCAAGCTCGAGCGTAACTGGGTTATGTACGATGTGGGCAACTCGGCCCTCGTGCTGCTCAATACCTCGGTGGTGCCCATCTACTTTAACGCCATCAATACCGGTGCTTCTTCGGCAGACCTGGTGGTCGCTTGGGGCAACGCGCAGACGATCGCCTCGTTGGTCATTGCCATGCTCATGCCCATTCTGGGCGCGCTTGCCGATTATGCCGGCAACAAGATCAAGTTCTTCTTGGGCTTCTTCCTCACGGGCCTGGTTCTTTGCCTGGCGCAGGCTATCCCCATGTCCGCCATGGCATTTTTGACCGTGTACGTGCTGTGCACTATCGGCCTTAACTCCTCTATGACGTTCTACGACGCCATGCTGCCCGACATTACCACCGACGAGCGCATGGACGCCGTGTCCAGCTCGGGCTATGCCTGGGGCTACATCGGTTCCACCGTGCCGTTCATCATCTGCCTGGCGCTTATCATGGGTGGCCCCGCTCTTGGCGTCCCCACCATGCTGGCAACGCGTCTGTCGTTTGTCATCACCGGCGCTTGGTGGCTCATCTTTACCCTGCCGCTCATTCGCACCTATAAGCAAAAGTACGGTCGCGAGCGCGGTCCCCAGGACACCATCGGCCACATCGTGGGCGGCGTGTTCTCCGAGGTCGGACACACCATGCGCGAGATCGCCCACAACAAGCCCGTGCTGGTCTACATGATCGCGTTCTTCTTCTACATCGATGGTGTCCATACAGTCATCTCCATGGCAACCAGCTACGGCTCGGCTTTGGGCATCGATTCGACCCAGCTGGTGCTGGCACTGCTCGTTACGCAGTTCGTCGCTTTCCCGTCCGCCATTATCTATGGCAAGCTCGCCGGTCGCGTGGGCACGCTCAACATGATCATGGTGGCCGTCGCCGCCTACATGGGCATCGTGCTCTTTGCCGCGTTTTTCTTAAAGACTGCCTTTGAGTTCTGGGTGCTCGCCATTTTGGTCGGCTTGTTCCAGGGTGGCGTTCAGGCGCTCAGCCGCAGCTATTTTGGCCGCATCATCCCCAAGGAAAAGTCCAACGAGTACTACGGCTTCTTTGATATCTTTGGCCGCTACGCAAGCGTGATGGGCACCTTCCTGGTGTCGGTCGTCACCTCGCTGACCGGCAACCCGTCGCTGGGCGTCCTTTCCATCGGCGTGCTGCTGGTGCTTGGCTTTGTGCTGCTGGTCCGTCTGTCCCGCATGGCTCAGACGGCGGCGTAAGACAACTGGGCTCAGTACGGCAATTGTGCCTATCCGCAGCACTCTTTTGGAAGTAGCCGCATAAATCATTCTGACTTCCGAACAATGTTTAGCCCAAGTGGGTATGATGGAATCAGCTAGGTCGCGGGGCGTCGCCTGTGTTTGGCGGCGCCCCGTTTTTGTGTTGCAAGGAGGGTAAAGGTATGAACGCCACGGTTGTGATCCCAACATATTGGGCAGGCGATGATACCCAAGCAAACGCTCCCGGCACCTACGATCACTCGACGTCGCTCAATGCCGCCAACCCGGAACTCGATCGCTGCCTGACTTCGCTCGAACAGGTGCGCGACATTCCGCGCATCATTCTCTTGGTGGTCTGTCCGGTTTCTGCCACGTCCGACGTATCCCGTCGCGTGCACGAAATCGTTAATGCGCATCCCACGCTTAAGGTCACCATCGTTACCAATACTCAGGCTTCGCGTGTTGCCGACCGCGTGGCACAGATTGCGCCCAAAGGCTCGGGCGAGTGCGTGAGCCTGCGCGGCTACGGCGCCATCCGCAACATGGGTCTTGCCTGCGCGGCGGTGCTGGGGCACGACGCGGTTGTGTTTTTGGATGACGACGAGACCGTCATCGATGCCGACTTTATGAAGCGTGCGACCTATGCACTGGGCCAACAGACACGTCAGGGCCTGCCGATTTTGGTCAAGAGCGGATACTTTTACGATCGCGACGGGTCGCCGCTGGCTCCCACGGACAAAGCGGGCATTTGCCATCGCTGGTGGACCAAGCGCATCGAGTTCAATCGCTGGATGAAAAAGGCGCTCTCGGGCACCCGCATCTCGCGCTCCAATTACGTGTGCGGCGGCCTGATGGCCCTGCACGCCCGCGCCTTTACGCGCGTGGCCTTCGACCCGTTTATCACCCGCGGCGAGGATTTGGACTATCTCTTTAACATGCGCATGTTTGGCTACGACGTGTGGTTCGACAACGAGTGGACCGTACGCCACCTGCCGCCCGAGTCCGAGAAGCGCTCGCCGCGCTTTATGCAGGACGTGTACCGTTGGTACTACGAGCGGGCCAAGCTGACGTTCGCTGCGCACCAAAAGGAGCTCATTCCGGTTACGGCCGCATCACTCATGCCCTATCCGGGTCCGTGGATCTCGCGCGAGCTTGACGACCGCGTGCGCAAGACTGCCATGGTTCGCAGCATGTTTACCCGCGAGCACGAGGGGTATCTGCGCATCTGGCGTCATGGTATTGACGAGGCCAAGACCTATGCCCGCCAAAACGCCGCAAGCTACCTGCGTTTTCAGAGTTTCTGGCCCAAGATCATGGACGAACTTTGGCACGACGCACAACTGATTAGCATCCTGGAGGGGGCTGAATGATCGACCGCCGCGCCCAGCGCGATAATTCAATTTCAATCTTTCGCATCATCGCCGTTGTCTGCGCCGTTTGCGTGTTGGCGTACTTTATCTTTGCCCTGGCGACTGGCATTGAGCCGATTGCCACGGTGGTCGCCTGTGCGTTACTGTGCATCTTCCTGTGCATCTTTATCTATTTGACGCTCAATCCCGATTCGGTACGCTCCCAGTACACCGAGGAGACGCTTTCGGTTGCCTCGGCCATGCTCGAGGACATTAAGGGCGGCCTGACACAGGAATCAGCGCTTTTGGTGTGCCGGCGTATCCTGCCCGAGACGCGTGCCATGACCGTTGCCATCACCGATGAGGGCAACGTGCTGGCCTGCGCGGGCGAGTTCGAGGAAAAGCTGCTGCCCGATTCGCCCATCCACACGCTTGCCACGCGCTACGTCATTGAGCACGGCATCGTGCAGTCGTTCAACCGCGTGGTGGACGTGGTGGGTTCGGATGGCTCGCACAACCATGTTCCCGCCGGTATCATCGCGCCCATCAAGGTGGGCGACCGCACCGTCGGCACGCTCAAGTTCTACTACAAGACCCCGCGTGCCGTCGACCGTACCCAGTATGCGCTCGCCTCGGGTTTTGCCGAGATCCTGTCCACGCAGCTCGCCATCCACGAGCTCGAGGTGCAAAAGGAACTGACGGCCCGTGCCGAGGTGCGTGCCCTGCAGGCGCAGATCAACCCGCACTTTCTGTTCAACACGCTCAACACCATCGCGTCGTTTACGCGTACCGACCCGCTGCGTGCCCGCGAGCTGCTGCGCGAGTTCTCCTCGTTCTATCGCGCCACGCTCGACAACTCGGGGTCGCTTATCCCGGTCTCGCGCGAGGTTGCCCAGACCAAGCGCTACCTGACGTTTGAGAAGGCGCGCTTTGGCGAGGACCGCGTACTGGCGACCTTCGATGTCTCCGAGGATGTCGAGGACACGTTGGTCCCGGCCTTTGTAATCCAGCCCATTGTCGAGAACGCCGTGCGGCATGGCATGGGCGATGGCGATGCCCTGCAGATCGATGTGACCGTCCATCAAGACGGCGACGACGCAATCCTGATTGCCGTGGCCGACAACGGCGTGGGCATGGACGAGGGCACCGCCGCCAGGCTGTTTGATGAGCGCTCCGCCCGCCCCGATGCCAGTTCCCCGCAAGGCGGCGGCGCCGGCGTGGCCATGCACAATATTTCTGAGCGCATCCATCGCTTTTATGGACCGCACTCTTATACGCGCGTCGAATCGGCGCCGGGCAAGGGCACCAAAGTGCTCCTGCATCTTGATTTGTCAGAGAGCATCTTTGACATTCAAGAGTAAAATAAAAGGCTATGGGCTCAACGCCAAGCGGCGGATGCCCA
Source organism: uncultured Collinsella sp. (assembly GCA_900549085.1). Lineage (GTDB taxonomy): Bacteria > Actinomycetota > Coriobacteriia > Coriobacteriales > Coriobacteriaceae > Collinsella. The sequence continues at coordinate 4,401 of URMO01000007.1, read as the reverse complement.
GCGTAGTTTGTTGACGAAAGGTTTAATCCCTATGCTGCGTGCGATGATTGTGGATGATGAGGCCCCGGCCCGTTCGGAACTTCGCTTCTTGCTCGAGCAGACGGGCAAGATCGGCACGATCACTGAGGCGTCGAGCGTCCGCTCCGCCATTGAGATGCTGATGGAAAGCCGCGTCGATGTCGTATTTCTCGATATCTCGATGCCCGGTGCTTCTGGTCTGCAGCTTGCCGAAGCACTGCATAAGCTTAAGAATCCGCCGGCGATTGTGTTTGTGACCGCGTATAGCGATCATGCCGTCGAGGCGTTCGACGTTGATGCCGTCGATTACCTAATGAAGCCGGTTGAGGAGGCACGCCTGGATCGCGCGATCGAGAAGGTCATGCAGCACGCCAAGCCCGTCACGGACAGCAAAGCCACCATCGAGCGCATTCCGGTGGAAAAGGGCGGCCGTAAGGTCCTCATCCCCGTGGATGACATTCGCTTCATCATGGCCAAGGACGATTACTCCTGTATCTATACCGTCGATGATCGTTTTCTATCGACGACTTCGCTGGCGCAGTTCGAGGCCAAGCTTTGCGACTTTGGCTTCTTTCGCGTTCATCGTCGCTATATCGTCAACTTGGCGTGCGTCACGGATGTCGAGACGGTGCCCTCGGGCGCTATCCAACTGGGCATTACGGGCGTCGACGAACGCGTGCCGGTCTCGCGCCGCCGCGTTGTGCCGCTCAAGAAGGCCCTGAGCCTCTAGCACACTGGCCCCGCAGCCCTGTAGACCAATTGTCTGCGGAGCCGTGGGGCTTTTTGTATATACGTCGAATCGGTTTTGCAGAAGGGATCCCATGAACAGTGCAAGCGCCAAGCGCATCGACATCATCTCGGACACCCACGGCTATCTTTCGCCCGCGCTTCTGGACGAGCTCAAAGGCGCAGATCTGATCATCCACGCCGGAGACCTCACCTCAGAGATGGATTACGAGCATCTATGCACCATCGCTCCCGTGCGAGCGGTCCTAGGAAACAACGACTACTACCGCGACTACGGCCCGGATGTAGACCGTCTGGCCCTCTTCACCTACGAAGGCCTCAAATTCGCCGTAGCCCACTACCGTGAAGACCTGCCCGTGGGATCCGTAGACGTAGCCATCAACGGTCACACCCACGTAACCAAAGAAGCCCAAGTAGGCCACTGCCTGGTCCTCAACCCCGGCAGCGCCAGCTATCCCAGAGGCAGCCGAGGCCCCACCATGGCCAGAATGCTCGTCAAGGACGGCAAGATCCTGAGTACCAAATTTATTGACTTGGAGTAGGTGCAACAAAAAACGGGGGATGCAGATCGCATCTCCCGTTTCCATTTGGGCCAAAGGCGGTGGTTCAGCAAGATCCATCAGACCAACCCCGCCGAGGAGAACGGGGATCCCGAGCCGCGAAGCGGCGAGCAACAAAGTCTTCGAACAAAGTGACGGCAGGGAGGGTCTCCGGGGCTGGGGGCGGGGGTTAAGTTTGTCGCGAGTTCCGCACGCAAAGGAAAGCACTTAATGTGCTTTCCGTCTTGCGCAGGACTGTAGAGCAGCAAACTTAACCCCCGCCCCCAGCCCCGGAGACCCTCCCGGATGGCCCAAAAATTTTTTCAAAAAAGTTGTTGCGCGCCGGACAGACTTCTGTGTATACTAATCCCCGCAGCGCACGCGAGCGGAAACAAACGCGAACGACTGCCTGGGGAGTTAGCTCAGTTTGGTTAGAGCGCCGGCCTGTCACGTCGGAGGTCGCGGGTTCGAGCCCCGTACTTCCCGCCAACGCAATTAAAGCCACGTCTTCGGACGTGGCTTTTTGCGTTTGATAGGACCTTGATCCCATCGGCCCCTTTTGCCCAAAACCAAATCCTTCCAATTCCCGGACAAGCTCCGTTTGAGACCTGTGTTCAAACAAGGCGTTTGTTGCACAACACCTGTTCAACGAAGCAAGGGGTTAGGTTATACTAAATTGCACTATGGGCCGTTTTTGATGCAAGAGGCTTCAAACACGGCATTCAGTGGGCACCCGTTTTGCTATATGGGCGTCCATACGGTCATTGGCGTCTCGACGTAAGCTCGGCTCCGGAGCTCGTTCGAGCTGTTCCTATTCCTTGAAAGGGGAAAAATGGACATATCGAGGAAGACTGATTACGCCCTTCGCATGCTCGCGATGCTTGCCGAGGACCCGGAGCGTCTGCTTTCTGTTCGCACCGCCGCCGAAGAGGTCAATGTCCCGTATTCGTTTGCCCGTTCGATTCAGCATGGTTTGGTTCAGGCCGGTATTGTGGAGAGCCTGCGTGGCGTCCATGGCGGCATGCGTCTTAAGGTCAGCCCCGACGATGTCACCATCCGCCAGGTCGTTGAGGCCGTTCAGGGCCCCATGGTCATGAACGATTGCACCGCGCCCGATGGCGACTGTGCACGCATGGGCACGTGCTGTTATCATCCCCTGTGGGCCGGAGCTCAAGCGCTGATGCGCGACTACCTCGATTCCGTTTCGCTGGGCGACATCGTCGCTCACCGCCAGTTCCCGGCTGTCGATTCCAAGTTCGCCGACCGCGATGCGTTTCCCGAGTACGCCACCTGTGCGTGCGCTTGCCGGGAGGAATAGCGCCGCATAAGGAGCATAGCCATGATTCAGGACCCCTTTCGTTCGATGATTCGTTCGGAAGGGGTCCTGCGTTATCGCGACCTTCCGTGGCGCCGCACGCGCGACCCGTACATTATTTGGCTTTCCGAGGTTATGCTGCAGCAAACGCAGGTGCCGCGCGTGGAGACGCGTATGCCCGCGTGGCTTGATCGCTTTCCAACCGTGCAGGCGCTTGCCCAGGCCGCGCCTTCCGATGTCTTGGATGCGTGGCAGGGGATGGGCTACAATCGCCGCGCCCTGGCACTTCATAGAGCCGCTCAGTGCGTTATGGAAGACTGGGGTGGGGAGTTTCCACGTGAGACGCGCGACCTGGTCGCCCTGCCCGGTATTGGCCCGGCGACGGCGCAGGGCATCCGGTCGTTTGCGTTCGATCTACCGGGTGTGTATCTGGAGACCAACGTGCGCACGGTCTTTCTGCATCATTTCTTTCCCGATGTGCCGGCCGTTCCCGATCGCGAGCTGGTGCCGCTGATCCAAGCCGCCTGTCCGGCGGTTCCCGGTGCGACGGCGGATGAGATCGCTCCCTTTGCCGTGCCTCAAGACGATGCCGACACGCCGCGCGCGTGGTATTACGCGTTGCTGGATTACGGCGCGTATCTTAAAAAGACGCTGCCCAATCCGTCCAGGCGCTCGGCGAGCTATAGCCGTCAGTCCAAGTTTGAGGGCTCGCGTCGCCAAAAGCGCGCTCATATTGTGCGCATGCTGCTGGCGGCGCGCGATGGGCGGCCGGCGGGCATCACACTCGCCGAGGCCGTGGCGGGCGTCAACGAAATGGAGGCGGCAGCGGGCCGCGAGCCGGTCGAGCACGAGCTGGTTGCAGACATTTTGGCCGACTTGGAGCGTGAGGGCTTTTGCCGCGTGGAGGGTGACCGCTGGCTAAGCGTGTAGCCAACCCGAATCTGAAGAACAGGATTGTAAGGTTTAAATTCTCGGCTTGAGGGCATCCTAAAGACAAGGCCGCTCGAATCCTACGGGCGGCATGTTGAAGGGAAGTACACCTATGGATTTTGAGAATTCTCAAACCAAGAAGAACCTCGAGACCGCTTTTGCCGGTGAGTCCCAGGCGCATACCAAGTATCGCTACTATGCATCCAAGGCCAAGAAGGATGGCTACGTTCAGATCTCGAATATCTTTGCCGAGACGGCGGGCAACGAGTCCGAGCACGCCAAGCTGTGGTTTAAGTATCTGCACGACGGCGCCGTTCCCGACACTCTGGACAACTTGCGTGATGCCGCTGCGGGCGAGAACTACGAGTGGACCACGATGTACGACGAGTTCGCCAAGACCGCCGAGGAGGAGGGCTTTACCGAGATTGCCGCAAAGTTCCGTGGCGTCGGTGCTGTCGAGAAGGCCCACGAGGAGCGCTACAACAAGCTCGTCGAGCGCATCGAATCGGGCGAGGTGTTTGAGCGCGAGGGCGTAAAGGTATGGAAGTGCCTGAACTGCGGGCACCTGCATGTGGGCGCCGAGGCGCCCGAGGTGTGCCCGGTTTGTAACCACCCGAAGGCGTACTTTGAGGAGCAGGTGGTGAACTACTAGCGCGTGGCGCTGGCTGCTGCGGAGCGCAGGGCGGGAGGCCGGATTGCCTTCCCTCCCCGCTCACGGCTCCGCAGGGTCGCGTTGAGGGAAGGCAATCCGGCCTCCCGCCCCGCGCTCCGGCGTTGGGTCGTCGCGTGCTCGATACTGAAAAGCTGATTAGAAGTTTGCGTGCCGCCCCTTATGGGGCGGCACGTTTTTGT
>URMO01000006.1 GCA_900549085.1 uncultured Collinsella sp. | reverse complement strand
AGATACCGGGAAGATATGAAAGCGCGTGTGGACGACCGCGTGTATGAAATGCATGACCTGAGCGCAGACAAACGGGATGAGGGCATGCATCACGGCCCGCTGTGTGGGGTCAAGATCTGCGATACCGGGCGCATCGGGACGCGAGTAGCGCAGGGTACCGTAGATTCGAGAGATGGCCATCTCGATGGACTCCTCGTCAATAATGCAGCAGGCCCCGTTGGCAATGAGGTAGTTGGTACCGCGCGACTCGGGTGACAAAATCGAACCCGGCACGGCAAGAAGCTCGCGCCCCAGGTCCATGGCGGCCTCCGCCGTCGAGAACGTGCCCGAAGGCATGCCAGCCTCCGACACGAAGAGCGCCTGCGAAAGCGCGGCAATCACCCGGTTACGCCGCGGGAAGGCAAACTTACGTGGCCCCATACCCCAAGGCGAGATGGACACGACCGCGCCGCCCGTATCGATCGTGCGCGCGATGAGCCCCGCACTCGAGCGCGGGTAGACCACGTCGGCGCCCGTACCCAACACCACGACGTGCCTGCCACCGGCGTTGACCGCGGCCCAACCCGAGGCCTGGTCGCAGCCGACCGCGCCGCCCGAGACCACCGTCACCCCCGCCTCGACCGCAACTTTCGCCGCCAGTTCTGCCACGGCCAGGCCGTACGGCGAGGCCTTGCGAGCGCCGATGATGGAGAGCGCCGGCGTCGAAAGCACCTCCGGGTCGCCACGCACGAACAGCGTCTGGGGAACATCAGAGAGCTCCAAAACGGCATCTGGATACAACGCGTCACCGGGATGCAGCTCAAAAGTCTCCTCGGGCATTACTGATCCCTCCTTCCCTGGTACATCGCCGCCTCGAGCACGTGGTCTTGCGTCACCCGCTCGCTTTCGGCGACATCGGCAATCGTGCGCGCGATGCGAATCAGGCGCACGATGCCGCGCCCCGTGAGATGAGTGCGTTTCGACAGGCCAAGTACGCATTTCTCGGCGGCCTCGTCGAGTGCAAAGGTCGACACGACGCCGTCAATGGACCGTGACTCATCGTGCTCGGCCTCGGCATCCGCATCATCCATACGGGACTCGCGCCAGGCACGAAAAGCCCGACCGCGGACAACGTAGTCGCGCAGCTCGGCCGATGACATGCCCTCGGCGCCCTCGATAATCACCTGCGGATCGGGGCGGGTCACATCGAGCATCAGGTCAATACGGTCGGCCAAGGGACCGCGCAGCTTGGACCGGTAGCGCTCGACCATCGATGCCGAACAGCGACACGGAACCTCGCGATCGCCCAAAAAGCCGCAGGGACAGGGATTGCTCGCCGCAAGCAGCTGAAAGCGCGTGGGAAACGTGAAGGCACCGTCGACGCGTACGATCCTGACATAGCCGCGCTCGATAGGCTGACGAAGCGTCTGCAGCACACCGGTGGGAAACTCGGCAAGCTCGTCCAAAAAGAGCACGCCGCCATGGGCAAGGCTGATCTCGCCCGGATGCACCGGGCGCCCTCCGCCAATAAGGCCCGCTGTCGAAATGCTGTGATGGGGGCTTCGAAACGGCCGATGCCCCGCAAGCAGCCCATCGATGTTCTCACCCAAGACCGAATGGATGCACAGCGCCTCTTGCTGGTCCTCAATGGAAAGCTCAGGCAATATACCCGTCATGCGGCGCGCAAGCATGGTCTTGCCCGAACCGGGCGAGCCGATCATGAGAAGGCCCAGCTCCCCTGCCGCCGCAAGCGCTATGCCGCGCTTGGCGACCTCCTGCCCCAACACATCGGCATAATCGAGCTCAGGCTCAAAGGTGGCCTCGAGCACTTCAGAATCCAGATAATGCCGAGCTGCCTCGCCCATACCGTGGGCAAGCTGCGACAGATGGTCGATAAAACCGCAATCGACCCCCGCAAGCGGAACATGCTGGTCGGACCTACCGGCGATAAAAGACAGCCCCATATCGCGAGCCAGCAGCTGGAACGCCACCTCGCCCTTGACGGGAAGCACCGTGCCATCCAAGCCGAGCTCACCGGCAATGAGGCAGCGGTCGAGATTGTCGCGGGGAATCTGCCCGTCGGCTGCAAGCACCGCAATGGCTATCGGCAGGTCAAAACCACTACCGGTCTTTCGGATATCGCCCGGCGCCAGATTGACCGTAATGCCCGAGCGCGGGATCTCGAATCCGGCAGAGCGCATCGCGCAGCGAATACGTCCGCGCGACTCCATGACCTCCATGCTCGGGATGCCGAGCATCTGGATGCCCGGGATGCCGCCCGCAAGCGATACCTCGACCGTGACGGGAATCGCCTCGACGCCGCGGATACAGGCAGCGTGGACGGCAAAGGTCTCGAACGCCATCACGACACCTGCCAATCGAACGCATTGTACTGGTGCTCGATCTCGGCGATATGCCCGCCGCGAATGGTGACGCCCACGGCATCGAAGCGGATCGCCTTGAGCGGATAATGCTCCATGAGATAACAACTCGCGATGCGACGATAGCGCCGCTGCTTTTGGGCGTTCACCGCTTCCTCGGGAAACACCCGCGTGTCGCAATCCAGCGCAACACGCCTGGTCTTGACCTCGGCCATCACCACCACATCGTCGAGCTCGTCGAGCAGAACGAGGTCGGCCTCGCCCTCCGAGCATCGATAGCCTTGTTCCAGCAATGCATAGCCGCGCTCGTTAAAGTAATCGATTGCGATAAGCTCGCCCAGCATACCGAGCTCGCGAGGGCTGAGCCCCTTGATAAACTCAGGCGTGATCGACCCACAATCGAGCTCCCCTTCTTCCCAACGCTCCTTGAGCTGCTGCGTCTTGCTCATTTTGGCTGCGGCACACATGGGGTCTCCTTTCCCACTCCCTGCATTGCCTCGATAATGAGGGCAGGTTTCATGCGGGTAAGTACCGGAAGCAAACCAAAAGCAAACCAAATGCCGACAAATGAGGGGCCGCATGCAACAATGACGTTGCACGCGGCCCCTACCAGCAAGTTTATGGAACCCTTATGGTCCCAGTCTCCACAATTGGCCTAAAAAAGGCGCTCAGTCTGCAGAAAGTTTCCGCAAAAGCTCACACGGTGCAGCGGAGAAAGACCATGTTTGCGAATGGCCTCGATGTGTTCGGGGCTCGCATAGCCTTTCGATTCGGCCAAATGGTACTCGGGGTACTCGGCGTCGTACTCGACCATCATCTCGTCACGCGTGACCTTTGCCATGATGGATGCCGCGGCGATGCAGGCGATCTTGGCGTCGCCCTTGACCACGTCGCGCTCGTTGGGAACGGCGCCCAAGGGGTTACCGTCCATAAGCACGCAATCGGGCTCGAGCCCCGTATCGGCCACGGCGCCCGCGACGGCAGCGCGGATGGCGCGGGCCATGCCCATCTCATCGATATCCGCAGGAGCGATATGGCAAAAGCCGATAGCAGTCGCCACCTCGGCAATCTTCACCGAGAGCAGCTCGCGGCGCGCCGGCGTGAGCTTTTTGGAATCGTTGATGCCCCAGATGCGCGGCTCCATCGGAAGACACACGGCACACACGGTCAAGGGACCCGCTACCGAGCCACGGCCCACCTCGTCGACGCCCACGACCACGCCATCACCGCCGAGCTCATGCATAAGCTCGTACATGCCGTTGACGCGCTCGCGTTCGGAAAGTTCCTTGGCATGGCGCTTAAGGGCACGTTCGCAAGCCTTGATCACCTGCTGGCGCGGATCCTCGCGATAATGCTCCACGAGGGCGGGAATCTCCTCGAACGTGGCGCTCGCCAGCTCGCCGGCAACCTGCGATGCCGAAACCGAGCTCGTCATATTGGCCATACCAGGCCCTCCTTGCATGCAAATCAGATAAAAAGAAGGGCCACCCGAAGGTGACCCTTGTGTCCAAACGAGTGGACAGACGCTGCGATCTTCTTAGCGCTTCTCGGGGATGCGAGCAGCCTTGCCCACCTTGTCGCGGAGGTAGTACAGCTTGGCGCGACGGACGCGACCATGACGAACGACCTCGAGCTTGGCGATCTTGGGGCTGTGAAGCGGGAAGGTGCGCTCAACACCGACACCGAAGGAAATCTTGCGGACGGTGAAGGTCTCGCGGGCACCGGCACCGGCCATGCGGATGACGTCGCCCTGGAAGACCTGGATGCGCTCGCGGTCGCCTTCCTTAATGCGGTAGTGAACCTTGACGTTGTCGGCGACGCGAACCTGAGGAATGTCCTCGCGGATCTGCTGACGCTCGATTGCGCGGATGTAATCCATGTGCAATTCCTTACTCTTCTAGAGGTGCCGTACCACCTTGGCCGGCACGTAGTTGAACAAACGTATTCGAGTATACACGCGCGGGTTTCTGCTGCAAGAACAATTTTTTACGCAGACAAAAAGACAAAACCCGCACATGATAACCGCCCGCCTCACGAATGAGACGGGCGGCGTGAAGGGGGCTACGCTAGGCGCCCAAACCCAAAACGTTAGGCGGAACGCTTGGCCTCGAGCTTGGCCTGAGCGGCAGCCAGGCGCGCGAGGGGCACACGATAGGGCGAGCAGGACACGTAGTCCACATCGGCCACGTTGAACAGGCCCTTGATGGACTTGGGGTCGCCGCCGTGCTCGCCGCACACGCCAAAGTGCATGTCGGGGTTGGTGGCCCGACCCTTCTCGACGGCCATGCGCACCAGCTCCAGTACCGCCGAGTCGATGGTCTCGAAGGGGTTGTCCTTCAGAATCTTCTTGTGCATGTACAGCGGGATGAACTTGGCCTCGGCATCGTCTCGAGAGAAGCCGAAGGTCGTCTGCGTGAGGTCGTTGGTGCCAAAGCAGAAGAAGTCGGCGTGCTGCGCGATCTCGTCGGCAACCATGCAGGCACGCGGCAGCTCGAGCATCGTGCCCACGGGAATATTGAGCTCGACGCCCTCCTCGGCGGAAACCTCGGCGATCACGCGCTCGATGACTTCGCGAGTCTGAACGTGCTCGGCCGTAATGGAAACGAGCGGAACCATGATCTCGGGGCGCGGGTCGACGCCCTCCTTGATAAGTCGAGCAGCAGCCGTGGCCACGGCGCGAACCTGCATGAGCGGCAGATCGCTAAAGACGACGGACAGGCGCACACCGCGCAGACCGAGCATGGGGTTCGACTCGACTATGCCGTCGATACGGCGCAGGCGGGCACGCAGGGCGGCAAGCTCTTCCTCGCTGGCGCCAGCGGCTTCCTTCTTGGTGATGGCGACCTCGAGCTCACGCGGATTATCCAGGAACTCGTGCAGCGGCGGATCGAGCAGGCGAACGACCACATCGCGACCGGACATGGTCTTGAACATCGCCAGGAAGTCCTCGGTCTGAACCTTGAGCAGGTCGGCGAGGGCCTGCTGCTTCACGGCCTCATCGTCGGACAGGATGAAGCTCTGGATGATGTTCTTGCGATCGCCCAGAAACATGTGCTCGGTGCGGCACAGGCCGATGGCCTCGGCGCCAAACTCGAGCGCGAGCTCTGCGTCCTCGGGATTGTCGGCGTTGACGCGCACATGGTTGGCGTGGCCACAGGTCTCGTCCAGACGGATCTCGTCGGCCCAGGACAGGATGGTGTCCAGGTCGCCGGTGAGCTCGGCGGAGACCAAATCGACAGCGCCATCGACGACGATGCCCTGGGTGCCGTCGATGGAGATGACATCGCCTTCGTGCAGCACACGATCGCTACCCTCGATGCGCACGACCTTTTCGGCGGCGTCGATGTGGAAGCGCTCAACGCCGCAGACGCAGGGCGTACCCATACCGCGAGCGATAACGGCGGCATGGCTCGTCTTGCCACCGTGGCTGGTCAGGATACCCTCGGCGGCGACCATGCCCTTCAGGTCATCGGGGTTGGTCTCCCAGCGAACCAAAATGACCTTGTGACCCTCGTTGGCGCGCGCGACGGCATCGTCGCTCGAGAACACGACCTCGCCCACGGCGGCACCAGGGCTGGCGTTGAGGCCGCATGCGAGCGCCTCGTACTTCTTGGAGGAGTCGAACTGCGGGTGCAGGAGCTGGTCGAGCTGCGCGGGGTCGATGCGGCTCACGGCCTCCTCACGGGTGATAAGGCCTTCCTCGACCATCTCGATAGCGATGCGCAGAGCGGCGGTTGCGGTACGCTTGCCCACGCGGGTCTGGAGCATCCAGAGCTTGCCCTGCTCGATGGTGAACTCGATGTCGCACATATCGCGGTAATGATCTTCGAGCGTCAGGAACACGCGCTCGAGTTCCTCACCTGCAGACTCGAGGCCCGGAGTGTTCTTGAGGTCGGCGATGGGCTCGGTGTTGCGGATGCCGGCGACGACATCCTCGCCCTGGGCATTAACCAAAAAGTCACCATAGAACTCCTTGGTGCCGTCGGCCGGGTTGCGCGTAAAAGCGACGCCGGTCGCAGAGGTCTCCCCCTTGTTGCCAAAGGCCATAGCCTGCACGTTGACGGCGGTGCCGAGCTCGTCAGAAATGCCATGCTGCTTGCGGTAGATGCAGGCGCGCTCGTTCATCCAGCTGCCAAAGACGGCCTGGATGGCAAGGCGCAGCTGGAGCTCCGGATCGTGCGGGAAGACGGGCTTGCCGTCGGCGACCTCGAGCTCGGGATACAGGGCGGCCTCGACGTTCTCGGAGAAGATGCCCTTAAAGGTCTCCACGAGCTCCTGCAGGTCCTCGGCCGAAAGCTCGGAATCGACGCGAGCGCCTGCGACCAGGCGTGCCTGGGTCAGCGCGTTCTCGAACAGGTCGGCATCGACACCCATAACGACGTTGGAGAACATCTGGATAAAGCGGCGGTAGCTATCCCAGGCAAAACGCGGGTTTTGCGTCTGGGCGATGAGACCCTGAACGGAGTCGTCGTTGAGGCCCAAGTTGAGGACGGTGTCCATCATGCCGGGCATGGAGAACGGAGCGCCCGAGCGAACCGACACGAGCAGCGGGTCGGAGGCGTCGCCGAGCTTCTTGCCGCAGCGGGCCTCGAGGTCGGCCTCGGCGGCAACGATCTCATCGAGTGCGCCTTCGGGCCAGACGTTGCCGGCGCCGGAGTACTCGACACAGGTCTGGCAGGTAATGGTAAAGCCACCGGGAACCGGTAGGCCGATGCGGCTCATCTCGGCAAGGTTTGCGCCCTTGCCGCCAAGCACAAAGTTCATGGACTTGTCGCCCTCAGTGACACAGGTGCCCTGGGCGTCGGTTCCAAAACGGTAAACCCTCTTGCAATCGCTCACGATACTTCCCCTTTCATGCGCTCTCGCGCACGACCGTGGTGACGAATCGACCCGCCGGATGCGGGCCGTGAGGGAACTATACGGCGGACGTTGAGCGGGCTTGCGTAGAGGGCGAGGGGTTTGGTAAACGTGATAAATGCGGCGGTAAACGGTAGGTAAAGGTGGTTACCTTATGAAGATACCACTGCAAGAAAATTGCAGGTCAAATGCAAGTTCTTTGCTAAATCGCTTTACCAATATCGTGCATTATTTTTAGATAGTATTTTAAGGACGGTGAATTTTTAGCCACCTCAATGAGTTAGCTTTGCTGGGATCGGCGGGCGGCGCGGCGGGCACGGGCTTCTTGGATTTCCTCCAAGTGGCCAATGATCTCGGAGGCGCTCTCCTCGATCGCCTTGCCGTCGGTACGCACCACAAAGCAGCCCAGGCGCTTCATGAGGGCACGGGCTTCCTCGAGCTCGCTGCACACGCTCTCGGGCTCGGCATAGGAGCCGGCGACGGCACGGGCGTAGTCATCGCCCAAGCGGCTATCGCGAATCTCAGAAATAACGTCGACGGTCGAAATCAGACCAAACAACCGCATCGGGTCAATCTCGTAAATAGACTTCGGCGGCTCCATGCCATGCGCCAGTGGGACATTGGCGACCTTGTAGCCCTGATAGGCCAAATACATCGACAGCGGCGTCTTGGACGTGCGCGATACGCCCAGCAGCACGATATCTGCCCCCGAAAGGTCGTCGCAGCCACGTCCATCATCGTGCTCAACAAAATACTCCATGGCCTCGATGCGATGGAAATAGCGGTCATCGGTCTTGTGAATCACGCCCGCGACGCCCTTGGGCGGCACACCAATGAGCGACGACAGCACGGCGAGCGCTGGGCCGATCAGGTCAACCGAACGAATATGCAGCATGCCCAGGTAATCGAGGACGCGGGCGCGAAGCGCCGGATCGACAATGGTGTGGAACACGGCAATATCGCGATGGTCCGCATCGACGCGCGGGCCCACAAACGACTTGACCTGCTCCACCGAGTTCACCTTGGGCAGGCGCAACAAACGAAAAGCCCCTTCATCAAATTGCCCGGACGCCGCAAGCACCACCTCACAAGCGGTATCACCGAGCGAGTCGGAGATAACGATAACGGTGGGACGAGCGGTGACCGGGCAATCCATGCGGGGCTCCTTTTGCGCTTACGCGCAGGCTGGCTTACTTTTTGCGGGCAAGCTCACCGATGTTGGCGATGCCGGAGAAAACGGCCTCGAAGCGGTTGAGCAGCTTAAGGCGATTATCGCGGAGCTGCTCGTCCTTGTCCATGACCATAACCTCGTCGAAGAAGCGGTCGATGGGGGCACGCAGAGCTGCAAGGGCGGCAAATGCGGCCGGGTAATCCTCGGCAGCAAGGGCGTCATCGACAGCGGTCTGAGCAGCCTCGGAGGCGTCGGCGAGCGCGAGCTCGACCTCGCCCATCAGGCTGCGGTCGTACTCCGCACCCAGCTCGGGCTTGGAGATGTGCGCGGCGCGGGCATAGGCGGTAGCCAGATTGTCGAAGGTCTCGGCGTCGTTCTTGCGGGCCTCGTCGAGCGCGGCGCAGCGGGCGAAGAAGACGGACGGGGCGATGATGTGCACCGCGGAGACGGCGGCGACGGTATCGGCCGGAATCTTCTCGTCGCGGGCCATGCTCACCAGGCGGCCGTGGAAGAAGTCACGAACCTGCTGGGCGACCTCGGCGTCATCGAACTCGATACCCTGCTCGCTATAGAGCTCGAGGGCGAAGTCGATGAGCGACGTGGGGTCGATCGGCAGGCGGTCGCGCAGGATGTTGATGATGCCGATAGCGGCACGACGCAGCGCGTAGGGGTCCGAAGAGCCGGTCGGGGGCTCGCCGATGGCAAAGATACCGGCGATGGTATCGAGCTTGTCGGCACAGGCCACGATGCAGCCAGCGGTGCCCTCGGGCAGCTCGTCACCGGCAAAGCGAGGACGATAGTGATCGCGAATAGCATGAGCGACCTCGTCGTTCTCCCCCATCGCGCTGGCGTAGTAACCGCCCATCACGCCCTGCTGGCTCGTGAACTCGACGACGGCGTTAGACACCAGGTCGGCCTTGCACAGGTGCGCGGCGCGAGCAGCGTCGGCGGCCAGGTGGGCGCCCAGATGGGCCTCGCGAGCGATGGCAAGCGCGAGTTGCTCAATGCGCTCGGACTTGGCGAGCACGCTACCGAGCTTCTCCTGGAAGGCGACCTTGGCCAGACGCTCGCGGAACTCGTCGAGGGAGATCTTCAGGTCCTCCTCGTAGAAGAACTTGGCGTCGTCCAGACGGGCGCGCACGACGCGCTCGTTGCCGTCAATCACGCGCTCGGCATTCTCGGGCTTGCTGTTGGAAACGACCACGAACTCACGCGTGAGCTTGCCCTCGCCGTCATAGATCGGGAAGTAGCGCTGGTTGGTGAGCATGGACTCGCAGATAATCTCGTGCGGGACCTTGAGAAACTCCTCATCGAAGGTACCGACGAGCACCGTCGGCCACTCGCAGAGGTTAATGACCTCCTCAAAGACCTTCTTGGGCGTATCGACATGGCAGCCGGGACGGGCAGCCTCGACCTCGGCGATACCGGCGAGGATGGCCTCACGACGACGCTCGGCAGAAAGCACACCGGCGTCCTCGAGCACCTGCTCGTAAACAGCGGGGCTGGCAACCACATGGTCGCCAGGGCCAAGTACGCGATGACCGCGCGTGGTGTTGCCACTCGTCACGTCGGCAAACGACACGGGCACAACATCCTCGCCCAAAAGGCAGCAGATCCAGCGGACAGGACGCACGAACGTCGCGTGCTCGTGGCCCCAGCGCTGGGAGCGATAGTTGGGCCACTGCAGGCCGGCAATAGTCTTCTCGCACAGAGCGGTCAGAATCGGCGTAGCCGGTGCGGAGGGAATGTTCTTCTCGGCAAATACGTACTCACGGCCGTCGGTGTCCTCGCGACGGACCAGATCCTCGGCAGCCACACCGCACTTGCGGGCGAAGCCCTGGGCGGCCTTGGTGGCGTTACCGTCGGCATCGAAGGCGATGTTGGCCGCGGGACCGCGCTTGACCTCGTGAACCTCATCGGTCGCGGTGGCGACGTTAGCCACGAGCGCAGCCAGGCGACGCGGGCTCGAGATCACGCGGACCTCACCGTGGGCCAGACCGGCCTCATCGAGACCCTTGGCGATCATAGTGCCAAGCTGCTTGACGGCATTGTTCAGCGGTGCAGAGGGCATTTCCTCCGTACCGATCTCAAACAGGAAATCCTTAGCGTCTGCCATGGCTTACGCCACCTCGCCTTCCTGATCGGCATTCTCGTTGATTCCGGCGACCTCGGCCATATAGGCCTCGCAGCACGCCTTGGCGACGGCGCGGACGCGCAGGATGTAGTTGGCGCGCTCGACTGCGGACAGCGCACCGCGGGCATCGAGCAGGTTGAAGGCATGGCTGCACTTCATGACGCAGTCATATGCCGGCAGCGGCAGCTTGCGCTCCAGGCAGGAGTGGCACTCGGCCTCGTAGTCGTCAAACTTCTGACGCATCATCTCGACGTTGGCGACCTCAAAGTTATAAGCGCTGAACTCGCGCTCGTTCTCCAGGAACACGTCGCCGTAGGTCATGGGCGTGCCGTCGGGCAGGTAGCTCCACACCAGGTCGTAGACCGAGTTGACGCCCTGGGCGTACATGGCGATGCGCTCCAGGCCATAGGTGATCTCGACAGGCACGGGGTCGACCTCGATGCCGCCCACCTGCTGGAAGTACGTAAACTGCGTGACCTCCATGCCATTGAGCCAGACCTCCCAGCCAAGGCCCCAGGCGCCGAGCGTCGGGCTCTCCCAGTCGTCCTCAACAAAGCGGACGTCATGGTCATTGGGGTCCAGGCCAATGGCGGCCAGCGAACCCAGGTAGAGCTCCTGAGCGTTGACCGGCGAGGGCTTGATGAGCACCTGGAACTGATAGTAGTGCTGCATGCGGTTGGGGTTCTCGCCGTAGCGGCCGTCGGCGGGACGGCGGCAGGGCTGCGCATAGCAGGTGCGCCACTCGGCGGGACCGAGCGAGCGCAGCGTGGTCGCGGTATGGAAGGTACCGGCACCGACCTCGGAGTCATAGGGCTGCATAATTACGCAGCCCTGCTCGCCCCAGTACTGCTGGAGGCGCAGGATGATGTCTTGGAAGGAAAGCGATGAAGCGTTCATGCCTCTTATATCCCCTCGTCGAAACGATTACACGGTTAGGTACTGTACTATAGCGGTTTTTAATCGATAGCGCCGATACGGTTGAGCGGCCAGTAGCGCACAAGCGCCACGGCAATCAAGTCGGAGCGGTCGACCGGGCCAAAGTAGCGGGAGTCAGCAGAGTTCTCGCGGTTGTCGCCCATCACCCACACACAGTCGTCAGGGACGGTGTAGGGATAGCTCACCTGAGCGCCGGGGGCTTGGACCGAAAGCGGCCAGCTCATGCCGGTCGTATAGTCCTCGTCGAGCGCCTGGCCATCGACGACGACCTTGCCGTCCTGCAGGTCGACCGTCTGGCCGGCCGTGGCAATAACGCGCTTTACCAGCACGTCATGCTCGGACGTGGCATCGGGGTTGTGGAACACCACGATATCGCCTTGCTTGACGGGCTGTCCGAGTTCGAGCGTCACCTTCTGCGCCAGAATCTGGTCTCCGATCTCGATCGTGGACTCCATGGAACCGGTAGGCACCACAAAGGGTTCGACCACAAACGAGCGAATCAAGAAGGTGGCGACCAGCGCGATTGCGACAACCACGACCCACTCAAACGCACCCTTTAGCACGGAATGCTGCGATGGAACCATTCTCACTCCTCGCTCTGCGAAAACGAAGCGTCCAGGATCTCCTGCGCGTACGCGCGCTCATTGGGCGTAAGACGTGCCGTCTCGATAAGATCGGGACGCCAGCGACAGGTACGCTCGATGGCGTTTTTGCGACGCCAGGCATCGACCTTGGCGTGGTCGCCGCTTACGAGCACCGGCGGCACGCCCTCGCCATTGAACTCGGCGGGGCGGGTGTACTGCGCGTACTCGAGCAGGCCACCGTCCTCAGCGGTCGAGAAGGACTCGTCCACGTTGCTCATCTCGTCGCCCAAGGCTCCGGGAATGAGCCGTACGACGGCATCGGCTACGACCATAGCGGGCAGCTCGCCGCCCGTGAGCACGTAGTCGCCGATCGATAGACGCTCATCGGCATACGCATATGCGCGCTCATCGACGCCCTCGTAACGGCTGCACACAAACAGCAAGCGCTCGCTTTTGAGCAGGCGCTCGGCCACATGCTGCGTAAAGGGCTCGCCGCAGGGGGTGAAGAACACCACGGTGGGCTTGGGACCCTCGGAGCTGATGGCCTCGATGGCCTCGGCGATGGGCTCGACCTTCATGAGCATGCCCTGCCCGCCGCCATACGGCTCGTCATCGACGGTGCGATGGCGGTCGTGCGTCCAATCGCGCAGGTTATACGCCTTAAAATCAAAAAGGCCGGCCTTGCGGGCGCGGCCCAAAATCGACGTGGACATGACGGGCTCAAACATCTCGGGAAAGACCGAAAGGGTCTCGATCAGCATGCTGTCCTCCCTACTTGTCCATATCGATCAAGCCGTCCATAACGTGGACGGAAATTGTTCCTGTGTCGGGAAGATCGAGCACAACCTGCTCGACCACGGGAATCAGCACCTCGCCGTACCGATCGCCCTCGACAACCCAAACATCGTTGGCGGGCGTCGACATGATCTCGACAATCGTGCCGAGCAAACCGAAGCGCTCGTCGACCACCTCGCGACCCATGAGGTCGGTATAGGCGGCGTCGAGCGAATCGAGCTCGAAGTCGTCACGATTGGCCAGCACATAGCATCCGGTGATGCCCTCGGCGGCCGTCAAGTCGTCTATGCCCTCAAACGAGACCAGATCGCCATCGCCCGTATCGGTGACGGACACGACCGTGCAAAAACGGTCGCGCTTGAGCGCCGGCGGCGTCAAGGCAACACGCATACCCGGCTCCAATACAGAAGGAAGCCCCCGCAGCGGCTGCGCGAGGACCTCCCCCTTCCTTCCGTGCGGCTTGACCACACGGGCGATGTTTTTGTACTGGGACCTCAAGGTCCTAGCCCAGAACCTCTACCTCGACAGCGGTGTCGAGGCGAGCGGCCAGTGCACGGGCGAGCGTGCGAATGGCCTTAATGGTACGGCCACGACGGCCGATGACCTTAGCGACGTCATCCTCGGCAACCGAAACCTCAATCGTGGAGGCGTCGTCGCCATCGATGACCTCGAGGCTCACGGAATCCGGGTCGTCGACGATCTGAACAACGAGATATTCGACGAGATCGGCGATGCGATCTGAGAGCATTGCCTCACCCTCGAGCTGTGCAGCGTCAACCTCAGGCACGATTTACTCCTCGGCGCCCTCAGCGGCCTCAGCGGCAGCCTTAGCGGCCTCGGCCTCTTTGGCGAGCTGCTTCTTGGACTTCTTGACGACGGTCTCGGTCTTCTCGCCCTCGTTGGCGGCCTTGACCAGAGCGGCGACGGCGTCGGTGAGCTGAGCGCCCTTGGACTGCCAGTCAGCAATCTTCTCGAGGTCGAGGTTGATGGTCTTGGGGGCGGTCATCGGGTTGTAGCGGCCAACCTCCTCGATGATACGACCGTCACGCGGGGCGCGGGAATCGGCGACGACGACACGGTAGTACGGACGCTTCTTAGCGCCGTGACGAGCAAGGCGAATCTTGACTGCCAAAGGAAACTCCTCCAACCAAGCAGCTTTAGGCTGCAACTACAAACAAACAGTTGAACATAATACGCCATCGACGCGGGCAGGTGAAGTCCGTGAGACCAACTTCTTCGGTGTAGTCGAGGGCAAATCCATATCTTAGACAAGAATTCGCGATTTGCAAGCACATACACGCACCCCACATGAGCTGCGCGGTATACTCATGACATGGAAAGACGCGAACATACATACGGTTATGAGGATGCTGCGGGCGTCACGCCGCCGCCCTGGACGGGTCCAGCGGTGGGCCTGATGGACCTCGATGCATTTTTTGCGAGCGTGGAGATGCTCGATCATCCCGAATGGCGCGGAAAGCCGCTCATCGTGAGCGGAGACGCCAAGTCACGCGGCGTCGTGTCCACGTGTTCGTATGAGGCACGTCGCTTTGGCGTGCATTCTGCCATGGCCTCGGCCGAGGCGCGGCGCCTGTGCCCGCAGGCCATTTGGACGCACGGACACTTCGATCGCTACCGTGAGGTGAGCGCACAGGTCATGGCGATTCTCGCCGATGAGACACCGCGCGTGGAGCGCGTTTCCATCGACGAGGCCTTTATCGATATCACACCGGGTCGTTTTGCGCCCGAGGACCCACTGCTGGTAGCGCGGCGTATAAGCGACCGCGTTGCGACGCTAGGGGTGACCTGCTCCATCGGCGTTGGGTGCAACAAGACCGTGGCCAAAATCGCAAGTGAGCGCGACAAGCCGTTTGGTCTGACCATTGTGCGCCCCGGTACGGAACAGCGGTTTTTGGCTGCACTGCCGGTATCTGCCATGAGCGGAATCGGGCGCTCGGCCGAGGAGCGACTGCGTCGCATGCGCATCTATACGCTCGGCGAGCTTTCACGCGCGCCAGAGTCCACCTTGGCTGCAATCTTTGGCGTGAATGGCGAGCGCATGCGTCAACGCGCTTTGGGGCTCGAAGTATCCGAGGTCACCAGCCTGGATGACGAACGTGAAGTTAAATCGGTGAGCAATGAGCGTACCTTTGCGAAGGATTTGACTGAGCGTGGGGATATCGAGGCGGCGATTGCGCTGCTGGGAGAGTCGGTCGGACGTCGCCTGCGCCGTCAGGGACTAACGGGCGCCACGGTGACGCTCAAACTCAAGTATTCGTATGGAAGCGGTCGCTCGGCACAGCGCCGGCTGCCGCATCCGACCGACGATGAGAACATCTTTGTGGCGGTGGCGCTCGAGCTGCTCGACAACATCTGGCAGGAAGGCATGCATGTGCGCCTGGCGGGCATCGGCATGAGCGACTTCGACCATCAGGGCGGCATCCAGACCGACCTGTTCTGCGAAATCGACGACCGCGGAGCCCAATCCAGCGACCGTCGCGACCTCTCGCTCGTCATCGACGCCGTCCGAGACAAATTCGGCGACAGCGCCCTTTCCTTCGGCCGCCAATCCCGCTTCAACGATTAGTCCCTTAGACAAAAAGAAAGCCGGGCAGCTGCGAATGATGCAGCTGCCCGGCGAACGGTAAAGGTTAGCTAAAAAGCCCGTCCCAAATGAACTACTAGAGGAGGTCAAGGGGAAGCTGGGGGGCGTCGCCCCAGAGCTTCTCGAGACGGTAGAACTCGCGCGCCTCGGGAGTGAAGACGTGGACGACAACCGAACCGTAGTCCATGAGCATCCAGGTCTTCTGCTCGCGGCCCTCGATGGAAAACGGGTGCTCGCCGCAAGCCTCGGCGACCTTCTCCTCAATCTCGTCGACGATAGAATCAACCTGGCGGTTGTTGATGCCGGTAGCGAGGACAAAGTAGTCACACACATCGGAAAGCTCAGTCAGGTCGAGCACCTGAATGTCCTCACCTTTCTTGTCGTAGGCGGCCTGCGCGGCGGCGCGGGCGACATCCTCGGCGGCGACACCGCTCGCGGACAGCGAGGCGGCAGTGCGGTCGGACGTGGCAATGAAGCTCTTGTGCTCCACACCTTCAAGAATCTGCTCGTCGGTCATGGTCTCGTCGGCCATGGAATACCTCTTTCTAGACACACCCGAGCTAGCGCAGCTGGGCGTAATGGTTGTAAATCGTAATAGCCGTGGGATAAAGATAACGCCCGGTCTGGATCACATAGACCAGACCCTGCGCAAAACAGGAGAAGAACAACTCATCGAGTGAGGACTTCCCCACCATCTTGCGCAGCGCATGGGCATAATCGCCGTGGCGGTTGGGTTCGATGGCATCGGCCACAAAGACCACCATATCGAGCGGCGTCATGTCGCAAGCGCCCACGGTGTGACGGTCGACAGCCTGAAAGACCGCCGGCGACAGCTCGGGAAAAAGCTGCGGAAGCTCATAGGCGGCAACCGGACCATGCAAAAGCGGCGTCGCGGCAGACGGAGAGCCGGCAATCTTAATGCCGTAATGCAGAGCGCGCGTGACCAGCTCGTCGTCGGAGAGCACTTTATCCCAGTCATGGATCAGGCCAGCGGCAGCGGCATCAAAGCGGTTGACACCGTACACCTCGGCTAGGTGCAACGCAGTCTCGGCAACCCCGAGCGAATGCACGTAGCGCTTACGCTTATCCTTCATGCGCACATCGAGCAACTCGTGGATGCGCGTCAAGAGCGCGCGCTCGTCGCCCTCAAACTGATCTTCTACCGACAACGTTCTCCCCCATCAATCAAAATCGTCTTGCCCAAGATCGGCATACAGGCCGCGTTTACGGATATAGCCGAGCACGGACTCGCTCGTAAGATAGCGCACGCTCATGCCGCGAGCAACCCGCTTGCGAATGTTGGTCGAGCTAATCGCCAGCGCCGGAATCTGAATATAGCGCACGTCGAATGGCAGTCCCGATTCCTTAATCCGCGCTCGCGCCGTATCGATGTCAAAGCCGGGACGCGTCGCAGCAATAAAGGTTGCCAGCTCGGCAATCTCATCAGCATTGTGCCAGGTCACAATATCGATAATCGCATCGGCACCCGTAATAAAGTAAAGCTTTACCTGAGGCGGGTAAAACTCGCGAAGGGCGCGCAGCGTATCGGCTGTGTAGGTGATACCGGCACGATCGATCTCGAAACGGCTTGCCAAAAAGGCCGGGTTCGCGGCGGTCGCGAGGACCGTCATGGCATAACGGTCCTCGGCCGGCGTCACCGGTTTGTCGAGTTTAAAGGCAGGCGAGCCCGCCGGCATAAAGAGCACGGCGTCCAAGTCGAGGGACTCACGTGCCTGCTCGGCGGTCACCAGGTGACCGTAATGGATGGGGTCAAAGGTACCACCCATAATGCCGAGCCTAAACTCCTGCCCGTCCTCTATGGGAAGCTCGGGCAGACCGATTCCACCGCGCAGCGACATGGCCTACTCGCCCTCCGGGGTCTCGACGTCTTCCGCAGCAACAGCGTCATCGGTACCGTCAATGGCATCCACCGCGTCGACAGCCTCCAAGCTATCATCAGCGACGTCAACGACCTCGACGACGAGGTCCTCGCTACCGTCCTCGAGCTCGTCCTCGAACTCCGAGAAGTCCTCGGCGCCCTCAAAGTCAAAGGCGCGCTGGCAAATGCGAACCTCGTCGCCGGCACGGCAGCCGGCCTTTTGGAGCGCATCGTCAACGCCCATGCGGGAAAACTTATGCTGCAGGTAGATGACGGCTTCCTCGTTTTCCCAGTCGGTCTGAATAACCAAGCGCTCGATGGCGCGACCGACCACACGGAAGGCACCGGGCTCCTCCTGGACGATACGGAAGCGCTTCTCGCGCTGCAGGCGGCGACGCTCCCACTCCTCGTCGCGCAGATCGACCGGCTCATCGGAAACCGCAAGTTCAGCGCGAAGCTTGGCCACCTGCTCGCCCACGGCAAGCATCAACGTGTTGAGACCGGCACCCGTCACAGCGGAGACGGCAAAGAACATATGACCATCATCGAGCGCCGCACGCTTAAGGTCGGCAATCTTATCGGCCGTACCCGGAGCGTCGCATTTGTTGGCGACGACGATCTGCGGACGCTCCGAAAGCTCGGCACCATACTGCTCGAGCTCACGGTTAATAATGCGATAGTCCTCAACCGGATCGCGATCTTCAAATCCGCCAGTCATGTCAACGACATGCATGATCAGGGCCGTGCGCTCAATGTGGCGCAGGAACTGATGACCCAGGCCCTTGCCCTCGCTCGCGCCCTCGATGAGACCGGGAACGTCGGCAACGACGTAAGAATATTCGCCGGCACGCACCATGCCCAGATTGGGCACAAGCGTGGTAAACGGGTAGTCGGCAATCTTGGGACGGGCAGCGCTCATACGCGCGATGAGCGAGGACTTGCCGACCGAGGGAAAGCCCACAAGCGCGGCATCGGCCATGAGCTTCATCTCGAGCTCGATCCAGTGCTCCTCAGCCGGCTCGCCGAGCTGGGCAAACGCGGGCGCGCGACGCACCGACGTCACAAAGTGAGTGTTGCCCAGACCGCCAGCACCACCGGGCGCCACGACAACGCGCTCGCCGTCGTGCACCAGGTCGGCAATCTCGAACATCGGAGTCTGCGTCTCGGGATCGAGCTCGCGGACCACAGTGCCCATGGGGACTTTCAAAATCAGGTCCTCACCGCTCTTGCCGTTGCGGCGGGCACCCTGGCCATGCGTGCCGCGCTCGGCACGGAAGTGATGCTTAAAGCGGTAATCGATCAGCGAGGAAAGCTGAGCGTCGGCCTGGATAACGACGTTGCCGCCACGACCGCCGTCGCCGCCATCGGGGCCGCCCTTGGGAACAAATGCCTCGCGCCTAAACGACATGCATCCGGCTCCGCCGTCGCCGCCGCAAACGTTAATTCGGCTGATATCGGTGAACTGTGACAACAGAATCGCCTCCTACAAAAAAGAGGGAGACCCTTGAATCCTAAAACTCAAGTGCCTCCCACATATGTGCTCTATGAAGGGTGAATTACGCGTTCGCGAGCGGGCGTACGCTGACCCTGTGCTTGATACCCTTGTGGAACTCAACGGTACCGTCGACCAGCGCGAACAGCGTGTCGTCCTTGCCACGGCCAACGTTCTCACCCGGGTGGATGTGCGTGCCGTGCTGACGGACGAGAATCGTGCCCGTGGTTACCGTCTGGCCGGCATAGCGCTTCGTGCCAAGGCGCTGACCGCGGGAGTCACGGCCATTACGGGAGGAACCGAGTCCTTTTTTGTGTGCCATTGTGTATACCTACTCTTTCGTTACGAGTGTAATCTACTCGGCGACGGGAGCCTCGGCAACAGCCTCAGCCTCTGCCTTGACAGCCTTCTTGGCGCGGGAGGTAGCCTGAACCTTCACGATCTTCAGCTTGGTGAGCTGCTGACGGTGACCCTTCAGACGACGATAGCGCTTGCGCTTGTGGAACTTGAAGACCAGCTGCTTCTCGCCCTTGAACTGCTCAACGATCTGAGCGGTAACCTTGGCCTTGGCCAGCTTGTCGGGATCGGTGACGATCTTCTTACCATCGTTGAGGAAGATAACCGGCAGGGTGATCTTATCGCCCTCATTGCCCTCGATCTTCTCGACGGTGATGACATCGTCGGTGGCGACCTTGTACTGCTTGCCGCCCGTGTTAACGATTGCGTACATGTTTACTTGCCCTTCATGCATCAGTTAGTGCAACAGCCGAATATAGTAGCAGGCGATAATACCCCCGTCAACGAGTATGTGGAGCAAATCCACAAGTTCGCACAGGTATGGGGCTGACGAGTCGGCCCTCGTCGTCCTCGCATGCTTGATTCTGACGCTCGACATCGTAGGAGCAGATGGTCACGAGGTCTTGCATACCGGTGGAAACAATAGGTGCATCGACGCCCGGGGTCAAGCCCTGCAACAAAACATCAGCGGCAGAAAGCAAAATTTCCGGACGCATGGAGCCCTCGTTATCGGCATGGGTGTCGAGCATGAGCACCAGATGGTCCGGGCGCTCCCCTGCCGTGAGCTCATAGCCCACCAGAGTGTGGTCAAGGTCCAGGCGTTTGCTCTTTTTGCCACGAGCGTAGTCGATGCCGTGGCCCGCGCGCAGCGTATCGACAGCGCGACGCACCTCGTCGGCGCTCACGGGGGCCTCGGGGTCCAGGTGCAAGTCGATGCGGTACGACAGACGCGTAAGCTCAGCCGTCAGCGCCGGCGTGCGCACGTCGATGTAGGCGGCCTCGATAGGCGCCAAATCGGCAGGGGACGCCGCGACCAGGCGCTCAAACGCCTCATCGAGTGCGACGAACTCGGTCATAAACAGGTCATACCACTCGCAGGTCGACGACGTGCCCACGGGCAGCGCCGACGAAAAGCCCACGCGCATGTGCGGAGAGAAGCCCTGCGTCACGGCATAGGGCAGCCCCGCGCGACGTACGATGCGCTCAATGGTATGAATCACTTCGAGATGGCCCAGGTACTTAAGACGGTCGCGCTTGCCATAGCGAACGCGAAGCCTAAAGAGCGAGGGATTGTCGGTCAAGCGCTCACTCATGCGCGATCACCCACCAATACGTTCTTGGCATGGAGCGTGGGGCAGATTCCACAGCCGGTGCACGACGTGCGGGTGCAATCGGGCGTCGTGACGCCCTCCAGCGAGCGGCGGTATTCGCGCTCGAGAAAGCCGCGCGAGCAGCCGGGGCTCACGTGCTCCCAGGGCAGGTGCCAGTCCAGTTCGTAGGGCAGGTGCACGAGCTCGTTGAGATCGATGCCGTTTTTGGCAGCAGCCGACTTCCAGTTATCGAGCGAGAAATGCTCCACCCAGGCGTCAAAACGCGAGCCCGCACGCCAGGCGTCAATGATGACAGGTGTCATGTCACGGCCGGCGCGAGACAGCGCGGCCTCGACGAGCGAGGTCTCGGCATCGTGGTAGTGCACGCGTACGGCGCGGTTGCGCACGCTCGTGATGAGGAGCTTCTGACGGCGCTTGACGTCGTCGTAATCGAGTTGCGGGCACCATTGGAACGGAGTGGCGGCCTTGGGAATAAACACCGACACCGAGATGGACACCGAGATGGAGCCGCGACGTGCCTTGGGAACCACGGAGCGGCCAAGCTCGAGCACGTGGTCGGCCAGGTTGGCGATGGCCACGATATCCTCGTCACGCTCGCCGGGAAGACCCATCATAAAGTAGAGCTTCATGCGGTTCCAGCCAGCCTCGAAGGCCGCCTTGGCCGCACGGTCCAAGTCCTCCTCGGTCACGTTCTTGTTGATGATGTCGCGCATGCGCTGACTGCCGGCTTCGGGGGCAAACGTCAGGCCGCCCTTCTTTTCGCCGGCGACCGACTCGGCCATATCCACGCCAAACGAATCCAGGCGCTGCGAGGGAATGGACACGCGAATGCCCGTATCTTCCAGACGGCGGTTAAGGCGACCGAGCACATCGCGGATGCAGGAGTGATCGGTGGTCGAAAGCGAGGTAAGCGACACCTCGTCATAGCCGGTCTTTTCCAGGCCCTGAATCACCGAGGACACAATCTGGTCGGCCGAGCGCTCGCGCACCGGGCGATAGGTCATGCCGGCCTGGCAAAAACGGCAGCCGCGGGCACAGCCGCGCAGAATCTCGATAGACAGGCGATCGTGAACGAGCTGCGCGTAGGGCACGCACGACTGCGACAGCGGATTGGTAGCGCCAAAGTCCTCAACGACGCGCTTATAGACTACCGGCGGGACGTCCTTGCCTTCGCGCGGCACGGTGTAGCCATGCGGCGAACAGGGCTCGTCATGGCGCACCTCGTAGAGCGACGGCACATAGGTGCCACCGACCGTCGCGAGCTGCTCGACAATCTGAGCGCGCGAGACGCCCTCGTCGCGCAAGCGGCGATGCAGCTGGCAAACCTCGAGCAGCGACTCCTCGCCCTCGCCAATGAGGATGGCATCGAAGAAGGCTGCATACGGCTCGGGGTTATAGACCGAGGGACCACCGGCAATGATGATGGGGTCGTCCTCGGTGCGGTCGGCCGCCAGCAGCGGAATGCCGGCTAGATCGAGGGCCTCGAGAAAGTTTGTCACGGCCATCTCATGCGGCACGTGCATGCCGACGATATCGAACGAGGCCACGGGTGCTGCGCCCTCGAGCGACAGCAGCGGGATACCAGCCTCGCGCATGGCATCGCCCATATCGGGCCACGGCACATAGCCGCGCTCGCAGGAAATGCCCTCGGCCTGATTGAGGATGTTGTACAGGATGGCAATACCCTGGTTGGGCAGGCCAACCTCGTACACATCCGGGTAAATCATGCAGCAACGATAGTCGGCATCGGCCTTGGAGAGCGTGCCCCACTCATGGTCGATATAGCGACTCGGCTTCTCGACCTTTGCGAGCAGGGGCTCAATCAAATGAAAACAGTCTTGGTACACAGCGCGCAAAAGAAACCCCTAAGCAGCGAGATCGGATGCGTCCTCAAAGGGACCCATGGGACGAGTAGCGCCGGCAACCGTGGTCACCAGGTCGCGAACGCGCGAGAACGTGGCGGCAGCCACCTCGTTGGCACGGCTGTAATCGATGTCGCGCTCATACAGCGAAACGAGCGCACGGCCCATACCATAGGTGCCCGCGGCGGCGGTCAGCGCCTTGACGACAAACCCGATATGCGGCGTCTGCTTTACCAGGGCGCGGGTGACGGCGCGGAGCACCAAGCCGCCGGCAAGCACGCCCGCGACCTCGTAGCCGCGCTCGGGCTTAATACCGCGTCCAAAGATGGCCGCGAGCTCAAAGAGCATGCCCACCTGCGCCAGCGCCATAACGGGATAATCGGCCCCCGGCAAAAACACCAGCGCACCCGTCGCCATATTGGTAAGCGCGCACGAGGTGATGATGCGGTTGGCGGCGGCGATACGCATAAAGGCAAAGTTCGCCGCAAAGGCTGTCTCCTTGTCCGTGCGGTCGAGAATCCAGCGAGCGAGCGTCTCGAGCAGATACGTCTTATCGGTAGCCGCCACCGCGCCGAGCATGGGCGTGGACTCCTGGATAAAAGGCACCTCGACAGCGGACTCGGCCAGCACGCACACGGGGGCGCCGGCAATCACGAGTTCCTGCACGGCGCTCTCAAGGCGGTCAGACCCGCACGAAAGCACCAGCACCACATCGGTATCGGTCTTGGGGACGATACGGTCCTCACCCAGGCGCTCAACGCGCACAATGCCCGACGTCGTCTGCGGCACGAAGGCATCGCGCACCGTCTCGACCAAAAAACGCGAGGCAGACGAATCGAGGTAGACGGACACGCGAACCGGCGTGTCGGAATCCTTCTTGGTGGTCGCGCCCATCTTAAAGACGCGGGTCAGCTTGTCCACGGGAATCTTCATAGCAAACCCCTCCAGCGGTTACGCGGCGCCCGAACGATGCCGCCATATGGATTGTACGATACCCACCGTCAGCAACTGAATCATCATCGAGGACGAACCAAAACTAATAAATGGCAGCGGAATACCGGTAATCGGCATCATGCCGATGCACATGCCGATGTTCTCGAAGGTCTGGAACGCCCACATGCCGACGATGCCCACGCACGATAGGCGCAAGAACAGCGACTCGCACTTAAAGGCAACGCGGATCGTCGAGAAAATCAGCAGCACGTAGAGGCACAGGAGCAAAAAGGAGCCGCAGAAGCCGAACGTCTCGGACAGGAAGGCGAAGACGAAGTCGGTGTGGAACTCGGGCAGAAAGCCACCGGCAGACTGCGTCGCATGGCCCAGCCCTTTACCGAAAAAGCCACCCGAGCCGACGGCAATGAGCGACTGCTGCAGGTTGTAGGCATCATCCGAATCGGCATTATCGGGGTCGATAAAGACGGTCAGTCGGTTCATCTGGTACTGCTTGATCAAAACGTCATGGCCCAAAAGAGAATCGAGCACCGAATCGAGCGCCAGGATGAGCGCCACCAGGCCCACAAGCAGCGCCAAGGTCGACAGCACCCATTCGCGACGCGCACCGCTCATGCAGATCACAACGGCACCCGACACCAACACGACCAGGCCCGAACCCAGGTCGCCCATGGCGACGACGGCCAAAAACGGAACGGAGAGCATGCCACAGAGCTTAATGTAGTCGCGGGCGGTATCGATGCGGCCGTTGTACTGCGAACCAAGCGTGGCGATAAAGAAGATCGTGATGAGCTTGGCAAGCTCGACCGGTTGGAAGGTAAGGCCGATACCGGGAATCTTGATCCAGCCCGTCATGCCCAGACCGCCCGTATAGGACAGACCCGGAATCTTAGGCGAGAAAATCACAATGAGATCGATGACGAGCAGCGCCGTCGAGAAGTTAGAGATGCCGCGCAGATCGGTACGCCAGACGAGCACCGCAAGCACCGTACCGATGCCGATGCCCAACAGGTGGCGCGAGAATGAGGCGTCGGCCTTAAACTGCGAGGCCGACCAAATGATGATGGCACCATAGGCTACGAGCGCCAAGGCTGCCAGCAGCACGCCGATGTGCACCTTCTGGCGAAACGTACCGCGCGAGGCCGAAAGCTGCTTGTTGACACGGTCCAGGCTGCTGCGAGAACCGGTTTTAGTTGAGCGGAACAGGTCCGCCGGCGAAAAATCCATCGCAACCTCCTATCGAACCGAGGAATCGCCCGTGGCAGAAGATGTGTCGGGCTCATCATAGATGGCACCGAGGACATCGCGCACGACATGCAGCGCGGTATCGGAGCCACCACCGCCCTGTTCCAAGACAGTGACAATCACGTACTTGGGCTCATCGGCCGGCGCGTAGGCGCAAAACCACGCGTAATCGTCCTCGCCGCTCTTCTCGCCCGTGCCGGACTTGCCGTAGACCGTGGGGGTCAAGGAGTTAAAGTGCGCGGCAGTCGAAGTCGACGCCGAGTAAATCACATCGTGCATGCCGTTACGGACCAGCGCCAGGTCGGCATCGCTATTGATATGGGCCTCCAGGCGCTTCTTTTTGCCCTTGCCGTTGTACTTGTAGGCATCGCCGTCGCCATCACGCGAGACAGCAGACAAGAACACATGCGGCACATACTGTTTGCCGCCGTTGGCAAGGCCCATGTAGGCACACGCCATCTGCAGCGGCGTCACCAAAATGTCGCCCTGGCCGATAGCGATGTTAGTCATGTCGCCGGCATTCCACTTGCGGTCCTCGGCCGAGGCGTCGGTAAAGTAGGACTCTTTCCACTTGGCGTCAGGAATGCGACCGGTGCCCTCACTTGGCAGATCGATGCCGCAGGTCTTGCCCAGGCCCCAACGGCGAAAGACCTCTTGCAGACCCTCGGGATGCTGGTCGTTGTAGAAAAACGCCTTACCCATATCGTAAAACACGGGGTCGCACGAGTTGGCGATACCGGACTGCAGCGTCATAGTGCCGTGACCGGAATGCAGCCAGCAGTACTTACCCCATGACTTGCCCAGGCCCGTCCAATAGCCCGTGCAGTTCGTGGTCTGGCCTGAGGTATAGGTTCCAAACTCAAGACCGGCCAGAGCCGAGAGCGGCTTGATGGTCGAAGCCGACATATACTGGCCGCTAATGGCGCGGTTGAGCAGCGGATGCGAACCCTTGTCGTCGTTGAGCTCGGTCCACACGTCGTTGGAAACGCCGCCGATGAACACCGACGGATCAAACTTGGGCTCGCTCGCCATACCCAGAATCTCACCATTGTTGGGATCGAGGCACACCACGGCGCCGTTGCCGGCATCGCTATGACCCGTGGTCTTGGCAAGCTCAATGGCATTCGCCAGAGCCGTCTCGCAGGCCTGTTGAATCTTAAGATCCAGCGTAAGCTTAATGTCAGAACCGGCCTTGGCGGGAACGGCGCCGGCTTGACCGGTCACATTACCCGAGGCGTCAACTTTCACGGTCTGCTCACCACGAATGCCCTGCAGCAGATTTTCGTAGTAAATCTCTACGCCCGCCTGGCCCACAATATCGCCCGATTGATACGAGATCTGGCCAGCCGCGCTATCGCTGCCGTCCGACGACTTCTTGTTCTGCGCCTCGAGCTGCTCGGAGGTAATGGTGCCGGTATAGCCCAAGATATGGCAGGCGGTCTCGCCATACGGGTATTGGCGCTCGGTGCGCTCGGCGATCTTCACGCCGGGAAACTCACCGGCGTGCTCCTGAATGTAGGCGACAGTAGAGCGGCGCACGTCAGTCGCGATCGTATGCAGGCTCTGCGCGCCTTCGGAATTGTCCTGGATGTTGCGCAGCACCGCGATATACGGCATGCCGAGCACGTTGGCAAGATGACGCACCAGTACCTTGTCGTCGGCAAGGTCGCGATAGGCGACGACGGCGAGCGAGGGGCGGTTTTGCACCAGCGCGACGCCGTTGCGGTCCAAGATGCGGCCACGAACGGCAGGCGTGGTAACGGTACGGGTCTGATTGCTCTTGGCCTGCTTGTCGTAGTAGTCCGACGAGACCATCTGCATGCCCCACAGCTTAACGGCAAGCGCGGCAAACATCGCACCCACGCCCGCGGTGAGGATGGAAAAGCGGCCCTTGAAGGCCGTAGCGGCCGTATTGCCCTCGCCCTCGGTGGCGCGCGGGGCCGTTCCGTGCTGCGTGTCGTAGGTAAAGCGGGAGTCGCCGCGGCGCATGATGACCAGCGCGACCACAATGGCCACGACCAGCACGATACCGGCGACAACAACCGTCAACTGGGAAGACATCTACAGGCCTCCCCTATTTGAGCTTATGGGTCTTGGGCTTAAAGCGCATACCCGTCTGACGCCCACCGCGCGCGGAGAACCCATAGCCAGACTGCGGCGCGACGCCGGACATCAAAAACGGAACGGCGACCAGGCCGGTCAGAATCGAAGACGGCAGGGCATGTCCAAAGATCGCCACGACAAAACTCGATTCCAGTCCCATAAACAGCAAGATAATGCTGTAGATCACGTTAATGGCAAGCGCAAAGGCGCCCACCGTGATGCCGCGAGCGCTCGGGGTGCCGCCCGTCTGACCGGCGGCACTGTGTGTCAGGGCAAAGCTGCCCACTGTCAGCAACAGCGACATCACGCCCACCGGCACGGCTGCCGACAGGTCGTAGAACAGGCCGCTGCAAAAACCGCAGATGACGGCCCGCGTGGGATCGCCCGAAAACACGCTCAGGCACACCAGGATAATCATAAAGTTGACGCGACCGCCCGCGATGGAGATCTGCGGCGCCAAGCCCGCCTGCAGCAGGACGCAGACAATGGCGGCAATCGCAAAAGTGCGGGAGCCAGTCCCCTGTTCGTGTAGATCCATGGACATGCCTCCCTATTCGCTCGAGCCCGAGTCAGTCGTGTCGGACGCATCGGAGCTTTCATCCGAGCTTTCGTCTTTGGACTTGGTGGCCGCATCGCGCGAGGTGCCCTGCGGCGTACTGTTGGCGCTGCTCACATCCTCGTCCGAAGCCGACTGCTCATCGGTCAGCGACGTAATGACCAGCACTTCCTCGTTGTTTTCGGCCGTTGTCTGGGCGCGCACGACGATGGTGTAGTACACATCGTTGGCAGACTTCTCCACCGACGAGACCGTACCGAGCGGCAGGCCCTTGGGGAATACGCCGCCGATGCCCGAGGTCACGATGATGTCGCCCACCTTCACGTCGGAATCGACACTCACGTGCTCCAGGCGCAGGGTACCGTCGGGCTGCCCCTGCAGCATACCCTGAGCGCGCGTATCCTGCACCATGGCGGACACGCCCGAGTTCTCATCACTAATCAGACGGACGGTGGAGGTCTTGGCCGAAACCTCGATAATCTGACCGATGACACCGGCAGAACTCGTCACGGGCATGTTGATGGTAAGACCGTCGGCAGAGCCCTTGTCGATGGTGACCGTCGAGGTCCAGGCATCACCCGAAGCGCCGACAATGCGAGCCGCGGTGGACTTAAGGTTGTAGGTCGACTGAAGACCGACCAGGCTCTCGAGTCGCTCGGCGGTCTTTTGAGCCTCGGAGAGCTCAGCAACCTTTGACGTCAGGACCTCGTTTTGCTTCTTAAGCTCGTCGAGGGTGTCTTGCGAAGCCGTAAGGTTTGAGAACACGTTTCCGATTGCGTTAAAGGGCGCAGCCACAGCCGAGCCCACAAAACGCACCGGCGAGGTAATCGTCGTCACGCCAGAGCGCACGGCATGAATCGGTCCCGCCTCGCCCTCGCGAATGTAAAACGTGAGCAGCAGCACCGAAATTACGCTGAAAACAATCAACGGGCGCATACCCGTTGATTGTCGCTTGGTATTCAGATTTGAAGAGAAACCCGAAGATCGTGCCAAATGGAATCCACCTTTTGGAAATTAAGCATTGGTCTGGACGAAGCCACCGTCAAACGCGTTGGCCTCGAGCACGCGGGCGCAGCCGTTGACGACGTTGTCGAGCGCCGTAGGGCTAACGTTGACCGAAACGCCGGTCTCGTCGCGCAAACGCACGTCGAGACCGCGCAGCAGCGCACCGCCACCAGTCAACAGGATGCCGTAGTACATAAGATCCGAGGCAAGATCGGGCGGCGTGGCGTCGAGGGCGTCCTTGACGGCCTTGGCCATCTCGTCGAGCGGCTTGTTGAGCGCGCGACGAATCTCCTCACTCTCGATGCGCACGGTCTTGGGCAGGCCCGTGATCACGTCGCGGCCGTTGACCTCGACGTCGAGCTCGTCCTTGAGCGGCACGGCAGAACCGACCTTGATCTTGATGTCCTCGGCCGTGCGCTCGCCGATAGCCAGGTTATAGGCATCGCGAACGTGGGTAAGGATAGCCTGGTCAAACTCGTCACCGGCAATGCGGATGGACTGCGACACGACGATACCGCCCATGGCGATAACGGCGACCTCGGTGGTACCGCCACCGATATCGATGACCATGGAGCCAGTGGGCTCCTCGACAGGCAAGTCGGCGCCGATGGCAGCGGCCATGGGCTCCTCAATCAGGTATGCCTGGCGGGCACCGGCCTGGATCGTAGCCTCAAAAACAGCGCGCTTCTCGACCGACGTGACACCGGAGGGGACGCAGACGACAACGCGCGGACGCGGGGTCCACGGATAGCGCTTCTCGGACGCCTTGTCGATAAAATAGCGAAGCATGGCCTCGGTAACGTCGAAGTCGGCGATAACGCCGTCCTTAAGGGGACGCACAGCCACAATGTTACCGGGCGTACGGCCGAGCATGCGCTTTGCCTCGATACCGACAGCAAGGATCCGCTCATCGTTCTTGTCGATGGCGACAACGGAGGGCTCGCGAATGACGATGCCCTTGCCGCGCACGGAGACAAGCGTGTTGGCGGTGCCGAGGTCGATGGCAAGATCGCCCGCATAGCTACCGAAGAACATATCCATCAAAGAAAACAACGCAACTCCTGATGTGTTGGATGATTGCTGGAAAACTACTAGCCCATCATACTAGCGCAAGCCCGGCACCTCACTTGCGGTGAAGCACCGGGCAGCGCCAAATCTCATAAGGTCACTACTGGTTGTCAGCGGCCGAGAGATCGATGTCGAGCGAGGAGACGGCCCAACCGATATGGTTGTCGGAGCGCACGAACTTGACGGTGTACTCCTGCTCGCCGCCCTTGGACAGCGACGCCTTGACCTTAGCGGTGGTCTCGGTCATAGACTGATCCATGCCCTCGATGGAGACGGTGGCGCCCTGCGGAATCGAGGAAATGATCATCGACTTGGCGTCCTCGGACAGGCTGGAGGCCAGACAGGACTCGGCCTTGGCGGTATCGCCGTCACCTGCGGCCTGGAACAGGTCGGTGACAACAGACTCCTGCGAAGGGAAGCCCAGGCCGCGCGTGTAGGCAAAGCCAAGACCGCCTGCGGCAATGACGATCAGCAGAAGCAGCACCAAGAAGACCTTGAGCCCCGTATGACGATGGCGACGACGGACCTTGGCCTCCTTGCGGTCCTGCTGAACCATCTCGGACTCGGACAGGGTGAAGAAGCCGGTGTCCGAGGGGTCGGGCATAAACTGACCGGTAGCGCCCGTGGGGTCGAGCGGGTCGACGGCGGGAGCATCCATCGCGGGCGCCGGAGCCGTGGCCATGGCCGTCTGGGCCGAAAGCGCAGCGAGGGAATCTTGCACGCGGGCAAGCTCATCGGCCTGCTCGGGCGTGAGCTGGTAGATGCCATCGGCGGTGGCGGCGTTAAAGGCATCGAGCGCGTCAGAGGGGCGACCGGCGGCAGAGAGCGCCTCACCCATACCGGCGTTAAGCGCACGCGTGTCGTCGCGCGGACCGGCAAAGTCGATGGCCGTGCGGTAGGTCTCCACGGCGTCTGCCGGACGGCCGAGTTTAATGAAGCAGCGGCCAAGATCGCCAAGGGCAGCGGCGGGAGCCGGGTTGGCACCATCGATGGCGGCCTGACGGAAGGCAGTGCCGGCATTGGCATAATCACCCGACTGGAACAGGGCGTTGCCCAAACCCAGATACGCCTTAAACGGCGTGGCATAGGATGCATCCTGCGTTGCGGCAGAGAACACCTGGGCTGCGGTCGCATAGTCACCCACGGCAGCAAGCGCCTTACCGCGGTTGGTGAGCAGCGCGCCGCGCTTGCCATAGGTACCGTCGTTGAGGGCGGCGGCGTAGGCCTCGGCGGCCTCGGCATACATACCCAGGTGCATCAAGGCGTTGCCGCGCAGATGGTCGGCCTCGCCCATGATCTCACTGGGGGTCTTTGCCGCACCGAGCATCTGGGCGGCAGCGGAATAATCACCCGCGCGATAAGCGGCGCGGCCCTGTTGGATCAGCTGGCTATTCAAGGAAGTCCCCTTTTACTCGTGAACGATCTCGACGTGGACGATCTCGTCGCCGGCACGCAGCTGCGAAATCACATCGAGGCCCTCGACCGTGGTGCCAAAGACGGTGTAGCCGGAGTCGAGGTTATGCTGAGCGCCCAGGCAGAAGTAGAACTGCGAACCCGCGGAATCGGGATCCATCGAACGTGCCATGGCAAGCGCGCCGTCGACGTGGCTGTTACGCGGGTTGGTAGCGAACTCGCCCTTGATGCAGTAGCCGGGGCCGCCGGTACCGGGCATGCCGTCGGGGCCCTCAAGACCGGCGGCGACATCGGCGCCGGACATATCGCGGGTATTGGGGTCGCCGCCCTGGATCACAAAACCGGGCACATAGCGATGGAACTTAAGGCCGTCGTAAAAACCCATCGTGGAAAGCTCGCAGAAGTTCGCCACGTGGATGGGGGCGCCCTCGCCGTCAAACTTGACCTTGATGGTGCCCTTCGACGTCTCGATCACCGCGCACTCATCGCCGGCAAGCTGATACTCGGGCGTGTAGAGCTCTTTCTTAAAACCAAACATGTGGTTCCTTCCTCGTGCGTTTAAAGCATATTTGGTCAAATTGTAGCAATAAGCACGGGCTTCCATCAATTGCGCACGCAGGTTATGCCGCCGGAGGGCAACAAATTACGAACGTTGCTGCGGTCTCCATGCGCTCACGTTGGCGTCGTACTGGTTAAGCGCGCTGTTGCCGCCTTGTGCGATGGGCGCCAGGATCTCGCTCTGACGGGCGCTCAGCGACTCGCCGTCGGGAATGGACAGCGAGATATCCCAGCTCTGGCAGATCACGTCGACACGCTCGTACATCCACTGGGCAAGCTGCTTTAGATGATCGATGTCCTCCGCATAGACGGTGTCGTCCTGAACCTTGAGGTTATTGAGCTCATCCTGGGTCTTTTTAATCTGATCGCGCAGGGCATAAGCGCTCTGCGACAGCTCCTGGCGGGTGGAGAGCGGCGTACGCAGATAGCCGTTATTAAACGAATCGATGACCTCGCCGATCTGATCATCGTCGCTGTACGACACGATGGTCTGGTACAGGCCGTCGAGCCTGGCGTAGAGCTGGTCGTCGGTTAAGACGGTCTCCTCCTGAACGACCTCGGACGCATCCTCTTGCTTGGACTCTTTCTCGGTGGCCTCGCCCTTTTGGCGCGACGGGAAGGTGGTCTTGGCGGCCTGGCCAAACTGGTCGTAGAAGCCGGGCATGACGCCCATAGGATCGGCAGTCACAAACCAATACGCACCACCGCACACGGCGGCGAGCACCGCGATGACGATAAGCGGTTTGGGGATATGGCGCTTGTGCTTGTGATAGGCATCCTCGTCGGGATGGACCTTGCGCTTGGCCTTTTGCTTTTTGGGCTGGACATCATCGCGCAGGGACACCGGTGTGGGGATATCGACCTTGGGGATGCCAAAGTCCTTATCGAAGGCAGGCAGCACGCAGGTCTCGTTGGGATCGGCGGCATCCGAGAGCACCGCGGCGGCAGAGGCCGGCGCATGGGGCACCTCGGTATCGATCTGCTCCTGCGTCAAGCGCGGAAAGCCGGCCGTGCGGCCCGCCGCCAGATCGGATGCGGCCGCGTCTTTGGAAAGGATGCCCGGGGCGGGGCGCCCGCACTTGGGACAGGTGCGATCATGCGGGGACAGGCGTGCGCCACAACCATCGCAGAATACGAACTCGGTATGCTCGGGACCGTCGCCCGGACCAACGTATGCGTTGCAATAGGGGCAGAACGAGGCGCCGTCCTCTATGGTCTTAAGGCAATGCGGGCAAATCACGGCTTCCTCTTTTCGGAGCAATTCATACAGTCGAGGTTAGAGCATAGCATCGCCACGCCCCCACAGGAGCAAGGCACCAATTCAACATCGCCAGAAAAATCATCCCCGGGGCGACTGGGACTAGGCTTTCTTTGCGGGCTTTTTCTTTTTGCTCGGCATCGAGACCTTAATGCCCTGGGCGGACTTGGTCACACGGGAGCGCTTGGCACCCGCGCTCTTCTTTTTCTTGGGTTGGGCCTTTTCCACACCCTCGAGCGCGCGAACCTCGGCCTCGCGAGCGGTGCGCTCCTCACGGCGCTGCGCCATATCGGCGGCGACGCGCTTGGCAAAACGCTGGGCAGTTGAACCCGTCGAGCTCACCTTGCCGCCACCGCGACCCAGACGGACGCGAACGCCACGGCCAAAGCCGGTGGCAGCATGGCGACGACGCGGCTCGAGCGAATCCATCATCGTGGCGAGCTTAAAGAACACCGTGCAGGTAAAGACGACGATCGCCAGCAAGATAACCGCCTCACCCGTCGACAGGTTGGCAATGGACAGCAGCTCAGGGAATCCGATAACGCCAACCAAGATGCCGACGACGACAAATACAAAGAGCACCACGCGCAAGGGTGTGAGCGGCTGCGAGATGCGCCAGATCAGGCTCACGCTCGCCGCGCACGACGTAAGCAGGCACATGGTCGAAAGCGTGAGCTGGTTAAAGCCGAACACGCGCGCCACAAAGATATCGAGCGCCGCAGCCATAATGACCGCCAGCGACGCCGGCAGCGCACGTTTGAGCACGTTGGTCAAGAATGACCCCTTCACGCGGGCGTTGTTGGGCTCCAAACCCAGCACAAAGCCCGGCGCGCCGATGCAGAAGAAGTTGATGAGTGTCATCTGAATCGGCTCAAAGGGATACGGCGGAAACGCGATGCACAGAGCCGCCAAGCCCATCGAGAACAGCGTCTTGGTCAGAAACAGCGCCGCAGAGCGCTGCAAGTTGTTGATGGAGCGACGACCCTCGGCCACCACGGCGGGCATCGAGGCAAAATCGTTGTCGACCAGCACGATTTCGGCCACGTTGCGCGCGGCATCGG
The DNA here is from genome assembly GCA_900549085.1 of uncultured Collinsella sp. Lineage (GTDB taxonomy): Bacteria > Actinomycetota > Coriobacteriia > Coriobacteriales > Coriobacteriaceae > Collinsella. The sequence goes on along the minus strand of URMO01000006.1, from coordinate 16,109 downwards.
AACCGGCGGCCATGGCCACGGAGCAGTCGGCCTCCTTGAGCGCCAGCACGTCGTTGACGCCGTCGCCCGTCATGGCAACGGTATGCTCGCGGCGCTTGAGCGCCTGCACGAGCTCGCGCTTCTGCTGCGGGGTCACGCGGCCAAAGACGTGGTAGCGATCCACCGCGGCATCAATCTTGGACGGCGTATCGAGCGTCGTGGCGTCGACGTAGGCATCGGCCCCCGGAACGCCCACCACGCGCGCGATCGACGACACCGTGCGCGGATCGTCGCCGCTGATCACGTTGAGGGTCACGCCCTGCTCGTTAAAGTAGCCGATGGTCTCGGCGGCCGAGGTGCGAATCTCATCGCGAATGGTCACAAAGCCCACGGGCTCGGCCTCGCCCGCCATATCGCCGTCGGGCGTAAAGCCGTCCACACGGGCCACCACAAGCACGCGGCAGGTGTCGGCAAGCTCGGCCACACGGTTCTCGACCTGCGCAAAGGCGCGCGCCGAAAGCACAAATTGCGCTGCGCCCATCACATAGGAGCCCTGCGCAAACGAGGCGCCGCTCCACTTTTTAGACGACGAGAACGGAATGACCGCCAGCGGCTCGGACACCTCGACCGGGCGGTCGGCGTAGTAGTTGAGCAGCGCCTGACAGGTCTCGTTGGCGTCTGCCGAGGTGGCACGCGCTACGTTGGCAAGCGCAAAATCGAGGACCGTGGTCTCGACGGGGACAGCTGCCTCGTCCGAGTCCGCGCCAAAGCCAACGCCCTCAACAGGCAGCGGGTAGGTACCCTCGACCTCCATACGGCCCGAGGTAATGGTGCCCGTCTTGTCCAGGCACAGCACGTCGACGCGCGCGAGCGTCTCGATACAGTAGAGCTGCTGCGCGAGTACCTTGCGGCGCGCCAGGCGCACCGTGGCGATGGCAAGCACCGACGAAGTCAGCAGCACCAGGCCCTGCGGAATCATGCCCAAAAGAGCGCCCACCGTAGACAGCAGCGCCGACGAAGGCACGCGACCGGCAAGCAGCTCGGAAAAACACCACGAAAGCGCGCTATCGCCCGGCGTACCGGCGGCATCCCACAGCTCGCTCACACTCGAGGCAAAGAGCGCCAGGCCGAGCGGAATCATAATGAGGCTCGCAAAGCGCACGATGGCGTTGAGCGCGTTCATGATCTCGGAATTGACCTTTTTGACGTACTTGGCCTCGTTGTTGATCTTGGCCACGTAGTTGTCGGCGCCGACATGGATCACGCGGGCGCGCAGCAGGCCCGAGTCGATAAAGCTGCCGCTCATGAGCTCGGAGCCGGGCTGCTTTTTGATGAGATCGCTCTCGCCCGTCAGCAGGCTCTCGTTCACGAGTGCCTCACCCGACACCACCACGGCGTCGGCGGGAATCTGGTCGCCGCGCCCCAGGCGAATGATATCGTCGAGCACGATCTGGTCCAGGTCGAGCTCTACCTCGGCGCCGTCGCGCACCGCGATGGCCTTCTTAGAGGTGAGCAGCGTAAGCTTATCGACCATCCGCTTGGAGCGCATGGACTGGATGACGCCAATTGCCGTGTTCAAGAACACCACGAACAGGAACGTCAGGTTCTTAAACGAACCGGTCAGCAACACCAAAATCGCCAAGACCACGTTGATCAAGTTAAACAGCGTGCAGAGGTTCTCGATGATGAGCTCGCGGACCGACTTGGTCTTGAGTTCCATGTTGCGGTTGATCTTACCGGCGGCGATGCGCTCCTCGACCTCGGCGGTCGAGAGTCCGTGCTCGATATCCGTTGCTGCCATACCTTGTCCCATCACGTCGCGTCGGTATAAGAAAACCGCCCGGACCATGCGAGGTTCGGACGGTCTTACGTTCGAGGGTGCCCCATGTTGGATTCGAACCAACGGCCTTCTGCTCCGGAGGCAGACGCTCTAATCCCCTGAGCTAATAGGGCAAACGGTTGGCATTATACCCAAGTGCGCCACGGGCTAACAAAAGAATAGAAAAAGCTTTGCAATTACGTGGGAGACACGGCGCAGAGGCTCACCTTAGAACGCAAAAGTGAAATAATTAGTATAAACTCTCAAGCACATATATAACGGCTCGCGATGCGGGCCGTTTTTGCAAGAGCTATCCATCGAGGTGAGAGGCACACCATGATTGCGATTTTAAAGCAGAGCGCCAGCGACGAGGCCGTCGCCCATATCGTCAGCTGGATTGAGAAGAAGGGTCTCAAGACCGACGTCTCGCGCGGCGAGAACGAGACCATCATCGGCCTGGTGGGCGATACGACCAAGATCGACCCGTTCTTGCTCGAGTCCATGGATGTCGTCGAGCGCGTGCAGCGCGTCTCCGAGCCCTTTAAGCGTGCCAACCGCAAGTTCCACCCTGAGGACTCCGTCATCGACTGCGGCCACGGCGTCAAGATCGGCGGCGACCAGTTCCAGGTCATCGCCGGACCCTGCTCCGTCGAGGGCGAAAACCTCATTCGCATCGCACGCCGCGTAAAGGCCGCCGGCGCCACGATGCTGCGCGGTGGCGCCTACAAGCCCCGCACCTCCCCTTACGCCTACCAGGGCATGGGTCCCGCCGGCCTGGACCTGCTATGCGAGGCATCCGCCGAGCTCGACATGCCGATCGTCACCGAGATCATGGACCCGCGCGACGTGCAGGTCTTCTTGGATAAGAAGATCGACGTCATGCAGATCGGCGCCCGCAACGCGCAGAACTTCCCCCTGCTCAAGGAGGTCGGCAAGACCAAGACCCCGGTCCTGCTCAAGCGCGGCATGTCCGGCACCGTCGACGAGTTGCTCATGGCTGCCGAGTACATCATGAGCGAGGGCAACGACAACGTCATCCTGTGCGAGCGCGGCATTCGCACCTTCGAGACCCGCACCCGCAACACCTTCGACCTCAACGCCGTGCCGGTGCTGCACCACCTATCGCACCTGCCCGTCGTCGCCGACCCCAGCCACGCCACCGGCTACACCCGCTATGTCGAGCCCATGGCGCTCGCCGCGACTGCCTGCGGCGCCAACGGTCTGGAGATCGAGGTCCACGACGACCCGAGCCACGCTTGGTCCGACGGTGCTCAGGCCCTCACCCCCGACCAGTTCGACGACACCATGCGCCGCATCCGCGCCATCCGCGAGGTCGTCTGCCAAGAGACCGTTCAGGAGTAACCCATGGGTACGGTGAGAAACGCACGCGTCAACCAGGGTGGACCCAAGTGCGCCGGCATCGTGGGCCTGGGCCTCATCGGCGGCAGCTTTGCCCGCGGCTATGCGCAGGCGGGCGTTCGCGTGCTTGCCTGGGACCCCGACGATGACGTGATGACGGCCGCCAGCATGGGTACCGTCGCCGGCGAGCTCAACGACGAGACGCTCGGCGAGTGCGACATCATCGTCCTTGCCTGCTATCCCGAGGCATGCATCGAGTGGCTCGAGGCCCACGCTCAGGCGCTCGCCGACGCCACCGACACCGATGCCATCATGGGCCCCGTGGTGATCGACACCGTGGGTGTGAAGGGCATCGTGTGTGAGCGGGCCTTTGAGCTCGCACGAGAGCACGGCTTTTACTTTGTGGGCGCACACCCCATGGCGGGCACCCAGTTCTCGGGCTACGCCCATTCCAGCGCCGACCTGTTCCAGGGCGCACCGCTCGTGCTCGTTCCGCCTGCGGTAGACGATGCTCTTAAGCTGGAGCTCTTGGGCCAGGTGCGCGAGATGGTGCGTCCCTTGGGGTTTGGCAAGTTCAGCGTGACCACCGCCGCCGAACACGACCGCGTGATCGCCTTTACGAGCCAGCTCGCACACGTGGTGTCCAACGCCTACGTAAAGAGCCCCACCGCCCAGGTCCACCACGGCTTTTCGGCCGGTAGCTACCGCGACCTTACGCGCGTGGCCCACCTCAACCCGCAAATGTGGTCCGAGCTCATGATCGACGACGCCGACGCGCTTGCCTTCGAGATCGACCATCTGATCGATTCGCTCGGCGCCTACAGCCGCGCGCTCAAAGACCGCGACCAGCGTTATCTTGAGAACCTTCTTGCCGAGGGCGATCGCATCAAGCGCGCGCTCGACGACGAGAGCGCCCACTAGACCACCCATCACGCCAGGTCGAAAGGACCATAGCTTATGGCGATTACCATCGATATCGACACCGCACGCCCCTACCAGGTACACGTGGGCACCTTTTTGCTGGAACAGGCAGGGCCGCTAATTCGCGCCACCGCCGGAGGCACTCGCGCCGTCATCGTGACGGACACCAACGTGGGTCCTCTCTACCAGATGCCCGTTAAGCAGAGCCTCGAATCCGCAGGCTACGAGGTGAGCATATGCACCTTCGAGGCCGGCGAGGCCCATAAGCGTGCCGAGACCTACGTTGCCATTTTGGAGTTTGTTGCCGAGCACGAGCTTTCGCGCTCCGACGTGATCGTGGCTCTCGGCGGCGGCGTCGTGGGCGACGTGGCCGGCTTTGTGGCGGCCACCTACATGCGTGGCTGCAAGTTTGTGCAGATCCCCACGAGTCTGCTCGCCATGGTTGACTCGTCGGTGGGCGGCAAGACGGCCATCGACCTGGCCGCCGGCAAAAATCTCGCCGGTGCCTTTTGGCAGCCGAGCGTAGTTATCGCCGACGTGGGATGCCTTGCCACCCTCACGCCCGAGCAGTTCGCCGACGGCTGCGGCGAGGTCGTCAAGCACGCCGTGATTGCCGATCCGGAGCTTTTCGCCGAGCTGGAGAAGACCCCGCTCACGCTTGAGCTGCTGAACCGCGACGTGGCCCGCGTGGCGCTCATCATCGCCCGCAATATCGACATTAAGCGCGCTGTGGTCGTTGCCGACGAGCGCGAGACCAACCAGCGCAAACTCCTCAACTTTGGACACAGCGCCGGACATGCCGTCGAGGCCTGCGAGCACTTTGAGCTGGGACACGGCAACTGCGTGTCGATCGGCATGGGTATCATCACGCGCGCCGCGGCCCTGCACGGCATTTGCGATGCCGAGCTGCCTGGTCGCATCGAGGAGCTCTGCGCCCGCCACGGCCTCAAGACCCGCTGTGAGCTTTCCGCCGACACCGTCTTTGCCGAGGCGTTGCACGACAAAAAACGCGCCGGTGACACCATCGATCTGGTGATTCCGCACGGTATTGGCCGCTGCAGCATCGACCGCACGCCGCTATCCACCTTCCATGACTTAATTGCCGAGGGCCTCGGCCAGAAGGGAGACGCATCCGCATGCTAGCCCGCATCACCCCCTCCCCGCTCAAGGGCACCGTCCCCGCCATCGCATCCAAATCAATGGCGCACCGCTTGATTATCTGCGCTGCGCTCGCCAACGGAGAAACGCATGTGACCTGCAACACCACCTGCGCCGATATTGAGGCCACGGTGCGCTGCCTCACGTCGCTGGGCGCCCGCATCGAGACCGTCGAGGATGGCTTCCAGGTCCATCCCACCATGAAGAGTATTGAGTTCGGCCTGCTCAAGGCACTTGCGGGCGGCACGCTCGACTGCGGCGAGAGCGGCTCCACGCTCCGCTTTATGCTGCCCGTCGCCTGCGCGCTGGGGGCAGAGGCAACCTTTGTGGGCCAGGGTCGTCTGGGCGCACGCCCCCTCTCTCCGCTCTCCGACGAGATCATTGCCGCCGGCTGCGACCTGCAGGGCCTGGGCGGCTTTCCGCTCAAGACAAGCGGCCGCATGCGCCCGGGCACCTTTATCCTGCCGGGCAACGTGAGCTCGCAGTACATCTCCGGCCTGCTGCTGGCGGCCCCGCTGCTGGCCCAGCCCTCCTGCGTGCAGGTGACCGGCCTTATCGAGAGCCGCCCCTATATCAACCTGACCATCCAGGCCATGAAGGCCTTCGGCGTCGAGGTCAACGTCGAGCGTATCCCCGCCAAGGACGGCCAACCCGAGATCACGAACTTCCGCGTGGACAGCGGCTCGTACCGCACGCCCGGCAACGTTGCTGTCGAGGGCGACTGGTCCAACGCCGCCTTTTGGCTGTGCGCCGGCGCCATCGGTACCGACCCCATCACCGTCGAGGGCGTGTCGCTCAGCTCTGCGCAAGGCGACCGCAACGTGCTTGCCGCGCTCTCGCGCTTTGGCGCCCGCATCGTGCGCTCCACCAACGCCGCCACCGTGCAGTCCGACAAGCTCGCCGGCTTTGAGATGAGCGCGCACGACATCCCCGACCTGGTGCCCGTTATCTCGGCCGTGGCATCGCTGGCGCAGGGTCGCACGTTCATCCGCGATTGCGCCCGCCTGCGCATCAAGGAATCCGACCGCTTGGCCACCACCACCCGTGAGCTCACCGCACTGGGCGCACAGGTGCGCATTGCCGGCGACGACCTCATCATCAAGGGTGTCGACGCCTTTACCGGCGGCGAGGTCGATTCGCACAACGACCACCGCATCGCCATGATGGCCGCCATCGCTGCGAGCCGCGCCACTGGCGAAGTCGTGATCCACGGCGCCGAGGCCGTCAACAAGTCCTATCCTGATTTCTTTGACCACTACCGCCTGCTGGGCGGCAAGGTCACGCTCGAGGAGGAATAGCATGTCCTCGACCTTTGGCAACGTCTTGCATCTGAGCATCTTTGGCCAGTCGCACTCCCCTGCTATCGGCTGCTCACTCGATGGCATTCCCGCCGGTATCGCCGTTGACCAGGAGCAGCTGCAGGCCTTTTTGGACCGTCGCGCCCCCGGCCGCGACGAGACCGCGACCAAGCGCCGTGAGGCCGACGCCGCGCATATCATTGCCGGTGTGGTCGATGGACACACTACCGGCGCACCCATCGCCGCGATCATTGAGAACACCAACACACGCTCCAAGGACTATTCCGAGCTGCGCTGCAAACCCCGCCCCGGGCACGCAGACTTTCCGGCGCGCGTGAAGTACCACAACATGCACGACGTCGCCGGCGGTGGGCATTTCTCCGGACGCCTGACGGCCCCCCTATGCATCGCCGGCGGCATCGCACTGCAGGCGCTCGAGGCCCGTGGCATCAAGGTCATGGCGCACGTCGCGCAGATTGGCGGCATCTCGGACCTACCCATGGACGACATGGTCTATCGCGAGGCCGACCGCAAGGCGATCCTTACGAACGACCTGCCCTGCATTGACGCCGCCGCAGCCGACCGCATGCGCGAGGAGATCCTAGCCGCGCGCGACGAGCTCGACAGCATCGGCGGCATTGTGGAGTGCGGCATCTACGGCCTGCCTGCGGGCATCGGCGACCCCATGTTCGACGGTATCGAGAACCGCATAGCGCAGATCGCGTTTGGCATTCCCGCCGTAAAGGGTGTGGAGTTTGGCATGGGCTTTGCCGTGGCCGCCATGTGCGGCAGCGAGAACAACGATCCGTACCGCGTTAATGCCGAGACCGGCGAGATTGCGGTCGAGTCCAATAACGCCGGCGGCATCCTGGGCGGCATTTCCACGGGCGCACCCGTCATGTGGCGGATGGCCGTAAAGCCGACGCCCTCCATCGGTCGCGAGCAACAGACCGTGGACATGGACGCCATGGAAAATGCCGAGCTCTCGGTCCATGGCCGCCACGATCCCTGCATCGTCCCGCGCGCCGTCCCCGTAGCCGAAGCAGCCGCCGCCCTCGCCATCTGGGACGCCCTCCTCGAGGACGCCGCCCAGCTCTAAAAAATCTCCGGGGGGCCAACTCCGGCCCCCACGCCCGTCCCAGAAAAATCACCAACACGTGAAAGGGGCCTCCATGGACCTTGCCGATATTCGCCAGGCCATCGATGGCATCGACACCACCCTGCTCAACAGCTTTGTCGAGCGTATGGACATTGCCACCGAAGTCGCCAAATCCAAGATCGAGATGGGCAAGGCCGTCTTTGACCCCGCCCGCGAACGCTCCAAGCTCAACAATCTCGCCAGCCGCGCACCCGAGCGCTATGAGGCCCAGACTATCACTCTGTTCCGCCTCCTCATGAGCATGAGCAAGGCCGAGCAGCAGCGCTACATCAATGAGCTCAAGGGCACCACGGTGTCGCAAAAAGCCCGCGCCACGGCCGCAGCCTTTGACATGCCTTTCCCCCAGACGGCCACCGTCGCCTGCCAGGGCGTCGAGGGCGCCTACAGCCAAATCGCCGCATGCAAGCTCTTCGACGTGCCCGATATTTCGTTCTTCGAGACCTTCGAGGGCGTTATGCGCGCCGTACGCGACGGCTTTTGCGAGTTTGGCGTGCTGCCCATCGAAAACTCAACCGCTGGCTCGGTCAACGCCGTCTACGATTTACTCGCCCAGTTCGACTTCCATATCGTGCGCTCGCTGCGCCTCAAGATCGATCACAACCTGCTCGTCAAACCCGGCACCAAGTTCCAGGACGTGCGCGAGGTCTACAGCCATGGCCAGGCAATCGCCCAGTGCGCCGGCTTTATCGAGGGCCACGGCCTGCATGCCACCAAGTACCCCAACACCGCCATGTCGGCCGAGATGGTCGCCAACTCCGAACGCACCGACGTCGCCGCCATCGCCTCGCGCAGCTGTGCGGCGCTCTACGGCTTGGAGGTGCTGGAGCCCAACATCCAGGACTCGGATAACAACTACACACGCTTCGTCGTCATCAGCCGCGAACCGCGCGTCTATCCCGGTGCCAACCGTACCTCGCTCATGATCACCACGGCCAACGAGCCGGGCGCGCTCTATCGCGTGCTCGAGCGCTTCTACGCACTCAACATCAACCTCATCAAACTCGAGAGCCGCCCCATCCCCGGGCACGACTTTGAGTTTATGTTCTACTTTGACCTGGACTGCCCCTTTGGCAGCAAGGCCCTCGACGACTTGCTCGATTCGATCGACGACGTGTGCGAGAGCTTCACCTATTTTGGCAGCTACACGGAGGTGCTCTAGATGACCGATACCGCCGCAACCCGCCCCTACGGCGTCCTGGGTCGTGTGCTGGGCCACAGCTACACCCCGACCATCTACAAGGAACTCGCTGGGCTTGAGTACGTGCGATTTGAGCGCGAGCCCGAGGACCTCCAGGCCTTTATGACCGGCGACGAATGGGAGGGCACCAACGTGACCATCCCCTACAAGCGTGCCGTCATGGAATACCTGGACGAGCTGAGCCCCCTGGCCGAGCGCATGGGAAACGTCAACACCATCACGCGCCTGCCCGACGGCCGCCTGCGCGGCGACAACACCGACTACTTTGGTTTTCGGTGCCTGGTCGAGGAGCTGGGCGTAGAGGTTGCCGGTAAGAAGGTCCTCGTGCTCGGTGCCACCGGCGGCGCGGGTACTACGGCCAGTATGGTGCTCGGCGATCTGGGCGCCACCGTCGTGCCCGTGGGACGCGCGAGCGAGGTCAACTACGACAACATCGCACAGCAGTCCGACGCCACGTTGCTCGTCAACTGCACGCCTGCCGGTATGTTCCCCCACTGCCCCGACGCGCCCTGCACGCTCGAAGGACTCGATGCGCTCGAGGGCGTCATCGACATTGTCTACAACCCCGCCCGCACGGGTCTGATGCTCGAGGCCGAGCGCCGCGGAATCCCCTGCATCGGCGGCCTGCTCATGCTTGTGGCCCAGGCGGCACAGGCTGTAGAGCGCTATACCGGCCAAGCCACCCCGCGCGAGCGCATCCTGGATGTGACGGAGCGTCTATCTCACCGCGAGCAGAACATCGCGCTGATCGGCATGCCGGGTTCGGGCAAGACCCGTGTGGGCGAGCAGATCGCCCTGCTCACGGGTCGCGAGCACATTGACCTCGATCGCGCCCTCGAGGAACGCCTGAGCATGCCCTGCGCCGACTTTATCGTCGAGCGCGGCGAGGCGGCCTTCCGCGAGCAGGAGACGGCAGCGCTGGCCGACATCTCCAAGCGCAGCGGCCTGGTGCTCTCCACCGGCGGCGGCGTGGTCACGCGCGATGAGAACTACCCGCTGCTGCACCAAAACAGCCAGATCGTGATGCTTAACCGCAAGCTCGGCGAACTCGCCCACAAGGGTCGCCCCATCACCGCTCGCGATGGCATCGATAAACTTGCCGAACAGCGCATGCCGCGCTACCGCACCTGGGCCGACTACATCATCGACTCGCGCGGCTGCGCCGCCAACACCGCCCGCGCCGTCCTCGACACCCTCTAAACCACCACAAAGGGGACAGGCACCTTTGTGGTGGTTTTTCATTCCGCCTCACCGCCCGCCCAACCCCAAAGGAAGCAACCATGAAAGCACTCGTTATCAACGGTCCCAACCTCAACATGCTCGGCATTCGCGAGCCGGGCATCTACGGTAGCGATAACTACGACCGCCTGGTCCAGATTTGCCAGGAGGCGGGTACCGCACAGGGTTTTGACGAGGTCGAAGTCTTCCAGTCCAACCACGAGGGCAGCATCGTCGACAAGATCCAGGAGGCCTACGGCAAGGTCGACGGCATTGTCATCAACCCGGCGGCCTACACACATACGAGCGTGGCCATCCTGGACGCGCTCAAAGCCGTCGCCATCCCCGCCGTTGAGGTCCACATCAGCGCCGTCGAGACGCGCGAGGACTTCCGCCAAGTAAGCTACGCGCGCCTAGCGTGCTTTGCCACCATCACCGGCGAAGGCCTGCAGGGCTACGCTCACGCGCTGGAGCTGCTGAGGGAGCGTCTCGAAAAGTAGCCTCACGAGCAAATCCATCAGCGCGATTCATACGCTAATAATGCCAGTGCCGCCAACAGCAACCTCGCTACTGGCGGCGCTTTATTACTGGCATATAATCGTTGCAGTCACACAACGTCTGGAGACGCGCATGTTAAGCATCCATCTGGGAGATTACCCCGGTTCCATCTACGATACCGAAACCTATTTTAGGAACTCATACTTGGACTCATGGTTCGAAGACCCTATGGCCACGCAGATCATTAAAAGCGTGGACGGGTCAGAGCTCATCGGCCCCCACAACATCGTAAGCAGGCAGCTGGGCTCGATCACCCCACTCGAACTGTCCGGCGGCGTCAAGACGCTGCTGCTGGTTCGCAATCTCCCAAATATGGTGTTCAACGCATCCACCTGCGGAGACAACTGTGCCCGCTGGCTACTCAAGATCGGCAAAGAACAGGATGTGCTAGTGACCCTTTACCACATCATGAAGTTCCCTTGGAAGCGTTTTGAGATTCGCATCGATAACGATGACCGCATCGTCAGAAATATGCAGGAGTTTGTCGGCGCCACGAATGACTTTTTGGATGTTGATGAGTAATGAAGGGAACGCATACCGTTGTCGTAGAGCGTGCAAAGGTCAAATACACACTCACGTTTAAGCGCAATATTTCCTTTATACGCGGCAACAGCGGCACGGGCAAAACGACGCTCATCTCGATGATTCGCGACTACAACGACCGAGGACAGGAAAGCGGCGTCACGCTCAGCTGCGACGTGCCCTGCGAAACGCTTTCCGGCAGACGCTGGGAGCGCGAGCTATCGATCATCGAAGATTCAATCGTCTTTCTAGATGAGGGCAACGAGTTTATCTACTCAAAGAACTTCGCCAAAGCCGTCAACGGATCGTCCAACTATTTTGTTCTGATATCTCGTCGCGACGCCAACGAACTCCCTTACAGCGTCGACGAGATCCTGAAGCTAGTCAACACCACAAGCAAGACGATCAATGGCCGAAAAAGCGACAGACGCTTCTACTCGGTGACTAAACCGCTATATGACCACACGGCAAGCATGCTGTATCAGGACCTTAACGTAGGGTTCGAGAAACCGTCCCTGAAGGCGCAAGCAATGGATGCAGTCGGGAGCGTCTTACCCGAGTGCCTAAGGGCAGAATAGCGAGTCCTTAAGATCATTTGGAAACCTGGCAGCATTCACGCGCTGGAGCTGCTGAGGGAGCGTCTGCTAGACTAATCTATAGGGCAAATGAGTCAGTGGCGTTTGTCCTGAATCATATGTAACTGTCCAATTGACATACAAAGGAGCATATCCATGTCCCAGTACGATTACCTCGTTGTCGGCGCCGGCCTTTCGGGCGCTGTCTTTGCCAATGCCGCCAAACGCGCCGGCAAGTCGGTCCTAGTCATCGATCGCCGCGACCACATTGCCGGCAACATCTACACCGAGAACGTTGAGGGCATCCAGGTCCACCGCTACGGCGCACATATCTTCCACACCTCTATGAAGGACGTCTGGGACTACGTCAACCGCTTCGCCGAGTTCAACAACTACGTCAACTCGCCGGTCGCCAACTTCCACGGCAACATGTACAACATGCCCTTCAACATGAACACCTTCGCCAAGATGTGGCCGGGCGTCGTCACGCCGGCGGACGCCAAGGCCAAGATCGCCGAGCAGGTGGCCGCCGAGAACATCGGCGAGCCGCAGAACCTCGAGGAGCAGGCGCTGTCGCTCGTCGGCCGCGACATCTTCGAGACGCTCGTGAAGGGCTACACCGAGAAGCAGTGGGGCCGCGACTGCAAGGACCTGCCCGCGAGCATCATCAAGCGCCTCCCCTGCCGCTTTACCTACGACAACAACTACTTCAACGACCGCTACCAGGGCATCCCCATGGGCGGCTACACCAAAATGGTCGCCAACATGCTCGAGGGGGTTGAGGTCCGCTGCGGCGTGGAGTACAAGGAGCTGATCGCCTCCGAGCCCGATATCGCCGCCAAGACGATCTACTGCGGCCCCATCGACGCGTTCTACGACTTTAAGCTGGGCACGCTCGAGTACCGCAGCCTGCGCTTTGAGACCGAGACGCTCGACGAGCAGGACCACCAGGGCGTGGCCGTGGTCAACTACACCGAGCGCGAGATCCCCTACACGCGCATCATCGAGCACAAGCACTTCGAGTTCGGCACGCAGGACAAGACCGTCATCACGCGCGAGTACCCAGCGGACTGGAAGCCCGGCGACGAGCCCTACTACCCCATCAACGACGCCAAGAACGAGGCCCTCTACAAGCAGTACGAGGATCTGGCAGCACAGGAGGGCGACGTGATCTTCGCCGGTCGCCTGGGCGGCTACAAGTACTACGACATGGACAAGGCCATCGCCGCCGCCTTCGAGCTCGTCCGCAACAAGCTGGGCGTGGAGCCGACTGAGGCGTAAGAGCCCAACAGCCAAAGGCTGATAGCCATTCTGGGATGTAGATAGTCCGGTGCAGCATCGCTGCATCGGACTTATTGTTGAGGGAGCACCGCACGCGCACGCGTCCCAAAAAGCAAAGACCCGGCACGATAACCGGGTCTTCAAAAACTCTATTGGTGCTCCATGGCGGATTCGAACCGTCGACCTTGGGATTAGAAGTCCCCTGCTCTATCCAACTGAGCTAATGGAGCATAAAGCCGCGCGTCCAAGCGGGTACAAGCTCGCACGGCCAATAAATTATAACCTACTTGAACTGGTCATGGTACGCCTTGCAGACCTCGTCCACGGGACCATCCATACGCAGGTCGCCCTTCTCGATCCAAACTGCACGCTGGCAAATGCGCTCAACCTGCTCCATGGAATGAGAAACGAACAAAACCGTGACGTCACCGCTCTCGATAAAGTGCTGAATACGGCGCTCGCACTTCTGCTGGAAAAAGACATCACCAACAGAAAGCGTCTCATCAACGATCAAAATATCCGGCTCGGTAATCGTAGCGATAGCAAAGGCAATGCGCGCAACCATACCCGAGGAGAAATTCTTCAGGGGCATGTCGACGAAGTCTTTGAGCTCAGCGAACTCGATGATCTCGTCAAAACTAGCGTCGATAAACTCCTTGGTGTATCCGAGCAGCGCACCGTTAAGGTAAATATTCTCTCGAGCGGTAAGCTCGGGATCGAAACCAGCGCCAAGCTCAATCAGCGGCGCAATATTGCCATGGACCTTAACCTCGCCTTCGCTGGGCTCCAAAACGCCAGCGATGATCTTGAGCATCGTGGACTTACCGGAACCGTTAGTACCAACAAGGCCTACGACCTCGCCACGGTGCACATCGAACGAAATATGTTTAAGCGCACGGAACTCCTCAAAGAACAGCTCGTGCTTTGCAAGCTTAATAAAATATTCCTTGAGGTTCGTAAGCGACTCAGACGCCATGTTAAAAATCATGGTGACGTCTTTGACCTCAACAGCAAGGGGCTGCTTGCTGTAATCAATAGCAGATTCAGTCATGAGCAGCACTCCTTAGATGTAGAGAATAAACTTGTGCTCAGTCTTATGAAACACGGTGTAGCCAATAGCAAGAGCAATAACAGCCCAAACAACACACAGCCCAAAGGTAAGCGCAGAAGGCACGGTATTGAACAGGAAGATGTCACGCATAAACTGGAGATAGTTATACATGGGATTGACAACCACAAGCACCTGGATCCAATGTGCCATCTGGCTGATGTAATCGGTGGTCCAGAAAATAGGCGTCAGATACATCCAGGCCGTGATAACAACGGTCCACAGGTGCATAACATCGCGGAAAAAGACCGCCAGCGCCGACAGCATCATGCCCAAGCCCATGCAGAAGCACATAAGCAACAGCAAGCAAACCGGCAGCAGAATTAAATGCCAGGTAGGGACAACACGGAAAAAGAGCATGACAAGGGCGACGGCAACCAAAGAGAAGGAAAAGTTGACAAGAGAGAACAACACTTTCTGCACCGGGAATACCCAGCGATGGACCTTAACCTTCTTGAGCAGAGAAGACGCCCAAATGATGGACATGAGTGCCTGGTTCGTCGACTCGGACATAACAGAGAACGTAATGTTACCGACAATTAGATACAACGGATACATTTCGGGCGTAATTGACCCATTGCGGCTCTGGCCAAAAATCGTCGAAAAGACGATCGACATAACAACCATCATCAGCAGCGGGTTAAGCACGGACCATGCCACGCCCAAAACACTGCGACGATATTTGATTTTAAAATCCTTAGTGACAAGCTGCTTAAGAATGAACTTGTCCTTTTCAAAATCATTTTTAGCGTGAGAGGCCGGTTTAGCCACCGCTTTCTGACTCTCTACGTTGTCAGCCACGGACCAACTCCTTGTCTCGTATAACATAACAGTGGAAAGTATAGCCCTCCCACGTTGACGATAACCCACCGTAACAAATCTGGAGAACTAACCCATATCTAATCAAAGGAACAGGCGATAGGTATACTTTCGACAAAATGAGTCATTAAAGGAGGTCCTACATGGACTATTCGAATACCGCCGTCATAATCCCCTGTTACAACGAAGCGCTAACAATTGGCAAAGTTGTCGACGATTTTCATCGAGAGCTGCCCGGCGCAGTTGTCTATGTTTACGACAACAACTCGTCCGACGACACTTCGCAAATCGCCAAGCAGCACGGGGCTACGGTGCGCTACGAGCCCAGGCAGGGCAAAGGCAACGTGTGCCGCCAAATGTTCCGCGATATCGATGCCGAGTGCTACTTAATGGTCGACGGCGACGATACATACCCCGCCGAAGCCGCCAAGTCACTCTGCAACCCCATCCTTAACGGCGAAGCGGATATGACCGTTGGCGATCGCCTGTCAAACGGCACCTATGCCGAGGAGAATAAACGAGCCTTTCACGGATTTGGCAACAACCTTGTTCGTGCCATGATCAAGTGGATTTACGGCTACAGCTTTGATGACGTGATGACCGGCTACCGAGCCATGAGCAAACCCTTCGTCAAGACCTTCCCCGTTTTGAGTGAGGGCTTCCAGATCGAAACCGAGCTCTCCATCCATGCCGTCGACCACCGTTGGCGCATTCAAGACGTGCCGGTGGAGTATCGAGATAGGCCCGCAGGCTCCGAGTCCAAGCTCAACACAGTTAGCGACGGTATTAAAGTCATAGCAATGATTGGGACCCTCTTTAAGGATTATCGTCCCCTCAAGTTCTTCAGTCTTATCGCGATCATCTTTGCCATCATAGGGCTCGCTCTCGGTATACCAATCGTCGCAGAGTACTTCCAGACCGGATTAGTCCCTCGCTTCCCCACCGCAATGCTCGCCGCCTCGTTTATGTTCCTATGCGGGCTAAGCCTGGCAACGGGGCTTATCCTCGACTCGGTTGCGAAGGTAGAACGAAAGCAATGGGAGCTACAAGCCTATAAAACCTATTCAAAATACGAAGAGGTCCGGACTGAGTCCGGACCTCTTCTTATTTCAGTCCCAAGTACTCTTCCCCGAACTC
>URMO01000005.1 GCA_900549085.1 uncultured Collinsella sp. | reverse complement strand
GGACACGGCGGCCAGCACGCACAGGATGACGGCCGTCACCGGGTCGACCGCCAGATCGATGGTCTGGCAGGCGGCCATGGTCATGACCGTGATGGTAACCGCCGCGCCGGCCATATTGATGGTGGCGCCCAGCGGGATGGACACCGAGTAGTTGTCCTTGTTCAGGCCGAGCTTGCGGCACAGCTCCATGTTCACCGGGATGTTGGCGGCAGAGCTGCGGGTGAAGAAGGCCGTCAGGCCGGAGTCCTTCAAGCAGCGCAGCACGAGCGGATAGGGGTTCTTGCGCGTGCAGATCCACACGATGAGGGGATTGGTGACCAGCGCGATGATGAGCATGCAGGCCACGAGCACCAGAATGAGGTGGCCGTACTCGGTGAAGATCTCCAGGCCCGAGGTGCTCACCGAGGCGTACACCAGGCCCATGATGCCGAAGGGGGCCAAATTGATGACCCAGCGCACGGCCTTGGAGACGGCGTCGGAGATGGCGGTGAACACTTCCTTGGTGCGCTCGCCGGCGGCACGCAAGGCGATGCCGAGCACCACGGCCCAAGCGAGGATGCCCACGTAGTTGGCGTTCATGAGCGCGTCCACCGGGTTGGCCACGATGTTCATGAGCAGCGTGGTGAGCACTTCTCCGATACCCTCGGGCGCGGCCTGCTCCACCATGGATGAGGTGTCGAGCGTGAGGGACGTCGGGAAGATCTCGCTGCCGATGAGGGCGACAATGGCCGCGACAAGCGTGCTGATGACATAGAGCACGACGACGGTCTTCATGGTGCCGGCGCCCTGGGCGTTGCAAAGGGCACTGATGACCAGGAAGAACACGAGCACGGGGGCGACGGCCTTCAACGCGCCGACGAACAGCGAGCCCAGAAGCGTGATGATGTCAGTCCAAGGCTGCGCATTCGGGATGAGCAGCGCCAAGACGATGCCAACGGCAAGGCCAACGAGAATGCGCTTGATGAGGCTGATCTCGTTGTACTTCCTAAATACTGCGGGGACTGCCAAGGTAATTCTCCTTTGTCTTCGCGCGCCGCTGACAAGGCGCGTCACGGCCGCACGACCCAAACGGAACACGAGCGGGAAATGGTGCGGGCGAAAGGACTTGAACCTTCATGGGGTTGCCCCCATACGGACCTGAACCGTACGCGTCTGCCAATTCCGCCACGCCCGCGTGCAGGAATTAGAATAACGGAGCACCATCGCGAACGCAAGAACTATTTTTGAAAAAGTTTGCAGGCATTTTCCCAAGCTGCTCGCGCGATTGCCTCAGCATCCTCGCCGGTACGATCGACACGGTCGTTGACCAGCGTGTTTGCCGTGATAGAAATCATTGCCGGCTCGCACTCAAGACCACGAATGGGCTCCGGCGCCATATACGGGCAATCCGTTTCGAACAAAATGCGATCGAGCGGAGTTGCCGCAAACGCCTCGCGCACGTCGTCGTTGCGCTTAAAGGTGGCCGCGCCGCCATAGGCGATATAGCAGCCCAAACCCACAAAGCGCTCCATCGTGGCTCGATCCTCGCCAAAGCAGTGCAGCACGCAACCGGCCTGAGGCACACCCACCTCGCGCAGCACGTTGTACGCATCAACGTGCGAGGTGCGCTCCCCATCCGAGTCCTCGTGCCGCAGGTGTAGCTCCACCGGCACATTGCGGCGCACGGCAACTTCGAGCTGACGTGCCATGCAATCAATCTGCACGCTATGGGGCGCCGGCGCGATGTCGTCATCGTAATCCATGTGGTAGTCCAGGCCGATCTCGCCGATACCGGCGCACAAAGGATTATCGAGCGCGGCAACGACCTGCGCGTGAATGTCGTCGGTATAATCCGGCGCGCCATAGGGATGAACGCCAGCGAGATACTTGATCTGCGGAATATCCCGCATCGGTAGAATTTCGCGCACCAGCCAGTCGCTATAGTCCGTCACGCTGCGCTTGTCGGCGATGGGGTCGAGCATCGTCACCAACAGGTCGACGCCCGCGGCTTTCGCGCGCACGAGCGTCTCGGGCACTTCTTTGCCCCAAAACGAAAGCAGATGCGCATGCGTGTCGGCAAGCGGTGCCAAGGGCACGGGGCAGGCAACCGTCTTCTTTTTCTTGGTAAACGTTACGCGTTCGGCATTAGGCGTCATGGATTAGCTCCTGGGCCAGGCGGACAAAGTCAGCAACATCGAGCGTCTCGGCGCGCGTGGTGGGTGCGATACCGCAAGCCTCAAAGGCGGCATCGAGCACGTCCTTGGCAAAGCCGTTGGCGCTCATGGAATTGCGAATGGTCTTGCGACGCTGAGCAAAAGCAGCGTCAATCACACGGGCCACAAATTCGCGATCGAGTCCTTCGGGCACCACGCCGTCAACACGGTCGATACGCACGACGGCCGAGTCCACGTGCGGCGCCGGCATAAAGCAACGTGGCGGCACCTCAAAGCGACCCGTCACCTGTGCATACAGGCCGAGCTTTGCCGTATAGCCGCCATAAGTCTTGTTACCCGGCACTGCGGCAATGCGATCGGCAACCTCCTTTTGAACCATGACGACGGCGCGCTTGAGCGCAGGCATCGTCTGGAAGAACTGCAGGATGATTGTCGCCGCCACGTTATAGGGCAGGTTCGCGACAAATACCGTCGGCTCACCGCCCGCAGCCTGCTCAATCTGTTCCGGCGTCACCCTGAGCGCGTCGCCCATGATAAAGCGGAAGTTGGCGTAGTCGGCGGCGTGGGCATCGAGCACCGGCTCGAGCTCGGGATCGGCCTCGATCGACGTGACGCACGCCGCCTCCTGCAGCAGCGCAAGCGTGAGCGTACCAACGCCCGGGCCAACCTCGAGCACACGTTCATCGCCCGCAAGCTCGGAAAGCTCGCAAATGCGCTCAATTACATGGTTGTCGATCAAGAAGTTCTGCCCCAGGCGATGCTTGGTCGCAAGGCCAAACTCCTCCAGCAGTTCCCTTGTTGCCGTGGGGTTTGCCAAAGGCGAAGTTGTCATAGTTGCCTCCTTAGCATGGTGGCGGCGTCTTGAAACAAAAGGGCATGGACCGTTGCGGCCATGCCCTTACATCTAAACAGCAAATTGCCGATATGGCGCGCGGCGTCTTAGCCCAGACGCGGGAACAGCGGCTCGCCCTTCTCGACGGGCTGACCACCGGCAAGCAGGCCCCAAGCGCAAATGCCCTTGAGGTCGTCGCTCGTGGCCTCGTCCTCGCAGGACAGGCGGCGCAGGGCCTCGGCAGAGGTCTGGGGCATGAGCGGCATCAGCAGGTGAGCGGCAATGCGGATGGCCTCGAGCAGGTTGTAGATCACAAATGCCAGCTCGTCAGCCTTGGCCTCGTCCTTGGCAAGCGCCCAGGGCTCAGAGTCCTCGATGTAGTGGTTGGCGGCGTGGATGAGCTCCATGACCTCGTCCTTGGCTCCACCGTAATCGAGCACGTCCATCTTGGCCATGTAGCGCTCGACCAGGCCATCGGCGATCTTTGCCAGCGGGTTGTCGAACGCATCGAACGACGCGGGCTTGGCGGGCGCGCAACCGTCAAAGTACTTGCCGCTCATGTTGAGCGAACGCGAGATCAGGTTGCCCCAGCTGTTGGCCAGGTCGGCGTTGTAGACCTGCTCCATGCGATCGAAGCTGATGGCACCGTCGGTACCGGGGACGACGTCGGTCATAAAGTAGTAGCGATAGCCCTCGACGCCCAACATGTCGATAACGTCCTGCGGAGCGATGGCATTGCCGCGGCTCTTGGACATCTTCTCGGCCTTGCCGGTCTCGGCATTGCGCACGGTCAGGAAGCCGTGGGCAAAGACATGCTCGGGCAGAGCCTCGCCGATGGCCATGAGCATGGCGGGCCAAATGACGCAGTGGAAGCGGATGATGTCCTTACCCACGATGTGGAACTGCGCAGGCCAGCGATAGGCCAGCTCGGCACGCGCCTCGTCGGTGTCGACACCGTAGCCGACGGCCGTCATATAGTTGAGCAGCGCATCGAACCACACGTAGGTCACGTGACCCTCGTCAAACGGGACCTGAATGCCCCAGTCAAAGCTCGTGCGGCTCACGGAAAGGTCGTTAAGGCCGCCCTCGACAAAGCTGCGCACCTCGTTCATGCGGAACGCAGGCTCGACAAAGTCGGGGTGCTCGTCATAGAGCTTGAGCAGCTTGTCCTGGAAAGCGGAAAGCTTAAAGAAGTAGGACTCCTCCTGCACGCGCTCAAGCGGACGGTGGCAGTCGGGGCACAGGTGCTGGCCGACGCTGCCGTACTCCTCGTCGCCCTTCTGGACCTGCGTATCGGTGAAGTAGGTCTCGTCAGGCACGCAATACCAGCCGTCGTAGCTGCCCTTATACAGGTAACCGGACTCCTTCATGCGCTCCCACAGGTACTGCACGGCATGATGCTGGCGCGGCTCGGTGGTACGGATGAAGTCGTCGTTGGAAATCTCGAGCTTGCTCCAAAGCTCCTTGAAGTGCGGGGCCTGGCTGTCGGTCCACTCCTGCGGCGTCATGCCATGCTTGGCTGCGGCCTCGGCGACCTTCTCGCCGTGCTCGTCCATGCCGGTCAGGAACTTGACGTTATAGCCGGCGGAGCGGCGATAGCGAGCCTGAACATCGGCGATGATGGTGGAATAAGCCGTGCCCAGGTGCGGATCGGCGTTGACGTAGTAGATGGGCGTCGTGATAAAGAACGAAGGCTTGCTTTGATCCATGGGGTTTGTCCTCCAGAAAAACGTTGCATACAGGGGATGATTCTAGCGCAAGGGCTGGATATCCTCCATCTATTGCATATCGAGCACCATGGCATAGACATCGCGCTTGCGGCGCGAATGCTTCTGAGACAGGCGCTTGGCCACAGCAGAGGCGGGCTCCCCCTCCTCGAGCGCGGCGCGGATATCCTCGCGCAGGGCCTCGTCGGGATCCGCTGCCGCGGCGTCAACCGGCACGATACCGGCCTCCTCATCCTCGCTCGGCGGCGCGATGACCAGCGCAATCTCGCCCTTTACCTCGCCGCGGGCACGCAGCTCCTCGGCGAGCTGGGCAGCGGGCCCGCGCAAGACCTCCTCGTGCAGCTTGGTGAGTTCGCGGCAGACGGCAACCTCACGCTGGGGAAAGACCTCTGCCACGGCCTCGAGCGTCGCCACGATGCGATGTGGAGACTCGTAGAAGATGAGCGCGCCGGGCACTACGGCAAGGCGCTGCAAACGGCGCACGCGGTCGCCGTGCTTGCGGCCCAAAAAGCCCTCGAAGAAAAAATGCTCGCAGGGAATGCCGGACGAAACGAGCGCCGTGACGCAAGCAGAGGGCCCGGGAATAACTTCGACGGGCACATCGGCCTCACGTGCCGCCTCGACCAGCGCCTGGCCGGGATCGGACACGCTCGGCATGCCGGCGTCCGAGGCAAAGGCGAGGGTCTCCCCCGCCAGCAGACGGTCGACCAGGCCGGCGGCGCGGCCGGCGATCACATTCTCGTCGCAACGGACAAGCGGCTTGGAAATGCCCAGGTGCATCAGCAGCTTCGACGTCACACGCGTGTCTTCGCAGCAAATGGCATCGGCGGCGGCAAAGGCCTCGCCAACGCGCGGGGACAGGTCACCCAAGTTGCCGATGGGCGTGCCGACCACATAGAGTTTGCCCGTATGGGCGCTGTTTTGCGTCATATCAACCTATTCAATCATGCCGCGCTCGAGCGTACCGAGCGCCGCGCGGGCGTCCCATGCTGCAATGCGCTTCTCGGTCTTCCACGTTTGGAAGAACCAACCGGCAGCTGGCGCAAACGAAGCCAGCTGGTTGGCGATAAACACGCGCTCGTAGGCATTGCGTCCCTCGGGCGTAACCGACGAGTTGGCAAAGATCGCCGCGCCCGACCATTCGCCCACCAGCACGGGGAACCCAGTCGAGATCGCTTCTTTAAGCTCGCGCTTGTTACGCGAAATCGCCGTCGTCAGCCCGCGGGGGCTCGTGATGTCGAGCGCATACTCGTCGCGGTAATGGTACAGGTGAAGGTCCATGTAGACGTTCTTATACTTGGCGCCGCGCATAAAATGCTTCCACTCGCTGGGATGACCCGACGACGAGAAGACGACGATCTTATCCTCGGGCATATACGAACGGACGAGCTCATAGGCATCGCGATAGAAGTTGCGCAGGTAGTGGGCAGGAATGCCGTCCGTCATGGTAAAGAGGCTCTTGCGGACGCTCATCTGCGGCGTGTCCAGCAGCTCAATGCCCAGCAGACTCTCGGCCTCGCCGTAGCGATCGGCCAAGCGCTCGAGCACGTCGAGTGCGACATGACGGCCATTGGTGGACGAATGCCACTCGGCAACAGCCTCCGGCGTAGTGGGCGAATCATTGGAATCGCCCTGGCCACCGGGCACCGTCGCCAGATCGAGCAGCACGCGGATGTCGTACTTGGCAGCCCACTCAATCGCACGGTCGATGTAGTCGACAACCGAGATGTAGGACGCATCGGACTCTTGCGAACCAAAGGCATACCAGGGCACCGGCAGACGTACGGCATTGAGACCGATCTGCGCCATGCGGCGAAAATCGTCCTCACTCACAAACGTCTCGTAATGACGGCGCATGCGCTCGTTATAGGCGGCGGTGCCCATGGCCTCCTGCAGCTCGGCCGCATTGGATGCGCCGGTCGCCGCGTATAGCGACGGGGTCACCCAAGGCTCGGGAATAAACCAGCCAGAGAGATTAACGCCGAGTATCCTCTCCATCACTGCCCCCTTCGGATCGTGCAGGCCGAGCCTGCATCGTATTGCATAGGAAAAGTATCGTTTTGAGTATACCCGCGCGCGCGGACAGACGACCGAACGGTCTGTAAAGTGGCGCAAAAGCGGGAGGAATGTCTGGGCGGAGGGCACGAGCTGGTGTGCCGAGATGTGCACGCACGTCGGAAGTAAGCGCCGGAAAGCGCATCCCGCTCTAAAGCCCAATTCTGGGATGCATTTTCCGCGGAACCCCACATAAAAGAAAAGGACCCCTTTGCAGAGGTCCTAGTCAATTCAAGGTGGCGGGGAAGGGAATCGAACCCCTGACACGAGGATTTTCAGTCCTCTGCTCTACCAACTGAGCTACCCAGCCATTTGAGGTGTGCCTTGTTTCAAGGCTTGATTAGTATAACCAAGGACGCGCTCCGGTCAACCGAGAATTTGAAAAAAGTTTTTGAGCACGGCGCCAGCCACAAGGCCGACCCTATAGAACAGCACGTTAGAGACATCAACCCACCGCAAGAAGTTTTTCGCTCAAGGCTGCACGGGCAAACTCACTTGGCGTCATTCCTTCAGCCGCCGCCCGACGACGAATCGCCTCCTTCATCCCTAGGGGAATCTTGACCGATAGCGTTGCCGTCCCTTCGCTTGAGAGCGGAGGCCGCCCGTGCACGATCCCCCCAACGGTATGCTCGCCGTCCGGAAACCCGCCATGCTCGTACGACTCGCACCACGCGTCAATCATTTCATCCGTTACAACCTGACCATTGGCAGCCGTATACGCCTTGCTCATCATCGACCCCTCTGCCGAGCTTGCTCGATCTCTTGCCAGAATTTCTTCTGAACCGGAGACAGGGCATGAATAATGAGCCATCCACGAATTAGTTCGACTGTAACAAGTTCCACACTTCGACCATCTGGAAGCCATCCAATGGCAAGCCATCTCGGCGGCTCGTCCTCCGACTCGCGGCGAATGCACTCAGTAACCGCGAACCAGGCACCAAGCACTTGCTTTTCCGTCAAGTGTTTTTTGGCGTTGGGATGGATCTCAACATCCATGCATCTTCTCCTCCATCTTACCCAATTTCGTATGACGAAAGTCCGCTGTCGCCAATTCTTACGCCGGCACTTGTTGAAAGGCGGGAGGTGTAGCGAGGATTGAAGGGCGTTCCAGCACCGCCCAGGCACCGGGACAGGAACACATGCGCCAAGGACGGACGTTTTCGTAGCATGCGAGGATGCTGCCGTTGCGGTCGATAAAAGCAATGTCGATGGGGTAGGCCATAAAGCAGGTGTGGACCGAAGAGCAGCGTGGGAACGCCATGACGAGCGGCAACCTGTTGGCGGCAATCGGAGACCGTCCCAGCATGCCGCGCAGGCGCACGGCAAACGACTCCGCCACCACAAACTCGGCAGGCGTCCAACCCAGCCTGTTGAGCGCCCGCGCGTAGGCAATGTAGGATGAGGCCGCGGTCACATAACCACCCCCGGACGCCACGGATCGACCGTCACTGCGCGCTCGTGCGACAACTTTGCCGGTGCCCCCAGCGAAACGCCGGCGATGCTGAGCGAGCTCGGCCACGGCTCGTAGCGCATGGTACAGGTATAGGTCCTAAACGTGCCGGAGAGCGAAAGCAGACCGCCATCCGATGTCGTCGCACCCTGCTCGCTCGAGACCTCAATCTGCAAGTCATAGCCTTCCATGGCATGTTGGATCTGAGCCTGAACGGTCGCGGAGGCATCGATGGAGCTGTCATCGCCCTCCCCGCTCGGCGCCACGGCATGCGCTAGCACGATATCGGGCACCACGCGATCGAAGCGCGCGACCGCGCCGGCAAAGACCATGACGTTGTACACGATGAGCGCCAGAACCAGCAGGACGGGCGTGACCACGGCCATCTCGACCGTCGCCTGGGCGCGCTCCTCGCGCAGGCGCTTGCGGATGCTCATTACGACCCACCGCCCAGGGCACCCGCCAGCGTGGCGACATCGACGGTGAGTGGAATGGAACCGCCGCCGGGCAGCGGAATCTCCGCAAGCGTGAACACCGTGCCGCTGATGGTGCGCTCGACTTGATATTCCAGCGCCTCGCAAAGCGCCTTGGGGTCGGTCACGCCCAGCGGAATACTTCGTAGCTTGTCCTGCACTTTAGAAAGACCTGTGATGTCAGACCCAGGGCTCTTGATGACATTGGCGGTGTCGGTCAGCACCGGCTTTCGCAGGCGCAAGTCGCACGGCTCCAAGCCCAGCGCCGCCACGGACGCCGAAACGGTATCGCCGAGCCACGATGCAATGGAGCCCAGCGCGCCACTGCTCCCTCCCAGGCCATCGATCATCTCATCCATAAGCTCGTCGGCCGAGCCCTGGATGTCTCCGTATCCCACAAGTAGCCGTCCCCAAACATCCATGACGCCATCGAGTACGCCGGCAACGCCACCCGAACGTTCCTCCAACGTCGAGAAAAACCGCGAGAGAACGTTGTTCTGCGCCGTCGCGTCATCGGGTGCCAGCACCGCAGCAGAGATCGCACCGCGCTCACCAAGTCTGACTGTCGTGTTAAACGAAGAGTTGAGCTCATCGGGGCTCGAGATGGCACCCGAAACCGCAAAGGCGACCACGCCGTTGCGACCGGGCGGGGCGATACGCGGACGCTCGCCCGAAAGCGTTTTAATAGCCTCGTCAAACGCATTGCCCGCACGGTCAGCCTCGTCCTCGGTCTGGCGCATGAGCTCAAGCTCTTTGTTGCGGCATTCGACGTAGTCTTCCAGAGCGTCTTTGAATCGATCAAAGTGGTACTCGAAGCCGTTTTCGATTGAAGTCGAAGGAGCCGCAACGGCGCCGAGCGACGAAACACCAAAATGGCATCTGTTGCATTTGTCCTGCCCGTCATAAGCAGCGACCGAGGCTAGCCCGCCTGGCGTCCCTTTCTTATAGTTGGGGCAACTCGTTCCGTAATGCAGATACGTCTTGCCATCATTGGCACTGGCTGGCCACACCGCATCGGTATAGAGCTCCGTCGCTCGCACCTCGTCGGTGTTGCGCGGCAACAGCGGGATATAGAAAGCGACTTCATCTCCGTCCTCGGTTACATATGCACGATTGACCTCTGTACTCGCATAGGTGTAAAACGCCTTGCGCGCCGCCGACTCCGCCTTCATCTCGACGCTTGAACCCTGCGGTTTTTCGTCTGCCAGACGCTGGTGATAGTAGGTCTTCGCGCGATCGAACGCCACCTGTGGCTCCCATGTGACGCTCGAGGCATAGTGCGGATTCTCAATATCCGAAAGCTTCGCCAAACTCCTCGCGCGTTCCCACATGCATGAGCAACTGCCGACCGAAGCCGGATCCGACCCGCCGCAATCCGCAAGCCAGGCGCGCTCTTTTGCTTTCGCCGTCTCCTCCGAGGCCTTCTGCAGCTCATCTGCTGCGCGTTCCAGATCTTTCGATGTGTCTTTAATGATATCGGTCGAGATCTCGGACCCCTCGAGCGCAACGAAATCCGACTCGGACGTCCTGGGTACGGCAAGCGCCGTACCGGTATAGGTCGCGCCCTCGGTTTCCTGCGCCGACACGGCCTGCGTAGCTCGCGCAGCGACCAGATACGGTAGAGCCGTCTCGATTTTCTGCAGGCCCTTGGAGGCGCTTTTGGCAAACTTGTTGCGCGTTTTAATGATCTCAATTCCCGTGTCGACCATATCGCCCGCGGCAAGCTCGGCACCCGGAATAAGGATGGCGACCAAGCCGGTGCCGATCGTGGCAAACCCCGCCAGGCCCAAACTCAAAATGCTCGCATCCACCACCGTCGCAGCCGTGTGGTAGGACGACACCACATTGGCGCCTGCCAGCGCGCCGCTATCGGCAGCCACCTGGGTGTCCCCCGCGCGCGACATGCTCCATATCGCCGCCGTTGACGAAAACAGCAGCGTGAGCACCACCAAGATGACCACCGCAGAGGAGAGCGTGGTATAGGCACCGTCTTCGATAAACAGGTCGATCCCGGCTCGACCCATAAAGCCGCCTCGCTTGCAGCGAGCACGCGGTCGGCAACGGCCCGCAAGCCCCCTCGTCACCTTCAACAGGCAGCGCTTAATCCCATGCAGCAATCCATGAATCATAATCTCCCTCCAGCCACTCGGGACGCGATTGGTACGAGACGTCGACCTTAAGCTCGACATAGCCGTTTTTGCCTGCGCTACCCATAGCCTGCGCAAACGCACCGATCACGGGCAGCGGTTTAACCTCGCCGGTAACGGAAACGGACGAGACGCCGCCCGCATCGGCCCGACCAAGCTCGATATCCCACGACAGGGGCCCGCCGGCATGGAAAATCGAAACGTCGGGAACCGCGGCAAGACGGCGGCGGGCAAACTCCTTAATATCCTCGTCATCCCCCACCGTCGTCGTGGTCATGAGCCGCGCGGTCTCGGCGGCGGCAGACTCCATGACCGCGCGTGTATAGAGCAGGCACACCGGCTGCAGCGCCAACAGGACGAGCGTCAGAAACGTCGGCAGTAGGAATGCCGCCTCGACCGTAGACTGAGCCCGGTCCTCGCGCGCAACATCAATACAGCACGATGTCCTTAGCACCCGCAGCAGCGTCGACAACCGATGTCGAGGTGACGCCGTGAGATGCCGCCCGCTCGACCAGCGCCGCCAAGCGCCCATCGGCACCGGCACGCCAAAGCCCTGCGATCGCCAGCACGATGGAAAGCAGTGCCACCGTGACGATGGCGTATTCGACCGTTGCCTGGGCAGATTCCTCGCGCAGGACATCATGCATTTCACGACCCCTCCTTTGAGTTCGTTGTCTGCGGGGTCAGGCGGACCACGCGCAGGCAACACGAAGTATCACCAGCATCCGCGGCAACCGTCACCATATCGACCCAGCCGCGTCCGTCACGCACGATGGCGCCCCACACGTTGCCCTTGATGTCGAGATAGCCGCTCAGAGCAAGTTGCGCCGTGGGCACCTCGCGATAGGCACGCAGCATATCCGCCGCCGCCTCGGTCATCGGTCGGCACTCGGACCATGCGAGACGAACAGCGACGGCATTGTTTGCAGATGAACCCGTTGCAGCGTCCGCTCGCTCGTCGAGTGCTTGCAAGAACGTTTGCGCCGTGACGGCGGCATTCGCATCGGCCGCGTCTCGCGCATCGTCTATTTGAGACGCCGCAGCCGAACCCGATCCCGCATCCGCGGCAGCCCCTAAACGTTGTTGCCGTGCTGCGTTAAGCCCCCAAACCGCCACTGCCACTGCCACGACCGCACAGGCGAGCACCAGCAACGCGCCGACGGGACGGGCGCCCTCTACAGGCTGTTGATGCCCTCGCTGATAGCGCTCCATAAATCTTGGACCTTGCCCTTAAATGCGACGATGGCAATGATGGCAATCACCACGAGCACACCGACTAGGATGGCGTACTCGGTGGTGCCCTGCGCGCTCTCTTCCCGCAGCAGTTCTTCGGCACGCTGGCGAGCGTGAATTGACTGGCAAAACGCCAAGCTCCAGACCTTGTCAACAACGTCAGTCATCGTATTCATGTATTCCTCCCTACATCATCCCGCCTGCTCCCAGCAGCGGGCCCAATATGGACAGAAGCAACGCCGGCAAGATGAGCGTGCCGGTGGGAATCAGCAGCTTGACCGGCGCACGCTCAATCTCGCGCTCGACCGCGGCGCGATGGGCCGCGCGAATCTCGCGACTTTGGGCCGCCAGCGTCTCGGCAAGCGGGGCACCGAGAGCAAGCGCCTGCCCCGCTGTGATGGCAAAGGTCTCGAGCGCCCGCACATCCAGGTCGCGCGCGGCCGCCAGAAGCTCGTCCTCTCGCGTCCCTACGCCCACCCGCCATGCCATGCAGGCTCGCTCAAGGCGGAGCGCCAACGTCGATTGGCGATTGGCGCAAAAAACCTCAAGCGCCGCATCGAACGAAAGGCCGGCCGAAAGCCCCAGACGCACCACGTCGATCATCTCGGACACCTCGCCGAGCGACACCTGCGCCGTACCACCCGTGCCGAGTATGCCCCTCAACCGTGCTACCAGGACATCGGTCACCGATCGGGCAGCCGCAACAACCAGCAGCGCCTCGCGTTTGCAGACCTGGGCGATCTTGCATGCGTCCGCACGATTGAGCCCTGTCACGATAAACACGCTGAGCGCGCACAGGCATGCCGCGACCCCGACCAGGGCGCTCATAGCTCCACCCGCATAATGCGTCGGATGACCACCAGGGCGACGGCGTTGAGGGCAAGTCCCAGTACCACGGCACCGGCACCCGCCGGCGTTGCAAGGCCGCGGCGAAAGTCGGCCGAAAGCAGCGCCAGCACCGCGCACATACCCGCCGGCATCGCCGAGACCATGTGTGCCGACATACGAGCCTGCGATGTCTTGACGTCCAAGCGGCGCTTGAGCTCAATGCGCTCCCCCACCATGCTCGACGCCTCGGACAACAGGTCGGCAAGCGGGGCACCGGTTCGCTGCGACACCTTGAGCGCCAAGGTGACAAGCGAAAGGCCGGGGGCATCGATACGGTCGAGTAGGTCATCCAACGCATCAGTCGCCGAGACGCCGCAGTCGATCGCCGTCGCCACGCGCAAAAACTCGGTATGCACCGGCTCTTGCGCGTGAGTTCCCACAAACCTCATGCCCTGGGCCAGCGAATGACCCGAGGCGAGCGACATAGAGAGCGCCGTAAAGGCCTCGGGCATGGCTTCTTCCACATCGTGTTGCTCGCGGCGACGGTCGAAGGTGTCGCGAGCGGCGCCTACGCCAAACGGTGCGAGCAGCCCCAGGACAAAGCCGATGGGCGACAGCGATACGACAGTCAGGGCAATGCCGCAGACACCACTCGATAGCAGCAAGCATGCCAGGCGCGCCTCGTCATCCTCGATAACAAGGCCAAGACGATGTGCTGGAACCAGCGCCGCCCAGGAGCGGGCAATCTTTTTTAGCAGGTCGTTTTCTACCAACTCGCGCGGCAGCCTCTCGGCAACCGACTCAAGCGCATGACTGACCAGTTCCGCCGGCGGCACGCGCGACACACGAGGCTCCGCCCCGCACGCCACCGCGGCAGAAAGCCCTGTCAAGCCCCCTACGACGAGGGGCACAACGATCTCCATTCGTCCACCTCCTCTTGTGTGAGCGTTCCCGAGCGCAGGCCCTCCGCGATAAACGGAGGCTCGCGATCGAGCGTCCAGGTGCGCGTGGCGGCATCGAACGTCACGTAGCGCTCAAGCTCCACGCCGCCTGACGTGCCGCGTCGCACCCCCGAATAGGAGGACACGAAACGCCTGCCGTCCGCATGACGCTCGGACATCACGATGCCGTCGAGCGCCATGGCAATCTGCTCCTCGATAAGCTCGCTCGGCAGATCGATGCCATAGCGCGCAAGCAGCGTCAAACGCACCACGGTCTCCTGCTCGGTGCCCGCATGAAGCGTGGTGAGCGATCCGTCGTGCCCGGTGTTCATGGCCTGCAGCATGTCGCAACATTCCGCACCGCGCACCTCACCCACCACAATACGGTCGGGACGCATGCGCAGGGCGTTGGTCACCAGATCGCGGATTGTCACCGCGCCCTCGCCCTCAATTGAAGCCTCGCGCGCCTCCAGGCGAACCACATGCGGGTGATGTGCAAACTTGAGCTCGGCGGAGTCCTCGATCGTCACGATGCGCTCGCCGGTGGATATCTCGCACGATAGCGCGTTGAGCAGTGTGGTCTTGCCCGACCCCGTGCCACCTGCAACCGCCAAATCCTGGCGCAGCGATACCGCGCACGAAAGCAGCTGCGCATACCAAAGCGGTAGCGACCCCAGGCCCACAAGCTCGTCCAACGAACAGATGCGGTCTGAAAACTTGCGGATGGTGAGGATTGGTCCATCAATCGCCACGGGCGGGATCACCGCGTTGACGCGATAGCCCGTCTTGAGGCGGGCGTTGACAATGGGGCTGCGCTCGTCGATGCGCCTGCCCAGCGGCGAGATGATGCGGTCGATGAGCACGCGGATCTGCTCGTCATCCTCAAATGCATGCTCGATGGGATATAAGACGCCGCCGCGTTCAAAGAAAGCCGAGCGGCAACCGTTGACCATGATCTCGGTGACGGTGTCGTCCTCGATGAGCGGCTGCAGCGGGCCCAGGCCCACCACGTCGTCCAAGATCTCGTCGATGATGGTCTCGCGCTCGGGCGTCGCCAGGTCGCCCGGCTCCTCCACGTTGAGCGCCGCCTCCACCGCAGGACGCAATTCCGAGCGGGCGCGCGCCGAATCGATGTATGCGCTGATACGCGCCACCTCGTCATAGCCCATGCGGTCCATCACGGCGCGCTTGGTGCGGCGCTTGACGGCACGGTGGCGCCCCGCATCAACAGGCGCCGCCGCGGCCGCACCGGCTTCCTTAATCCTTGTTTGCAAGCTCATCGCGAATCACCCTCGCGCGACCAGGGAAGACGGATACGTGGGCGCTCGGTGCGCGTCGCGCGGTCGGTGACCATATCACTCCAGGGACCGACGGCGCAGCCCAGCTCCACGAGCATCTCGCGCGTGGCTTCGCGCACGCTGGTGGCAAAAGCGCTGGTCTGGCCCACCGCCTCGTCAGCACGGCCGAATGCCATGAGCGCCGTCAAGTCCTGCCCGCCGTCGGCGATGCGAATCTTGGAGCTCAACGCGCAGGTAATCTCAAAGCGCATGGCGACATCCTCGTCGGCGCCGCGCGCGCCAAACCGGTTGAATACGGCGCTCATGCGCGTACGCGGCACGCCCACACGGCTCGCCAGTTCGATAACGCGTGCCGCGGACGTCGCAGATGACACCGATTGATCGCCCACGACCAGGCAGCGGTCGCTTGCCGCCACCGCGGCCGCCACGGCGTCACCCCAAAAGACCGAGGTGTCGACAAGCACCACGTCGGATTCGCGGCGCAAGACGTCAAGCAGCAGCTCCACCGGACGCGCCATGAGCTCGGCCTGTTCGGGCGCGGCGACCGGGCCCCAAAGCGTGACGCCCGGGGCCACGCGCATCGAGGCGGCCACGATGTCCGATTCGGCGAGTGCGCCCGCAGCCGATGGCTCGATAAGCGTCGCCATGTCATGCGGGGCATCGGCGCCCAACAGGTCGTAGAGGTTTCCAAACATCAGGTCCAAGTCGAGCACGGCAGCACGCAGGCCCAGCAGCGACGCCGCGTGCGACATGGCGGCGACGATCGTCGACTTGCCGCAACCGCCCGAACCCGAGACGGCGCAGACAACCGGAGCTCGATGCGACGGAGCGGCGGCATCCGCCGGCGGCGCGGGGGCAGGCGACGCGGGCACGGACGGCAACGTCCCCGTCTCCCCGGCAGCGCTCATATGCTGCGCCCAAGCCGGCATGGCAGGTTGCTCGGTCTGCGGGACCGAGTCTGGAGACTTCACGGTCGCATCGACACGCACGCTGTCGCTCTCGGCAAGCCCCTCCACCTCGTCGAGCTCATCGACCAGGCTCACGCCATGCACGTATCCCATATCAGCATCCAAAAGATCCTCGCCATACGGCACCGGCTCTCCGACTTCATCGTATGCAAGGGGATCCCGGGGACACCGACCATGCTCGGCTTCCGCTTTTCCATAATCATCAACACGCGGGCCTCTTGTAGCGCGAGGCGCCCCGGGTTCCCTATCAACAAAAGCATCGGGCTCAATCGTCCTGCGCCGATCGGAATCAACCGTTCCCTCACCCGCGCGCCCGTTGCCGCATATGCTACGCGCAGCGATAACCTCGGTCGCCCCTGCGCGAAACAGCCCCTCGATATCCGAAGGATCGAGCGTCTCTATCAGTACGACCACGCGGCTCACGCGGCCCTCGGCCGTCAGGCGCGCAACGGTCTTTCGCACGTCTTCGGCATCGAACAGGGCTGCCGCGATAATCGCCGCCCCGCGGCGCGAGGGAAACGCCCGCGCCATGGATACCAGCCCGTCCAGATCCCCCACGCGAAGCACCTGTGCGCCCACATCGCGACCCTCGACTTCCTGCTGTAGCAGCCCGTAATCGCCGCACGCGCAGCACGCAAGCCAGATCGCCTTCATCACTCGTCGCCTCCGCTCTTTTTGCCGCGCGCCGTGGCGGGAATCGTCAAGCTGACCATTCCCTTTCCCGAGGCTCCCAGCAATTCCTTGACATCTTCGGGGTCTGCCGCCAGCGTCACCCACTCGATCTTGCCTTCACGCGTGGTGCCGGCATCTTCACTGGTATCGATCACGTACGCTCCGCACAAACGATCGGTCACGCCATCTTTTTGCACGTACACGTCCACATAGCTGCCCACGCCCGTGGCGCCGCCGACCGAGTGCTCGGCATCGACCGCCACCGAAACGGCAACCTTGCCTTTAGGCACCTCGAGCTTGTGGCTCTCGGCCTTGGTGTAGACATTGCAAATCACGGCATTTTTTGGAATGCGCGAGGTCGTCACGTCGCCGCGCACCTGACGCAGCTCGGTCGCCGCATCACGCGGCAACAGACTCGCCAGCCATTCCTGAGTTATGACATTAGTCTCGTCGAGGGTCTCGCCCACATCGATATCGCGCGCCGCGACGCACACCTCAACGCGGTCGCCGCCGTATTTTGCCAAAGTCTCGGCCTGGGCCTGCTCGGCTTGCGAGCGGATCGACGAGCCGTAGACCATGCAGAGCGCCGCGGCAAGCACGCCCGCGACCAGACTGATGGCGATGCGCTTGCTCTTGTTCACGGCCGCTCCTCTCAAGGTAGCACCGGGCAAATGCCCGTACCACCATTGTCTGGGCGACCAGGGCGCAAAGCGGCGCAATCGCAATCTTGGTTTTACGTGTCAAACCAATTGCTGACCAAAAGCTGACCAGCCCGTCAAGCTCGTGGCAAGGTTTTGGTCAGAACGTCGGCAAAACGCATATTTCGAGGCGCTTTGGCAGCAAAAAAAGCCGCCTCCCAAGCAATTAGGAGACGGCTGTCATAGGAAAATTCAATTACAGATGGACATCGGGGTCGAGCATTTGGGCACTCACGCGCATGGATGACGCCAAGTTTTGGAACGTCTCCAGACGCAGGCTGTCGATCTGTCCGGCATCTTCGGCCTCGCGAACGGCGCAACCCGGCTCGTGAGTGTGCGTGCAATCGCCAAACCGGCACGCGCGCGACGCCTCGACGATCTCGGGGAAGGCGCGCGCCAGACCCCGCTCATGTCCCACGAGCGGCAGGCTGCGCAGGCCCGGGGCATCGGCGATCACGCCGGCGTCGCCCGGCAGCGCCACCATCACGCGCGCAACCGTGGTGTGGCGACCTTGGTCATCACGCTCGCGCACGCCGCCAGTGGCCAGCGCATCGTGGCCCAACAGCGCATTGAGCAGCGTTGACTTGCCGGCACCCGACTCGCCCAAGATCATGGCACAGCTCCCAGCCGGCACGCAGGCGCGCACCTCGTCCAGGCCGAGGCCCTCGGCAGAAGACGTCACGATCACGCGCACGTCCGGACCCACCAGACGGCGCACGCGGTCCAAATCGCGCTCGAGCTCATCGGCCTCGCAGCGGTCGGCCTTGGTGAGCACCACCACCGGCTCGGCATCGCAATCGAGTGCCAACACCAGTGAGCGCGCCACGCGATCGAGCAGCACCTCGCCGGCGCCGAGCGCCTGCACGATCAGCACGCTGTCAACGTTGGAGCAGAGCACCTGGTGCTCACCGCGGGCACGGCCACGCCAGCGCTCAAAGCTCGTACGGCGCGGCAGTACGCACTCGATGACGCCCATGTCGTGCCCGGGAGCACGGCGAACCGCCACGCGGTCGCCCACGGCGGGCAGCAAGACCTCGTCCTCGCCACGCGACTTGGCAAACCCTACGGCATGCTCGGCACGAAACGTGTCATCGGCAGTTGCCACCAGCGGAAACCCGCGGTCCAGGCGTACCACGGCACCGAGCTGCATCTGCTCGGGCTCCTCGGCCTGTACGCAAAAGTCGTCAAATGCAGCCCGCTGAGCCGCATCGACCGGCAGGTCATCGAACGCCGGAACATCCTGCAACGCATCGAGCCCCGGTACACTCGCCAGCAACTTCTCGGCAGGCGCGGGGGCCTCGGTCGCAAGCTTCCGACGACGATCACGCTTAGCCCGCGCCCCCGTCGTCTTTTTCTTCGCCTTAGCCTTAGCCTTAGCCACAAACGCCTCCCAGCACCAAAAATCACAACTGAGCAGGTATTTTAAATCAAAAAGAGCTGGCCGGGCAAAGCCCGACCAGCTCACACACTTTCCCTCAGCCCTTTATCATCCGCACGGGAGAAAAGTCAGCAAGGATACCGCAGGGCCCGCCCGCCGGGAGGGGTTTCCTAAGGGCACATCCCGCAGCCGCAAAGCGGCGAGGACGTGCCCGTGGAAACCCCGCAGGCGGTCGTGCCCGGACAGGTACGTTACTCTTTCTCCACTGCGCGCATAATCGCCTTGTAGATCTCCATCAGCGGGATGATCAGGAAGGCAAGGCCCAGGGCGGCGATAACGCCCTTAAGCTCAAGCGTCACAGGGCCAAAGAACATCTCGGCAAGCGTCGGCTGCACGGTCACGATAACCGTCAGCACCAGCGCCAGCGCAGCCGAAGCCCAAAGCCACTTGTTCTGCTTCTTCATGCTAAACAGCGACGCACGACGGCTGCGCATATTGAAGCAGTGGAAAATCTCGACCATGTTGAGCGTGATGAACGCCATCATCACGCCTTCCTCGTCGGCATTACCGGCGATCATATCGGCGATGTGGATGTAGCCCATGTCAAAGTACACGCCCACAAAGAAGCTCGCCAGCACCAGCACGGTGATGATCAGGCCCTGGACCACGCAGTCCAGGCCCATGTGACCGGCAAAGACGCCGTCCTTGGCGTTGCGCGGCTTGCGCTTCATGATGTCGCCCTCGGCGTCCTCCATGCCCAGTGCAAGCGCGGGGAAGCAGTCGGTGACCAGGTTCACCCACAGCAGCTGCACCGGCTGGAAGATGGTAAAGCCGATGAGCGTGGCGATAAACACCGAGAAGACCTCGGCAAGGTTGGCCGAAAGCAGGAACTGGATGACCTTGCGGATGTTGTCATAGATGCGACGGCCCTCTTCGCAGGCGCCGATGATGGTGGCGAAGTTGTCGTCGGCGAGCACCATGTCGGCGACGTTCTTGGTAACGTCGGTGCCGGTGATGCCCATACCCACGCCGATGTCGGCGCGCTTGATGGACGGGGCGTCGTTGACGCCGTCGCCCGTCATGGCCACGATTTGGTCGCGCGACTTCCAGGCCTCGACGATGCGTGTCTTGTGCTCGGGCTGGACGCGGGCGTACACGCCGTAGTCCTCGATGCGCGCGTCGAGCTCCTCGTCGCTCATGCGGTCGAGGTCGGCACCGGTGATAGCCTGGCTGCGATCGGCGACGATGCCCAGCTGCTTGGCGATGGCCACGGCGGTGTCGATGTGGTCGCCCGTGATCATGACGGTGCGGATACCGGCGTCGTGCGCCTCGCGGATAGCGTCGGCCACCTCGGGACGGACAGGGTCAATCATGCCGGACAGGCCGCAGAAGACCAGGTCGTGCTCGAGCGCAGCGGGGCTGCAGTCGGCGGGAACCTCGGTGTAGGTACGGCTCGCCAGCGCCAGCACGCGCAGGGCCTCGTCGGCCATGGCCTTGTTGGCTGCCACGAGCTCGGCGCGACGCTCCTCGGTCAGGGGGACGACCTTATCGCCCTCGTAGATGTGGGTGCACAGGCCGATCACCACGTCGGGCGCGCCCTTGGTGTACTGCTCGTACTCGCCGTCCAGGGTCTCGACGACCACGGACATCATCTTGCGGCCCGAGTCGAACGGAGCCTCGCCCACGCGCGGGTGCTCGGCAGTCAGGCCAGTAAGACCAGCCTTGCCGGCATCGTTGACGAGTGCGCACTCGGTCGGCTCGCCCACGGCCTCGCCCAGCTCCTCGTCCCACTGGGCATCGGAGCACAGCGCCATGCCGGCCAAGAACTTTTCCTTGGGCGCAGCGAGCTCGTGCTTGACGACGGTCATCTTGTTCTGGGTAAGCGTGCCGGTCTTGTCCGAGCAGATGGTCTGTGTGCAGCCGAGCGTCTCGACAGCAGAAAGCTTACGGATGATTGCCTGACGCTTGGCCATCTTGGTCACGCCGAGCGAAAGGACGATGGTCACGACGGCGACCAGGCCCTCGGGAATGGCGGCAACGGCGAGCGAGACGGCAACCATAAAGGTGTCGAGCAGGGCAGTCGGGTCGGTGAGAACGTTACCCACGCCGTGGCGGAGGATATCGACGCCAAAGATCACGACGCAGATGACGATAACCATGATGGTGAGGATGCGGCTGAGCTCGGCGAGCTTCACCTGCAACGGCGTGAGCTCTTCCTTGGCCTCGGCAAGAGCGCCGGCAATCTTGCCCATCTCGGTGTTCATACCGGTGCCGACCACGACGGCGCGACCGCGACCGTATACCACGGTGGAGCCCATGTAGCACATGTTCTTGCGGTCGCCGAGCGGCACGTCGTCGGCGCCCGCGGCAAGCTCGATCACGTTGGCGTGCTTCTCGACCGGCACGGACTCGCCGGTGAGTGCGGCCTCTTCAATCTTCATCGTGGCGCTCTCGAGGACGCGGCAGTCGGCCGGGA
Organism: uncultured Collinsella sp.; assembly: GCA_900549085.1. Classification (GTDB taxonomy): domain Bacteria; phylum Actinomycetota; class Coriobacteriia; order Coriobacteriales; family Coriobacteriaceae; genus Collinsella. Next base: position 33,676 of record URMO01000005.1, on the reverse strand, counting down.
CGGAGTCGCCCGCCTCGAGCATGATCACGTCGCCGGGCACGAGCTCGGCGCTCGGCAGATGCACGAGCTTGCCGTCGCGCAGCACCTTGGACTGCGCCGCGCTCATCTCCTGCAGGGCCTCGAGGGCCTCCTCGCTCTTGGCTTCCTGGACCACGCCCAGCACCGAGTTGACGATAACGACGAACATGATAATGGCGACGTCGGCAAAATCGGGCTCGCCCTTGACCATGCCCGTAAGTGCGCTGATAACGGCGGCAACGATCAGCATGATGACCATGGGGTCGGCCATCTGCTCAAAGAAACGCTTCCATAGCGGCGTCTTCTCGGCTTCCTCGAGCTTGTTAGGGCCTGTCTTGGCAAGGCGCGACGACGCCTCGTCGTTGCTCAGGCCGAGGTTCTCATCGACACCTTGGTCGCTGAGCACCTCCGCCGCGGCGGACAGGTATTCCTTTTGCATATAGAGTCCCCTCCTGGGATTCGGGCCACTCAGCAGATTGATGCCCGATCATAATTCCCAGGAGAAGGGCAAGGGCTCATCAAGGCTGCCGTGCTGAGCGGCAGTTGATAGTGGAGCTATGGTACCCCAAAGCGACGCGTCTAGCCAAAACATTCCATCTGGAAACACGGCACAGGCGCAACGGTGCAGACAGTGTGATGCTCAAGATTGATAAAACGTTTTTTCTTCGGCGCATCATCGAACTAAAATATCGCCCAGATAGCAGCGGTTAGAACGGTTGGTAAAGTTTTTGCATATACCGTTTTTCCGCAAAAAATGAACTTCTAATTCGGCATACGGTCGATTTTTTGGGGTATTCGGTCGGCATTTCGTTATAATCATCTCAGTTTTATTTCTTATGGTTTATCTATCAGCGCAAGACGATGTCAGATGGAGGTCTGAATGTACAAGCGCACCAAGATTGTATGCACCATGGGTCCCGCCTGCGATAGCGACGAGACCATCCGCGAGATGATCAAGGCGGGCATGAACGTCGCCCGTTTTAACTTCTCGCACGGATCCTACGACGAGCACCACGGTCGCATCGAGCGCGTCCGTCGTATTTCCAAGGAGCTCGGTCTGCCCGTCGGCATCCTGCTCGACACCAAGGGCCCCGAGGTCCGCACCGGCCTTTTGGTCGACGGCAAGAAGGTTGCCGTCAAGACCGGCGACAAGATCGTCGTCACCGCTCAGCCCACGTCCGAGGATTTCCACGGCACCGCTGAGCACATCTCCCTCGACTACCTGGCTCTGCCCTCCGAGGTCGAGAAGGGCTCCCTCATCCTGATCGATGACGGCCTGGTTGCCCTCGAGGTCGAGTCCGTCGACGGCCAGGACATGACCTGCGTCGTCAAGAACGACGGCCTGATCGGCGAGCGCAAGGGCGTCAACATGCCCAACGTCAACATCTCGCTGCCCGCCATCACCGAGCGCGATCGTCAGGACATCCTCTTTGGCCTGACCGAGAACATCGACTACATCGCCGCTTCCTTCATCCGTGACGGCGAGTCCGTCCGCGGCATCCGCAAGCTTTGCCGCGAGAACGGTGGCGAGCACGTGACGATCTTCCCGAAGATCGAGTGCGCCCTGGGCGTCGAGAACTTCGACGAGATTCTCGAGGCTTCCGACGGCATCATGGTCGCCCGTGGCGACCTGGGCATCGAGATCAAGCCCGAGCTCGTTCCCCACATCCAGAAGGAGATCATCGCCAAGTGCAACGCGGCCTACAAGCCCGTTATCACCGCTACGCAGATGCTCGACTCCATGCAGCAGAACCCGCGCCCGACGCGCGCCGAGGTTGCCGACGTTGCTAACGCCATCTACGACGGCACCGATGCCGTCATGCTGTCCGGCGAGTCCGCTGCCGGTAAGTACCCGGTCGAGGCCGTTAAGATGCAGGCCAGCATTGCTCTCGAGACCGAAAAGTACCTCCCGGCTCACGCTCCGCTCGAGGTTCCGGCTGACGCTCACGGCACCCGCGTCGTCAACAACGTTGTGGGTATGTCCGCTGTGAACATGGCCACCACCGTTGGCGCCAAGTGCATCACCGTGCCGACGACCACCGGTCGTACCGCTCGCCTGATCTCGCACTTCCGTCCCAACATGCCGATCTGCGCGTTCTCCCGCCACGAGTGGGCCGTCCAGCAGATGATCATGTACTGGGGCGTTATCCCGCACCAGGCCGAGATTACCCAGGGCACCGTCAACGGCACGATCGTCAAGGCGATCGAGACCGCTAAGGAGCTCGGCTACGTCGAGGCCGGAGACCTGACCGTCGCTACCGCTGGCGATCCCCGCATGAGCGTCCAGCTCGAGGACAAGGTCTCCTCGACCAACGTCGCTTACGTCGCTCAGGTGCGCTAAATCGCACCTGCAAGCAGATTTGCATTGCAAAGGGTCCGGAAGGCTTCGCCTTCCGGACCCTTTTCTTTGCGTCAATGCCGGCGCACGGCAAAACACGCACTCATTTCTTTACCAAAAGCGCGAAATCCACCCTTCGAGGCCCAAAAAATATAGCTCAGGCGCTAGAAGTGTTCACCCGGTGGCAAGACCACACCTCACGCAGGGCTGATAAATCGTTTTAGCAAGAACCAAATCGACCTGGTTTTCGGAAGTATGCGGCAAATTCTGGAACATCCGAGCACACCCTGTTTTTTCGCAACAAAATGCCTGATAAACTAGCCTCAAAAGCCAGGTCTGCTCATAGGGTTCAGATTTTGCCGCATACTTCCGGATTGACGCTGGCATCACTCGCTTCAAAGAGATGATTTCGGCCAGGAGGGCATTATGGACCTGACGCTTTGTGGGCAATCCGCCTTTAACTACTACCGCATCCCGCCGCAGGTATTAGGCCTTTACCCCACCATTAGCCTTGGCAATATGGATCGCAGATGTTGTGGCCTCGGAAGTCACGCAGTTGTAAAAGACCTGTTTCACGCACCACTTCACAGGCTTGTATTCACTCGGGCACAATCCGGGTCGCGAAGCCTGTTTAAATCGCACCTCCTGACCCAAGAACCACCTCCGGGGTCGTTTAGGCAGACTGAACATGGGTTTGATGTCACGTCACCGGAGTTTACGCTGCTCAGCCTTGCCACGCAGGTCTCACGCAACCAGTTACTCATGGCTTGCTACGAGATGTGCGGCTCCTTTGCAGTGTTTAAGCCCTGCGAGCGAACGCAACAACAACTCGATGAAGCTATTTCGCTTATGCTCATTCCGCCCGACTGTGGTTGGAAACGCGTTGTCGACACCAAGGGCAATGACACTAACCTGTGGAAGCGCACGCCGCTTCTTTCCGCAACGGATATCGCCGCATTCGCCAAGCAAGCCGCAGGCCTGCGCGGCGTCAAAAAACTGCGCTGGGCGGCCGAGCACATGACAGGGCAGACCGCCTCGCCCTTCGAAGTACAGACATCCATACTTGTCTCGCTCCCCCGCGACGAGGGCGGCATGGGCATCAACATCGCAAACAACGTGCGCATCCTACTCAGCGACGCCGCGCGCTCACTGTATGACAAAACCTGCTGCTACGCCGATATCCTCATCGAAAGTGCCACCAACAGCATGGGCGTCATTCTGGAATGCCAAGGCCGCTCCGCCCATGACAACGAAGCCGCAAGCCTCTCCGATGCCGAGCGCACCACCGCCCTCACAAGCATGGGCTATGACGTTATCCAGATAACCTATGAGCAAATCAAGGACACAAAGAGCTTTAACAACATCGCCGAGCTCATTCATAAAAAGACGGGACTCCCCTACATCCCAAAGACCGATCAGGAACGCACCACCGAAGATGCCCTGCGACGGGAGCTGTTGGTCAATTGGGATGAACTGTTCTCCGTTAAGCCGGCCGGCTAGCAGCTAGCGATCAGGGGGACTGCAGGAACGTCAGGTGCAGCAACGCGAGCCGCAAAGCCTGCCTCGGTTAGCTCGACGACCTCGGTAAACGTTGCATCGAAAAACTCCTCGGTTAACAGGCGATACGGCGGATGATCGGGCTCGCCGGGGTTTTCGCGTACAATCTCGTGCATGACGCCGATGGTCTTGAGCACATACTCCTTATGGATGGGATACTGCCCAAAACGCGTCGCAGCGGTATACAGGCGATCGGTCGCGCGCGGGATGGAGACAATGCCCAGCGTCTTGCCAAACCAGTCAAAGTCGCCTTGCTTTTTAATGCGGAACTCCTCACACGGCTTGCCGCCGTGCGCCTCCAGGTACTGATTCACACGCGTGTTCCATACGGTATCGGCCACCAGATGCGACCAGACGCCCAGCGTCAAATCGAGCAACGACTGCGCCACATCTTCGGACGCAAGCGAGAACTCACAGGCGCCGGGACCGACAACCGGCTCGGCATCCTTGTAGCGCTGGGGATAGTGCACGCGGTTCAGCCGCTCGCGTTCCTCGATAATCGAGGTCGCCGCGGCCGGCGCACCGGTGGGCGAACTTTTAAGCAACGGTGCCACATAGGTATCCCAGAACTCATGCTCACGAGGCTTAGGGATGGGCTCAGGCTTGGCAAAGTGCGTAATGCGGTACGGAATGGGATCGGCGATGCCAGGGACCATATAGCCCACGAAGATATCCGGAACCACGCAGCCAAACAAAAAGGCATTGCGGTCGCGCACGTTCTTGGCAAGCGCACCGGTGCGCTCCAGCAAACGCTCCGTCTGAGCGATATGAATGTTCCAGCTTGGCATAGCCACCCCCATAAAAAACCTGGATAACTATACCATCACGGCAAAGCCGCGCGGGCGGCTACGCACGCTCTACGCAGCAACTAGTCCGTAGCACCGCTTTCGGTTCCATACGACGGCGAAGGCGCCTCGACCACATGGTGATATCGATCGATATAGATGGCGCGGGCCCCCAGGCGGCGTACCAAATCTTGGTGATGTGTGCTCATCAAGACCGTCTTACCGGCAGCAACATAGGCCAGTAGGAAGTTGACCACGATGTCGCAAGAGTCCTCGTCAAGTCCGTTAGTAGGCTCGTCGAGGACCAAGATATCCGGGTTCATCGATACGACCGCAGCCAGCGCAACGCGCTTCTTTTGCCCGCCCGAGAGCTGATAGGGAGAGGCGTCGGCAAGGTCGGCAACCTGGAACAGCCCCATGGCATCGCGCACGCGGCGCTCGAGCTCGTCTGCCGGCAGCCCCATCTGCGCGGGACCAAAGGCAACTTCCTCGCCCACCGTAGCACAGAACAGCTGGGCGTCGGCATTCTGGAACACAAAGCCCACGCGCTGATGAAAACGCTGAGCGGCCGCGGAATCCTTTAGAAACGCCGCATCGATCACGTGCCCGTCAAACAGGTATGCCCCTGCGTCCGCGAGTTCAAGGCCGTTAATAAGGCGCATAATCGTCGTCTTACCGCAGCCGTTGGGACCGAGCAGGGCAACGAGTTCACCACGATCGACCTGCAGCGACACGCCATCGACAACCGTATGCCCCGCATAGGAAAACACCACGTCGCGAAACTCGATGAGCGGCGTGGTCTCGGCGCCGCCCGCACCGTTCGTGCCCGCCGCACTCTTCATATCGATCGTCAAAACGTCGCCCTTCCCTACTCACATCGACGGCTCGGCCGCCCGCACTACAGCACGGCGCACAACACTGCCAGCAGCGCCACGCCGGCCGCATAGACCGCATCGCGCCAGCTAAACCCGGCGCGCGCGAGCGCCGGATACGTACCGGCAAAGCCGCGGCACAGCATGGCCTCGTCCATCGCGCGGCTGCATTCCATCGCCTTGATAAAGGTCATGCCCATGATACCCGCCAGCGAGTCGGTACGCGAAAATCCCTCAGGCGCACGGCCAACGCTGCGCAGCATGACCGATTCGCACAGATTGTGCGCCGTGCGACCCAGCACCTCGATGTGCTTGAGCGCCATATCAAACGTAAAGATAACTTCGTCGGGCAGATGCAGCATCTTGAGCGCCGCCGACATGCGGCTCCAGGTGAGCGTCCACGAAACGCCCAGTACGAGCGACAGGTTAATGAACGTCTTGAGCGCAATTTTGAGCATGGCGCCCGTAGCGGAAGCGCCTAGCAGCAGGGCAGGCAGCGCCAGAACCACTGCGAGTCCCGCGGCACCGAGAGCCGGCACAAAGGTCGCGCGCAGCCCGCGTACAGGGCGCACAGCAACGAGCACCAGCGCGATAGCCGCCATCAACATGAGGTACAGCGGGCTCTGCGTCAGACACACGCACAGGACGCAAACGAACATCCCCACCAGGCGCACCGGAGCCGAAACGCAAGAAAGGGCGCGGTCGATCATCGACCCGCCCTCGTGCGCGCCTCCACCCAGGCGAACCCGCTCAAGCAGGCTCGCCAGGTGCAGGACATTCTTTTGCATCACACGATGCCGAGCCCCCACGGGCTCATATCGCTCCTCGGCCGCAAGCCAGCTAGGCAGCTCGGCTATTGCCATGAGCACCGCTTTCCTTGACCGTCAGCGAGACCAGGCGGAATGCAATGGTAAGCACCGCCACGCCAATCACGCCCGAAAGAATATACATCGCGGCCTGGCCGGCAAAGCCAAGGCCCTGCTCCTCGGAATAGGCCTGAAGATAATCGCCCGTGGGCAGTGTATCGGCAAACGTCGGAGCGTCGAGGCCGACCGAAGCCTGCAGGCTGTCGTCGCCGGCCTCCTGGACGGCAGTTGCAGCGCCCTCGGCGTCCCACTCGCCCCAGGCGTCTCCGGTGGCCAGCAGGCCCAGCGGCGTGGCCACCACGAGCACGGCGACCAGAATGAGCGTGGGAATCAGGGAAGTCTTCTTGGCGGTGCCATCGGCGGCAAGCTGGCCATCGACGGCCTCGGGCCCGACGATAATGCTCGGCGCCGTCTTCTTAATGAAACCGTAGATCGCAGCCGTCGCCACGCCCTCGACCACGCCGGCAACCAGCATATGCGGGATCAACATGGCCGGAATAGCCACAGACAACGGGAAGGGGCAGTACAGCGGAGCACCCGAAGCGTTGGTAAAGAGCATCGGCTGAATACCAAACTCAATCGCCGCGCACAGGGCCGCCAGGCACAGGCCGACCCAGCCGCTTACGATGGCCGAAACCGAGGTGCCCCAGCTCTTGTCGTGCAGACGGCTGTTGAGCGCACGGAACACGATAGCAGCGACAAACGGCAGCACAAAGGCCATGTTAAAGCAGTTGGCGCCAAACGACAGAACGCCGCCGTCGCCAAACAGCAGCGCCTGCAGCGCCAGCGCAACCGAGACAGCGATAGCCGCGGCCTCGGGGCCCAGCAGCAGTGCGATGAGCGCGCCACCAACGGCGTGACCAGTGGTACCGCCGGGCAGCGGCACGTTGAACATCATGAGCAAGAAGGAGAACGCGGCGCAAATGCCCAAGAACGCCATGTGCTCGCGATCGAGCGTAGCGCGCACCTTTTTGATGCAATGGACCCAAACGGGCACCATTGCCACCGCCATGACGGCATCGGTCTGCGGAGACAGATAATTATCTGGAATGTGCATGTACGCCTCCCGGTTATCGGCGCACGGAATTGCAACGCCGCTTAAATCACCTTAAGAGTGTTACGTATTGTTAGATTCGTAACACGCCGCGGGCTATCATAGCAAAACGGCGCACTGCCGACAAAGCAGCACGCCGTTATGTAATGCGCGTGTCATATATGCAGGCTCAGCGGTGTCTCATACCGAGCATAGCGGTCACGTAGGACTCAGCAGCAGCCACAGCTGACCTATACCCAGCGCAAATCCTAGCCGCGGACCTCGCCGTTTACGCCCTTGCACACCTTGGTGACGATCTTCTGGTGTGCCTTCTCGACCTCTTCGCTGGTGAGCGTGTGGTCGTCGGAGCGATACGTAAGCGCGAAGGCCATGGACTTTTTGCCCACGCCCACGCGGACCGGATCGCGATAGACGTCGAACAGACGCACGCCCTCGAGCAGCTTGCCGCCGGCGCTGGTAATGCGGCGCTCAAGATCCTCGCAGGTCACGGAGTTATCGACCACGATAGCCAGATCGTGCTCAACAGCCGGATACTGCGAGAACTCGCGGTAGTTCTCCTGGTTGCGGGCGCCCTTGATCAGCTTGTCCAGGTCGAGCTCAAAGGCAACGACGACCTCGTCGATGCCCATGGCTTCGCGCGCCTCGGGGTGGATCTCGCCGACCCAGCCCAGCACGGTGCCGCCGGACAGAACCTCGGCCGCACGACCCGGCTGCAAGAAGGCATAGCCCTCGCCCTCGACGGGACGGAAGCGAACCTTCTCGATGCGCAGCTGGGCGAGCAGCTCCTCGACAATGCCCTTGCCAAAGAAGAAACGCAGCTTGCGGTACTTCATGCTCCAAGACTGCTCGCTCCACTGACCCGAGAGCACGCCCGCCACGGACTTGGTCTCCTTGGGCAGGCTGGCGTTCTCACGACCGTGGAACAGGCTGCCGACCTCGTACAGGTGCACGTTGGGCGTACCGTGGGCCTCGTTATAGGCAACGGACTGCAGTAGGCCCGGCAACAGCGAGCGGCGCATCTCGGTCTGCTCGGCCACCAGCGGGTTCATGAGCACCACGGGGCAGCCGCGGCCCTCGGTGGACATGCCGATCTTCTCCAGGTCGCCCGGGGCGGCAAAGCCAAAGGTCGTGGTCTCGTTAAGGCCGCAGGCGCGCAAGATCTCGCCGACCTTGCGGGTGAGCTTCTGCTCGCGGGTCAGGCCGCCGATGTGGTTCTTGGCAGCCGGGATGGTCGCCGTCACGCGGCCCATGCCCCACAGGCGCAGGACCTCCTCGATCAGGTCAATCTCGCGCGGCAGGTCGGGACGGAAGCTCGGCGGGGTAACCATAAAGTCCTCGCCATCGCGCTCGACGGTGCAGCCCAGGCGGGTGAGCGAGCGCTCGATAAAGTCGGGCTCGATGTCGGCGCCGCAGATGGCGTGCACGCGGGCCAAGCGCAGCTTGATGCTATCGATGGTCTTAGGCGCGGGGAACACATCAACGTAGCCGGGAGCGACCTCGCCGCCGGCGATCTCCTCGATCAGCGCGCAGGTAACGTTGGCGACATCCACGCAACCGGCCTCATCGACCTGACGCTCAAAGCGAATGGAGGCATCGGAGATCAGCGACAGGTCGCGGCTGGTGTGCGAGGTGCGACCGGCGTTGAAGCAGGCGCTCTCGACCATCACGTCGACGGTGTCGTCCTCAATCTCGGAATCCATGCCGCCCATAACGCCGGCCAGCGCCACAGGACGCTCGCCGTCGGTGATGAGGCCCATGCCGGCATCGAGCGTGCGCTCCTCGCCGTCGAGGGTCGTAAACTTCTCGTCCTGTTGGGCGGCGCGAACCACCACGCGACGATGGCCATCGCGCTCGGCAAAGGTGTCCAGGTCAAAGGCGTGCAGCGGCTGACCGGTGAGCATCATCACATAGTTGGTGATGTCGACGATGTTGTTGTGCGGGCGCACGCCCAGGGCATTGAGGCGCTTGACCATCCAGTCGGGCGAGGGGCCGACCTTCACATTGCGCACGATGCGGGCGACATAGCGGTCGCACAGGCCCTCGTCGGCAATCTCGACCGAAAGCTCGTCGTCGGTCGCGCGGCCAGTCTCGGCCTTGATGGCGGGCAGCTCAACGTGGAAATCGCGGTCGAAAATGGCGCCGGTCTCGCGGGCCATGCCGATCATGGACAGGCAATCGGGACGGTTGGGCGTGATCTCGCAGTCGAGCACGGTGTCGCTCGAGCCCACGTACTCGGCAAACGGCATGCCGCAGGGCGTATCCTCGGGCAGGATCATGATGCCGGAGTGGTCGCCGCCCAGGCCGAGCTCGCGCGCAGAGCAGTTCATGCCCATGGACACGACGCCGCGAAGCTTGCTCTTCTTGATCTTGACGTCGCCGGGAAGCACAGCGCCGATCATTGCCGTGACGATGTGGTCGCCAGCCTCGAAGTTCTGCGCGCCGCAGACGATCTGCAGCGGGGCGGGGTTGCCGTCGGCGTCGAGATTCTTGTCGCCCACGTCGACCGAGCACACATACATGTGGTCGCTATCGGGGTGCGGGGTCTTGGTGAGCACCTTGGCGGTCACCACGTGGTCGAAGGACTCGCCCACGGTGTCGATTGCCTCGACCTCGGTGCCGGTACGGATATATTCGTCCGAAAGGGTCTTGGGATCCTCCGGAATATCGATCATGGTCTTGAGCCAGTCGTAAGAAACGCGCATCTAACTGGTCTCCTTTCATCTGTAACGTCTGCAATAAACAGACGGAAAACTCCAGCTACGGAGACGGGTTTCCGAGGTGCCGCAGATTGCCTTGAAAGAGGAGGGCCGCGTACTTAGGTACGCAACCGACGATTGAAAGGCAAGGTGCGGTGGCTCGGGAAGCCGCCGGGACAGGTCAACTTAAAATTGGTTCAAGAAGCGCATATCGCCCGTCATGAGCGTGCGCAGGTCGGGCAGGTCGTAGCGCAGGGCCGCGACGCGCTCGGCGCCAATGCCAAAGGCGAAGCCGGTGTACTTCTCGGGGTCGATGCCGCAGTTGATCAGGACGTTGGGGTCGACCATGCCGCAGCCCAGGATCTCGATCCAGCCGCTGTGCTTGCAGAAGTTGCAGCCCTTGCCGCCGCAGACGTGGCAGCTCACGTCCACCTCGCAGGAAGGCTCGGTGAAGGGGAAGAAGTGCGGGCGATAGCGCGTCTTGCGGTCCTCACCAAACATGCACTTAACAAAGTAGTCGAGCGTGCCCTTAAGATCGCCAAAGGTGATACCCTCGTCGACGACCAGGCCCTCGATCTGGTTGAACTGCGGCAGGTGGCAGGCATCGGCCGTGTCGGGACGGTAGACGGTGCCCGGGCAGATCATGTAGATGGGCGGCTTCTGCGACTCCATGGTGTGGATCTGCACGCCCGAGGTCTGGGTGCGCAGCAGCACGTCGGACTCGCCGTGGGCGTGAGCCTCGGGGTGCGCGACGCTGCCGGGGTTGTTGTCGACCACGTAGAAGGTATCGCGGGCCGAGCGGCTCGGGTGATCCATGGGGGCGTTGAGCGCAGTAAAGTTGTAATAGGAGGTGTCGACCATGGGGCCGGACTCGACGGTATAGCCGATGCCGCAGAAGATGTCCTCGGCCTCCTCGATGATCTGCTTGATCAGGTGCTGGTGACCGATCTGCGGACGGATGCCCGGCAGCGTGATGTCGACGGCCTCGTGCTCGAGTGCGTGCTTGAGGGCGGCGGCCTTCATCTCGGTGGTGCGCTCGTCGAGCATGCCCTCAATCAGCTGGCGCATCTCGTTGGCGCGCTTGCCCATCACGGGACGATCCTCGGGGGCAAGCTTGCCCATCATGCGCATCAGGCCGGTGATGCGGCCCTTGCGGCCGAGCAGCTCAACGCGCGCGGCCTCGAGCTTGGCGGCGTCGTCGGCGCTTGCGACGAGCTCCTTGGCCTCTTCCTCGAGTTTGACCAGATCATCAATCAGACTCATGTCTTCCCTTTCGTCTCTCGCGCTCCCCGCTTGCCGAGGCGGCTGCCGCCGTCTGACATTGCGAAAACGCGGCCCGGTTCGGTAACAAAAAAACCGTCCTCGGGCATGTGCATTGCCCAAGGACGGTTGAATTCCGCGGTACCACCTTGTTTGACCCGACGGATGTCTGGCCCGCCGCGCCCACTCTTTGCCCCTTGTCGCGAGGCTCACGGCTTCCCTACTGGGGACATCGCCGCCGCTGGCCGCGCGCCCGTTGAGGTCGCTGCTCGGGAGTGAACGCTTGGCCCTTGTCACCGCAGGAAGGCTTGCAGCCCATGACCTTCCCTCTCTTGCCGGCGACGCGGCGGGCAAAAACCCTCTCCGTCAACGCATTGGGTTACAGGATACCACATTGTTTGGGTGTATCGCCGCGTTCCGTTTTGTTCGTGCTGGGTACAAGGCAGGTAGCTGTGCAAACTGGCTGCGCCGCCGCGTGCGACGGGCGACCTGCGAGATCAAGGATATGGTATGGGAAAAAAGCACGATAAGAAGGCCGAGCCCGCAGCGGGCAAGACGCCCAAAGGCATGAAGGTCGATAAGGCCGTCAAAAAATTCCGCAAGCTCGAGGGCAAGCTGTGGACCCGCGAGTACCTGCTCAAGATTGCCGAGTTTGACGGCGCGACCATTGCCCCCGCCAACGGCGCCGCAGCGCGCGCCGACGCCATGGGCACCCTTGCCGGCGAGCATCATAAGCTCCTGACCAGCGAAAAGTCTTTCGAACTTGTGCGCTCGCTGGCACGCGAAACCGTCGCCGGCGGCAAGATCGACGACCCGCAGCTGCTCGACGAGATCCGCATACTCGGCCGCGACCAGCGCGAAGCGAGCGTCATTCCCACCGAGGAGGCCGAGGCCTGGACCAGGCTCACCTGCGAGGCCGACGCCGTGTGGCACAAGGCCAAGACGGCCAATGACTGGGCGAGCTTTGAGCCCTATGTGGATAGAATCGTCGGCCAGCTTAAGCATCAGGCCGAGCTCATGGACCCCAAGCGCGACCCATACGATGTTTGGCTTGACCAGTACGAGCGCGGCCTTTCCGCCAAGAGCTTCGATGCGTTTTGCGATGAGGTCAAGGCTACGGTCGTGCCGCTCGTGCACGCCATCGGCGAGCGCGGCCAGCAGCCCGCTGCCGACTTTTTGCACGCCCGCGTGCCCGAGGCTGCCCAGCGTGCCATGAGCTTCGATCTTATGAAGCTCGTCGGCCTGGACCTGAACGACACCACGCTTGCCTTTACCGAACACCCGTTTAGCGAGGGCTTTGCCGTGGGTGACGCGCGCATCGCGACGCACATCTATGAGGACGACTGCATCTCCAACGTCTACAGCATCATCCACGAGGCCGGTCACACCATGTATGAGCTGGGCGTGAACCCCGCCTATGCGCGCACCTGCCTGGAGGGCGGCACCTCCATGGGCATCCACGAGAGCCAGAGCCGCTTCTTTGAGAACACCGTGGGTCGCAGCCGCGCCTTTATGGGACCGCTGCTCGAGGTGCTGCGCCGCCACGCGCCCGAGGTCTACGGCAACGTGGACGAGGACACGCTCTACCGCGCCGTGAACATCGCGCAGCCGTCGTTGATCCGCACCGAGGCGGACGAGCTCACCTATCCGCTGCACGTTATGGTGCGCTACGAGATCGAGCGTATGCTGTTTGCCGGTGAGGCCACGGCCAAGGACATCCCCGCGCTTTGGAATCGCTTTATGAACGAGTACCTGGGCATTCCCGTTCCCGACGACACGCACGGCTGCCTGCAGGATACGCACTGGAGCGGTGGCTCGTTTGGCTACTTCCCCACCTATGCGCTGGGCAGCGCCTACGACGCCATGTTTGTGCCGGCCATGTGCCGCGACGGCGTCGACCTTACCGATGCCTGCGCGAGCGGTGATCTGGCGCCCGTCCGCGCCTGGCTGGGCGAGCACATTTGGCAGTGGGGCCGCGCCAAAGACGCGCCGGAGCTCATCAAGGGCGCCTGCGGCATGGACTTTGACGCCCGCTACTACTGCAGCTACCTGCAGGACAAGTTCACCACGCTGTACCAGCTGTAAAGCCTAGGCAACACGTCAACGCAAAGGAGGCGCCGCGGGATCTATCCCGCGGCGCCCCCCTTTTTCACCTAGTCATTGGGGACGTTTGCAGCGTCGAGCAGTTACGCGGTTTGGTAAAACCGCGTAACTATAGAGCTTCCAGCGCGTTGGCGATGCGCTTCATAGCGGCGTCGGCGGCCGATTGGTCCGGAGCCTCAGCCAAAACGCGAATCACCGACTCGGTTCCGCTCTTGCGCACCAGTACGCGGCCCTCGCCCGCCAGCGACGCCTCGGCCTCGGCAATGGCGGCCTGGACGCCCATGTTGCCCAGCGCGGCGTCCTTATCCGCCACGCGCACGGCGACCTGAGCCTGCGGCAGCAGCTTGCACGGAGCCGTGAGCTGCGAGAGTGTCTCGCGCTCAGCGCGAATCACTTCCATCACGCGCAGCGAGGTCATGATGCCGTCGCCCGTGCGCTCGATATCGCCAAAGATCGTGTGGCCCGTCTGCTCGCCGCCCAGGCTGTAGCCGCCCTCGCGCATCTTGGCATACACATGACGGTCGCCCACGCCGCTGGTCACGGCACTCAGACCGGCAAGCTCCAGCGACTTGACCAGGCCAAAGTTGCTGGCGATCGTCGGCACCACGGTACCGCCCGAGAGGCGCCCGTGCTTGTTCAGGTACACGCCGCACACGTACAGGATCTGGTCGCCGTCGACCACGCGACCGCGCTCGTCCACGGCCAGGCAGCGGTCGGCATCGCCGTCGTAGGCAAAGCCCACGTCCAGGCCCTGCTCCACCACGTGGCGCTGCAGGCGCTCCATATGCGTGGAGCCGCAGTCGACGTTGATGTTAAAGCCATCGGGCGCGGCGTTAATCACGCGTACGTCGGCACCCAGCGCGTCGAACACCGGCTTGGCCACCGAGGATGCCGAGCCGTTGGCACAGTCGAGACCGATCTTGACGCCCTGCAGCGAAAAGTTCGCACTTGCAATGAGCGAGGCAATATAGCGGTTGCGACCCTGCATGTAGTCCACCGTGGCACCGATGTGGTTGCCCGTGGCCAGCGGCACTTCGCTCTTGCCATCGATGTAATCCTCGATGAGCTCCAGCACGTCCTCGTCCATCTTATAGCCGTCGCTGTTGACGAGCTTAATGCCGTTATCGCAAAACGGGTTGTGGCTCGCACTGATCATGATGCCGCAATCGAAGCAGCCCTCCACGGTCTGATGCGCCACGCCCGGCGTCGGGATCACGTGCAGCATGTAGGCGTCCGCGCCGCTCGCGACCAAGCCGCTCACCAGCGCCGCCTCGAACATATAGCTCGAGCGACGCGTGTCCTTGCCCACGATCACGCGCGCCTTGGTCCCGCGGTTGGCGCCGTAATACCAGCCCACAAAGCGGCCGATCTTATAAGCGTGCTCTACCGTCAGTCCAACGTTGGCCTCGCCGCGAAAGCCGTCGGTGCCAAAGTACTTCATATCTTACTTATCCTGTTCAAACGTTTGAGCGGTTGGCGTGGTGCGAACCTTAAGCGCTTTGTGCCCAGAGTCCTTCGAAGTCGTAACCGTGTACTCGACCTTTATGTCTTGTCCAAGAAGCATGTGGACGCCGCCCCATGCAACCTTCAGGCCATCGTGCGTCGCTTCGTTCATCTCGATAGAACCGGAGCCCGAAGTCTTAATGTCCGAAATGCTGCCTCCCGCGGGAGCGTAGAGATAGAGCCTCAGCACCTCGTCATCAATATCCTGGCTAATGCCGTTATGGCCCTGGAAATAACCAGGCATCTCGGCCTTCTCCTGGGGGGTCATCGTGTTCTTGAGCGTAGTGGTTACTCGATACGTCGTCGAGCCATCGGCATTTTCAACCGAAGAATCGATGGTGACTCGCTTATCAAGGAACCAATCCATCTTTGAATAGCTGTAGTTATTCACATAGACGCCCAAAATCGGAGCCTCAGACGCATCATTTTGGAGAGCGCCGGAAATGCCAAGGGCCTTCGCGGCCTTTTCCTCGTCATCGTTTCTCGAATACATCAGGATGCGACCCTCGGAAGCACCCTTTTCGATGGCGGCGGCGATCTTAGTAATATCGCTGGAGCCCAGTTCATCCACGATCTTGTTAAAAGCCGATCCGGCAACCGCCGCAAAAATGGCGTCCTGTTCCTCTACCGGGTAATTCCAATAAATATCGTGCAGCAGCACCTTTGCAGCGTTGCTTCCATCGACGACGGTACCGTCGGGAAGCTGCGTGCCGCCCACAATGCCGAGCATATACTGCAAAAATACCGGATCGACTGCAAATACGCCGTCGATGTCATCTCCAACAATGGCCTTCTGCATATCGCTGGCAAGCTGAGCCGCACGCGGATAATCGGGTGTCATCGTAACGTCGCCCATCGTGTATCCGAGCGTGTTGAATCCGGTCAGGCCCCATCCGGTCGTGAACAAGTTTGCCTCTTCATCGGTGATGGGAAGCGGGCTCAAGGGCTCTTTCATCATGTCGACTTTGACAAAATCGCCCAGTTCGAGCTTACCGTCAGTCACTGACATCACGCCGCGCGAACCCGGGAAACCGCCGCAGGCGCGGATCTCGACATTGCTCATCGCGAGCACAAGATAATGGCGCGTCTGGCCGTTGGCGCCGAGCATCTGGGGTAGAACGGGGGCAACTTTCTCCGCCGCGTCGACCGCACCGTTCAGGGTGGCAAAGCCGTCCTTTGCCTTATCGACCAGCTCGGTCACCTGGGCGATATGCGTATCGCCAATACTCTGCACCTTTTTGTTGGCGCTCTTGAACGCCTTCGAGCTATCGGAGAGCGAATCGGCGACCGCCTGCAGCGCGGACACGTTGATTGTCCCGTCCTGGAACAGCTTACCGGGCGTTGCCTGAGCGAGATTATCGGCCATGGGGACCAGCGCGCCGCTCGAAACATCGGACAGAGCGTCGACCATGGTGCGGGCGGCATTAATGTCGCCGCCGTACACCGGAATGAACGAGGCCATCGTCCACACCGGGCTCGAGGTCTCTTTCTTCATGCTGCTGCAGAGCTCGTCGATCTTTTTCGCATCGTCGGGCAGGGTCGAAAAATCGCCCGACGTGACCTTGTCCTTAAGGCCGCCGACGATCTCGACAGTTTCCTTTGCCTGGCTCTTCACGGTTTTTGCCGAGTTAAACAGCATGAAGCCACTCACGCCAAAAGCGACAAGAACCACCGCGACGATGACAGCAACAACGGCTGCAACGCGGCGCTTCTTGCGCTCGCCCTTGCGATGGCGATGGCGAACCAGGCCGTTCGAGGTCGGGCTCGTCGAGGAATCACCGCCGTAGTTCAAGCCAAAATCGTAATAATCTTCTTTAGAGCCCGAGCCCTTAAACTCGGCACCGTCGTCATTGAGACGGGCAAACGTGCCGGTTTCGGAAGCGCCCGTATAGATAGTGCCTAGGTTACCCGTAAGCCCTGCGTCTCCAGCAGAAGAAGCACTATTGGCGGGATTGGCAGAGTTGACGGGGCCGGCGTTGTGAGCGCGATGAGCGTTGTTAGCGGGGCCAGTGGAGCCGGCGACATTTGCACCGCCCGTTGGCGCCGGACGGACCCCGGCCGACGAAGCCGCAGAGCCCGCCCCGCCCGGAAATGCCTGCCTGCCTACGCGACCAGCCTGTTTTGCCTTTTGAGACTGTTCGTACAGAGCGGCAAACATCGCCGTTTCGCCCGGAGACGTACGGTTGCCAGCACCGTTTTGGCTGGATCCACTCGGTACGTCAGCGTTTCCAGTCCCATTTGAACACGGCGGAACTGCAGGGCGCTCGCCGTCGCCGTTCTTAAAGTGGTTACCAGCCATAGAGGAGTCCTCGCAATACTAAAAGTCAATAACGCTATTAGTTTATGACATATTTGGCATCGTCAGTTAAACTCCAGATGCAGGCACCAATTCGCGGAATTGTGGTGCAACACCGTGTCCGTCTAGGCAGCGGCGTAAGCTATACCGTCAGGAACATCATCACGATAATCATGGCAAAGCCAATCAAGTCGGTCGGCAAAAATACCGTGCCCAGCATAACGGCGCTGGTGATGGTCGCCGAGACCGGCTCCACGGTTCCGATGAGGCTCGCACGCACCGAGCCGATGTCCTTAACGCCCTGCATATACAGCATGTAGGCAAAAAACGAGCCAATGACCACAAACACCGCGAGCGCCTCGATACCGGCAGCATCGAGCGCCGGCATATGAGCCCACGGCTGCACGAAGACGCACGAGACCACGCCCGCTGTGAGCATGGCAGAGCCTGTAACGATGGGGCTGCCGTATTCGGGCAGAATCTTGGCGGGAATCACCGCCATACAGGCTGCGCTAACCGCACACATAAGGCCTGCGACCAGACCAAGCGGCGATATGCTCAAACTGGTCGGGTCGCCGCCGGTAGCGATTAAAAAGGTGCCACCGAGGGCCAGACCAATGCCGATCGTCTCGCGAGCGCGCGGCATGCGGCGATCGACCACGCAGGCGTAACCCATGATGATGACCAGCTGCAGGCACTGGAGCACCGTCGCGGTTCCGGCATTGGTCAGACGCACGGCCGAAAGATAGCAGAACTGGTTGAACAGCAGGCCAAAAGCGGTAAAAAGCAGCAGTTGCCTACGGTCGGCGGGCGTGGTCCAGAGCCTAACCAGACGCTCGCGATCGCGCGTGACCACCACGGCCATAAAGAGCAGGCCGGCGAGAATCTGGCGCACACTCATAAGCCACAGGGTATCAACGTGATAAGTATCGAACAGGAAGCTCGCGCTGGTGCCCGAAAAACCCCAAAACGAACCGCCCGCCAGCGTGGCCAGAACGCCCGTAATCATCTTGCGCGACGACGCATCGTTGAGGCGCTCGCGCCATGCACGGCGGGTGCTGCGGCTGAGCTCGTCAGTTCCCTCGGGCACGACAAAATCGGACGCCGCCGTCATCGGTACCGAAGCCTTTTTGCGTGCACGCTGCGCTGAGCGCTCCTGCTCCATTCCACTCCCCCGAAATCAATTGGCAACAAAGCGCTCAAACTGTAGCACGAATATTGGTATGAAAAAGCAGACGATTCGGAACATCTACGGGCGTCCAATTTGCAGGGACGAAAGGCACTGAAGAGCTATGCCGATCGGTTGGAATCGTCTAGGGCGCCGGGGTCGGTTTCCACACTTCCCCCAGTATGCTCGCCGTCGCTCTGCTCCTTAGCGTCGTCCTGGCCTTCCTGCTCGCTACGACGCTTTTCGCGAATCTGCTCCACGGCAGCACGCAGGGCGGCCTCGTCCTCGGCGCGTGCCACCTCTTGTGTGGTTTTGACCATATGGCGAATCTCGAGCACCAGCAGCACGATCAGCGGCACCACGATAAGCGGGAAGAACAGCAGCGGGTTGGTGAGCAACGAGACCACCACGCCCAGGCCTGCCGACACAAAGACCGCGCGGCCCACCACGTCGGCGGCGGGTACGGGCGCGGCGTCCTCGACCGGATTGGCATCGCCCTTGGTGCGGTAGACCGGCGTGCCGTCGGCCGCATCCTCCACGGCAACGATGCGGTGCGTGTTGAGCGAACCCTCCAGCGCGTCATCGGACGAATGGAAGGTGATGATATCGCCCACCTGGTAGACCTGGCTGTTGTCGGTATCGACGACGATAAACGAATGCACGGGAATCGCCGGCTCCATCGAGCCGGTCAGCGTGCGCATAAAGCCGTAGCCCATGATGGTGGGAATCTCGCCGGCGGGCGTGAACACCGTGCGCAGCAGCACCACAAAGGCGACCAGGATCACCACGGTCGCCAGCACGTTGATCACACGAAGCACGTGCTTCATCACTTGTCGTCGTCCTTTGCGGAAGTCTCGGGGTCGGCAGCAACCTCAGCCTCAGTGGCATCCGCCGCAGAAGCGCCATCCTCGTCAGGCGCGGCGGCCACGCCCTCGCCAGCCTCGCCGCGCAGGCGGGCCAACAGATAGCGCGACAGGCTGTTGCCCTCGGCACGGCGCTCGGCACGGGCGCGATCGCGCTCGGCCTGCTCCAGTTCATGCACCAACGAGTCCAAGCGCTGCTGCATCTCCGCGCGGACGGTCTCGAGCTCGTGCTCGTGCGTGGCCTTGGCGGCGGCGAGTTCCTGCTCAATGCGCTCCCCCGCCTCGAGCTCGGCCGCGGCGATACGCGCGTCGGCGTCGGCGCGAGTCTCCTCGGCGGCACGCGTGGCGGCATCGCGCTCGGCAGCGGCTGCGGCGACCTTCTCGCTGGCGTCCACCGCAGCCTGCTCGACGGCAGAATCGGCGGCCGCACGGGCGGCATCGATCGCAGCATCGGCTGCCTGCTGAGCAGCGGAAACCTTCTCCTCGGCCGCGGCAACGGTGTCGGCGAGCTTCTGCTCCGCCTCGGCCACGGCGGCATCGGCCGCCTCGGCCGCAGCACGGGCATCGCGCTCGGCCGTCAGCTGCACTTCCTCGATCTGCAGCTGGGCGGCGTCCAGCTTGGCATGCAGTGCAGCCACCTCCTTGGCAGAAGACTCACGCACGCCGGCAAGCTCGGCCGCAGCAGCGTCCTTGGTGGCCTGCAGCTCGGCGGCATCGGCCGCCGCCTTGACAGCCAGAGCCGCGGCGGACTCGCTCTTGACCTGCGCGACCTGCTCGGCGGCCGCCTGCTCGGCGGCAGCAACCTTGGCGTCCGCGTCGGCACGGGCGGCCGCGACCTCGGCATCGGCCTCGGCACGCATCCGCTCAAGCTGCGCCGCCGCGGTCGAGCGTGCCTCTGCCGCAGCATCCTCGGCAGCCTTCTTGCCGGCCTCGACATCCTCCAGCGAGCCACGCAGCTCCTCGGCATCGGCCTCGGCCATCTGAGCACGCTGTGTCAGCGCCAGCTCGCGCGCCTTTGCCTCGTCCAGCTCGTCGGCCAGGTCGTCGCGCTCGTCGGTCAGCGCGTGTGCCTGCACCTTCCAGGACTTCAGCTGTCCCTGCAGCTCCTCAATCTGCTCGCGGGCCTCGGCCAGCGCCTGCTCGGCATCCAGCTGAGCCTGCGTGACCTCCTCCACAAACACGCGACGAATCTCGACATCGGGCAGGTCGGGGCTATCGACCTGCACCTCCTTAATCTCCTTAATAAACTTGGGCGCCACCGGCTCGGGATGCACGCTCTCGAGCTCCTGAAGGTTGCGCTCGTCGTCGGTCAGGCTCTTAAAGACGGTGTAGTTGTTGATGAGGTTGGTGTACATCTGCACCATGTACTCGTCATCGAACGCCAGCGCTTGCTGCTGCACGTCGATGTTGTAGCCCACCTTGTCGTAGCGCTCCATAAACTGCCACAGCTGGTAGCACTTGCGGTAGTTGGGGTCCTTCATGATGAGGTTGGTGCGCTGGATGGGGCTACGGACCGCGCTGCAGCCGTTCATGATCTGGCAGAACGACGCGCCGCGCAGTGCCATGACCAGGCGGCGCACGCGGTCGATGCGCATAAAGACGTCCATGTTGTCGGCGTCGTTCTCGGCAAAGCTCTGGCGATTCTTGACCGTCATCTCGACGTTGTACTCGATCTCCTCGTACGCGTCGTCGATCTTGCTGTGCATCTTAAATCGGTTGCGGATCTCGTTGCCCGTCGACCAAAAGATCACGTCGGTGCGCTTGTCCACAAACGTCAGCAGGCGCTGAATCAGGTGGTAGATAAAGCGGTTCTCGTACAGGTCGTACGTCTCGACGGTACTGACGTTGAGGATGCGCGTGGGGTGGACGCCGCCATCGTCGCTCGGCGCCAGGAACTGCGTGTTCTGGCTCAGATGACGGACGCTGTCGGCGCTGATCTTTTTGGCGAGCGAGACCGGCACCACCTCTTCCTCGGTGGTGATGAAGCGGCGCGGATTTTCGATGATGGTGTTGATGGCGTCGAGCGAGTCCTCGATCATGCTGATCCACTCCTCGTCCACCACTTTGACGAGCTCCTCGCGCTGCTGCTCGATCGTGGTGCCCGAGGCCTGCGCCATCTCAAACAGATAGCGGAAGTAGCGGCTGTCCTCCTGGATAGGCTCCATCTGCTCGGAGAAGCTGGTATAGAGGTCCTGAATGGTCTCGGACATGGGTTACTCCATAGGTTGGATCGATCGGTAAGGGGCGTGACGACACCACACTGGGCAAACGCTACTGATTGTCTTGTCCCACGTCCCGCGCTTACGGCATTAGTAGAAGTTCTGGATCCGCTGCAGATACATGACGGAATCGGGCAGGCCGCCCTCGCCAAAGGTCTTCTCGATGTACTCGATCAGGCCCTTCATCTCGTCGCGCACAAAGCTCACGTTCATGGACTCAAACTTCTTGAGCACCTTGCGGGCGATGATGTAGTCCATGCCGCCCAACTCGGTGCCGCCGCACGCCACGTACACGGGGATAAAGTCGTACATCTGCTTGATGATACGGTTGCCAAAGGCCAGCTTAAAGCGGGTCTGCAGGTACTGGTCCAGCTTGTGCATCTTCTCGAGCAGATCGTCATCGATCACGTACTCGACCTTGGCCTTCTGGAACAGATACTGCAGGTGGTCGGCCGTCACGTGCACGCGCTCGTGCGGCTCGCACTCAAACGCGTCGGCGCGCTCGTTGAGCTCGATGGGAATCGCACGGTCGTACACCTTGTCCGTGATGGTAAAGGTGGAGTCGTCGTTGTTGGCCGTGCCGATAAACCACAGGCTGTCGGGAATGGTGAGCTTTCCGTCGTGCAGACCCTTGGGGTCGGCGGCCCACTGGGTAGGCACCAGGTCGAGCACCCACTCGTCGTGGCTGGGCATCTCGAGCACCGACAGGATCTCGGCAAAGTAGTACTCCACGCGGGCGAGGTTCATCTCGTCGAGCACGATCATGGACGGGTCCTGGCGCAGCCCCGCCTCGTACACGGCACGGAGGAACTCTGTCTCGTTAAATCGCTTGGAAAACTCGTTGAAGTAGCCCAGCACCTCGGTGCGATCGCGAAAACTCGGCTGCACCGACACGATGGTTGCGGGGTTGTCCAGATAGCGGCTAAAGCTGTATGGCAGCGACGTCTTACCGGTACCCGAAATGCCCTCCAGAATCAGCAGCTTGGAGGCGGCCATGCCGGCCACAAAGCGGCGGATGACCTCGGGCGTGTAGTAGAGCTTCATCTGGCTGCAGGCGAACGCGCGGAAGCTGTCGACAAAGTCCTCCAGCGAGATGGCATCGTCGTAGACCGGGGGCTCCCAGTCGCGGTACTTAAGGTCCACAAGGGACAGCTTGGGGAAGCGGTTGGCCTGGGCGATCTCTTTTTCCTCGGCAAGGGTCTTGGCCTCGACGGTGGCCTTGGCCATGGCGGCCGCGGCATCCTTGACGCCATCGCCATCGAGCGCGAGCGACGCGTTGCCCGACACCACGGCGGCCGTGGCGCCCTCGCCCGCAGGCGCACCGGCGCCCGTAGCGGCGCCCACCACGTTGCCCACCGTGGGCAGGTGATCGTCGGCCAGGGCAGAGGCGCCCACGTACGGAATCTGCTTGGTGCCGCCCATGGCATTGACCTTGAGCGCCAGCAGCTTGTTTTTCTCGTCCATAAGGTCGAGCACCTGCTTGTTCAGGCGGCCGATCTCGCGATAGAGCGCCTTGTTGGACGTGCCGTCGCGATGCAGGCGGCGGTTGATGCGGTAGCGGTGGACCAGAATGGCCACAATCAGCACGGGGACCGCGATGAGCATGGCAAGCAGAATGACCGCGCCGATCTTGCCCACCAGGTCAAACGTGGTGAAGTAGGTCATAAAGATGTTGAAGTACTCGACCCAGCCAAACACCAGCAGGTTAAGGATGGAGCTCACGACGGCAACGACGTTGTAGACGACCTTTGCCAACAGCTCCCAGGCAAATCCCAGAAACTCACTCACCGTCGGTACCCTCCTGCTTGGTCGCGTTCATCGCCGCCTCGGCCTCGGCCTTCAGACGACGGGCTTCCTCGAGCTTGGCCTCGGCCTGGGCGAGCTGCTCGGCGGCGTTATCGGCCGTGACGGCGGTGTCACCCTTGTCCTCGGCGTCCACGATAGCGGCCGCGGCGGCCAGGCGGTCCTCCTCGGCCATAGCGCGCTTGAGGTTCATGCCCACCACGATGAGGTGATACACCTGGTAGATAAAGAACAGCAGCATGGGCAGCACAATCACAATGAGGAAGCCCATGGAGCTGGACAGGAAGTCCATGACCTTGCCCATCTGCGGCAACGCGAACAGGTACTTGCCCACGATGTCGCCGTCACTGATGATGTGCGTATCGGCCACGTCGTTGTTGTCGCCCTTGGTGGTAAAGCTGCGCATGCCGTTGACCTCGTCGATCGCGGCGATGCGGTGCGTGTTGAGCGCGTACTCGTTGTCGATGATGGTATGGAATGTCACGATGTCGCCCACCTCGAGCTTGGAGGTGTCGCACTTTTTGATGAAGATAAGGTCGCCCTTGTTAAACGTGGGCGCCATGGAGTCGGACTGCACGGCGAGCGGGGTGAAGCCGGTGATGTCAGAGACGCTGCCGTCCTCGCGCGTGGCGAGCGTGGTAAACGCATACAGGGCCGCCACCAGGATGATGATCCACATGACGACGCTCAACGCGATGGATGCGGCTTTTTTAACAGATTGCATGATGTCCCTTACTACCGTGTCTGTCTAGGTCGTGCGCGGCCCGGTGGCCGCCGTGCATATCTACTGTTCCTCGATGCCCTCAAAGCGCATCGATACTGAATAGTTAGCTCCCTTTAGCATATTAGTGCAATTTGGGTCCGTTCCCTCGAGCCATATGCGAACGGTTACCGGCTTATCCGTATCTTTTATCAGGTCGAACATATCACTGGCCGCGGTGGCAGCACCCGAGTCGAGCCCAAAGACGGTGGCCGCGCCGGACGAGCCCCCGCCCCCGTTGGGGTTGTAGACCCAAGTGTGGCCGTCGGCGGCAAAGCTCATGCGCATGGCGCTGGCCATGCCCTGCGTGTCGGAGCTAAACCGCGTGCCGGACACGCCGCCATCACCATCCTGCCCGGTCAGGCGCACGCGCAGGTCCGTGCTGCTCATAAAGTGAAGTGTGAACTCCAGGTAGGCGCCGGTGGCGGGATCGGCGGTGGAACCGTCCTCAAAGGTGAAGGTCTGGTAGTCGCTCGTGGTGACGGGCTTGAGCTTGGACGCATCGATGTCCACGCCCTTTTCGCTGGAGATGCGCGCCGAGATCTGGTCAAAGCCCAGGCTGTGCACGTATTCGTCAAACGTGGCGTGCTCGTCCAGGTCAAAGCGCAGCGAGCCGTCGGCGTTGGCGTCGATCATGAGCATGCGGGTCTTGGCGCTATCGGCGATGGAGAACCAGGCGAACGTTGCCATGGCTATCGCCACCAGCGCAAACAGCACCAGCACCACGGTGGTGGTGAGCTTGCGGCGAAGGTCGGTGTCGGTGGGCGCGGCGGTGCCGGGCCGGCGGGTAGCGGCGGTTGGACGGCGGTCGCCGGTAGCCGAGCGGCGGTCGTCTGGTTTAACGTGTGCCATTACGCCTCACCGTCCAAGGTCGCAAAGAGCGCCAGGTGCAAGGTACCCGGATCTTGATAGAGATAGTCGGCGCTATCGGGGTCGGTGCCCTCGATGTAGTAATAGATATCCAGACGATAGGTCTGGCCCAGCGCCAGCGTGGCGAGTGTGTTCTGCGGGCGCGTGGCTGTCTCGCTCGTGTCCAGCGTAAAGGCGGCCGGGTCCTGCGTCACGTTGGCACCGCAAGCGAGCTGGCCGTTTTGCCAGCCCAGCAGCATGCCATCGACGTAGCCGGCAAGGCCAGCCGGGGCGGTCGTGGGATGCTCGCCGCGATGGCCGCTGTCGGAACTGTCGAGCTCAAAGATGTTGGTGGCAAGCACCTGGTTGCCGCTCGAGATCTTGATGCCCACGCGGGCCGCGCGCAGCAGCTCGGCGTCGGCACCCTGCGGGACCAGCGATTCGGCCAGATACAGGTTGACCTTGCCCCTTACTTTGCTGGCGCCCGTTCCGGTAATGGTGGGGCGCAGGTCAATCCAGCCGTGGTAGAAGGCGGAGCCGTTGTCTTTTGCCTGCTCAAACACTGTGGCATCGCCGGCAGAGTTGTTTTGCGCACAGGCAGCAAAGCCGTTGAGGTCGAAGGTCGAGACCGGGTAGAGCGTCACGGCGCCGTTCGCGGTGGAGGCCAGAGATGCATCGCCTTGCTGCGACCAGCTGCCGCGATCGGCGTCACCCAGCTCCAGCACCAGCTTGGACGTGTCGCTGTGCACGCTCACCGAGTTGGTGTTGACCTTCATGTTGTTGGTAAACCAGGCGTAGGTTGCGGCACCCAAAGTGGCGGCGAGCGCAACCATAACGAGCGCGATGTAGGCACGCGCGCGGCGGGCGTGGCGGCGGGCAGCGGCGCCCTCGAGGTGTGAGCGCTCGGCAGCTGCGCTAGAGGGGCCCGCGGGGCTCTCGCTCTGGGTTTTGTCCTCGCAACTATCTGCTGGCATGTGCCTCTGATCTTCCATATTGCTCGCCCCCTTATGCCTTGGCCGCGGCAAAGGCAAGCTGCAACACCACATCGCGGGCCTGGGCCTCGTCGATGCAATTGGCGTCGCAGCCTTCCATGTACACAACGTAGCGAACGCTCGCCACCTCGTTGGCGACCAGCGTGCAGATGGGCGTGGCGCCCGCGCGCGCCGTGGGCGTGTCGCCGGTGCCGTCCATGCTGTAGGCGCTTATGGAGCGCGCAGGGTCGGCGGTGTAGGTCCAGCCCGAGGCGCCCGCTGCCACAACCACGCCGTCTTGCGCGGTGGTGCGCCTGCTGGTGGCACCCGCGGTGCTGCCCAGGTCGTCGCAGGTAAAGATATGCGTTTGCGTACCCGACTGGGTCGTAATTACCAGACCCAGGCGCAGTGCGGCCAGCAGCTGCGGGTCGCTCGTCACGCTCATCTGGCCCGGATACAGGTACACGTTGAGCGCGCTGTCGCCGCCCTTAAGGTACAGCGTCCCCGAAAGAGCATAGTCGTCCAGCTGCGCGGTGCAGTCGGCGTAGTCGGTCGTGATGCCCGCGGCGTTTTGGAACGTGCCGCGCCAAAAGCGGGAAAGGTCTGACGTCGAGATGGGATAGAGCGTCTTGTCAGCGGCGGCAAGCGTGGCCGTTGTGCCCCAGGGCCCGTTGGCCGAAAGGCCAATCTGCAGGTCGGAGCCCTCGTCGCTTACCGTGTGTGCCACGGGCGTCACGTTGGTGTAGCGCGAGTTGCTAAACCAGGCGTAGGTGGCGGCGCTCAGGGCAGCTACCAGCACCAACATCCATGCGGCCGCGGCAACCATGCGACGGCGCGAACCTAGGATATCTTTGATGTTGGATGCACTCATCCCTAGCCCCCTTACGAACGTTTGCCGGCAAAGCGCAGCGCCAGCGATTGCAGGCTGGTGGCGGCTAGGTTGTTGGTGCAGTCGGGGTCGCAGCCTTCCAGCCACACGTACACATCCACGCGCACGGGCGTGCTACGGTCGGCGCCCTTGGCGGCGGCTGGCAGGCTGCAGATCTTGGTCGTGGCCTCCTTGAGGCCCACGATGCCGGTGTCTTCGTAGTAGTCGCAGAAGTTTGCGCTGGTCAGCTGGTCAAAATGAACCGTGGCGCCATCGGAGCGGCTGCTGTCGAGCACCAGGTGGTTCTGCTCGTTCTCGCCGGCATCCTTGCCGTCAAGCGTGTTGTAGCGCGCCTGGGGATTGTGCTCGCCCGAGACCTCAAAGACGTACTGGCCCGTAACGGTGTCGCCCTGCCCCGGAGCATAGGCAACCAGCCCCACGCGCAGGGCGGTGGAGATGGGGTTTGCCGGATCTTGCTCGGTAAAGTCGATGCCCGACAGGTACACGTCGGTTGCGGCCGAGTTGGTGGCCAGGTACAGGGAGGTCTTGTAATAGTCGGAATGCTCGGCCGCGCCAAACATGCTGGCAAACAGCGAATCCTGCGTGGTTCCGCCGGTAAAGCCCGTTACCTTTTGGAAGCCGTTGAGCACGTTGTCGGTCGAGACGGGATCAAGCAGGCCCGCAAAGCTCAAACCGGCGTTGGTCTTGTATTCGCCGTCGTACTCGTTGGAGATAAGGAAGGTGACGCCCGTGCCCGCGGCCATCTTGACGTCGGTGATATGGCGGTTGGCATTGTAGATGTACCAGGCATACGTTACGGCTCCGGCAGCAGCAAGGGCCACCAGCAACGTGGCGAGCATGCGATTGAACTGTTTTTGCAGCGAACGCGCGTCCGACATGCCCCTCCCCCAGATGCCGTGTTGTAAACTGCCTGGACACCATTTGCCCATAATGGAGTTATTCTACGCGAATGTGCTGTTCGTCGGGGGTACAAACGCGACTTTCCGCGTGCTGTTCGCGCTACATCGGGGCGGATAGGGTCGCAAATCGCCGCTTTTTAAAAAATAGTTCTTGCCACTGGGCGGGAGCTCCGTTATATTATTCCCTGCGCACTCGCGCACCCTTGATCGGGCGTTTAGCTCAGGGGGAGAGCGCTTCCCTGACACGGAAGAGGTCAGAAGTTCAAATCTTCTAACGCCCACCAAATGTTCGCAGCTCAGAGGCTATGTCCTCTGAGCTGTTTTGTTTTTTGCCACCAAGCACGCCGCCAAAAAAGTCACCAAATATTGATCCAAGGTCTGTACGCGATAGTCTTCGCATCCCGTAGGGGTGCCGGCAGATTGCATGTGTCCTGGCCCATCGTGACCGCAACATGTTGGTCAAGCATAATCTTTTGGAATCTTTTGGCGTGAGTGGCTTGGTTTTGGTAGGATTTGTCAGCGGCTTGACAAGGGGGTTTTATAACTGCCATGCAGGTAGCCGTGCTGGTAACGTTTTACCGACTTGCCAAGAAGCCCTCATAATTAATGCGTCTGCAAATTGACCAATTGCTTTGACCTGCTGAAACACTATATGTTGTGTTTGACCTAAAAAAAGAATACAGGATATAGATGCCTCTTTGTCGTATGATAGATAGCGGACAGAGAACGAGAACCTTATTCGCCCCATTTGGATAGATCTTTGGGCCCCTTGAATGGCTGCGAGGATTGTCCGCATGAGGGCCTATGGTTATCGAGAACACAGATTGCGCGACGGCGCCGCAAGACAGGGGCAAGCCCTGCCGGGCATCGTTTGGCCCTGAAGCGCAATGAGGCTACGATGCGAAAGAGGCAAGAGGATGAAGATCATCAAGCGCAGCGGCACCGAGGTTACCTTTGACATCGATAAGATCGTCAATGCGATCCGCGCCGCAAACTTGGAGGTCGAGGAAGGCTCTCGCCTTACCGACCGCCAGGTAATCTATGCGGCACAAAACGTCGCCGAGGCATGTGAGAAGGCCGGCCACACCGTATCGGTCGAGGAGATCCAGGATCTGGTCGAGGACGAGATTATGCGTCTCGACTGCTACGAGGTCGCCCGCCACTACATCATCTACCGCTATGTTCAGAGCCTGAAGCGCCAAAAGAACACGACCGATGACAAGATTCTGTCGCTGATTGAGTGCAATAACGAAGAGGTCAAGCAGGAGAACTCCAACAAGAACCCGACTGTCAACTCCGTTCAGCGCGACTACATGGCCGGCGAGATTTCCAAGGACCTGACGCAGCGCGTGCTGCTGCCCCAGGAGATCGTGGATGCCCACAACGAGGGCCTGATTCACTTCCACGATTCGGACTACTTTGCCCAGCACATGCATAACTGTGACCTGGTGAACCTGGAGGATATGCTCCAGAATGGCACCGTTATCTCGGGCACGCTGATCGAGAAGCCGCACAGCTTTTCGACTGCTTGCAATATCGCGACGCAGATCATCGCGCAGGTCGCCTCTTCCCAGTATGGCGGTCAGTCGATTTCGCTGACCCACCTGGCTCCGTTTGTCGAGGTGAGCCGTCAGAAGATTCGCGGCGAGGTTGCCCGCGAGCTCGAGGAGCTTGGCGTCTCTGCGTCTGCCGAGAAGGTCCGTGAGGTCGTTGAGGATCGCCTGCGCGATGAGATTCGTCGCGGCGTCCAGACGATTCAGTATCAGGTCGTGACCCTTATGACCACGAATGGCCAGGCGCCGTTCGTGACGGTCTTTATGTATCTTAACGAGGCTCGTACGCCTCAGGAGAAGCACGACCTTGCCATGATCGTGGAGGAGACGCTTCGCCAGCGCTACGAGGGCGTTAAGAACGAGGCTGGCGTGTGGATTACCCCGGCATTCCCCAAGCTTATCTACGTGCTCGAGGACGATAACGTTCACGAGAATTCCCCGTACTTCTACCTGACCCAGCTGGCTGCCAAGTGCACCGCCAAGCGCATGGTGCCCGACTACATCTCTGAGAAGAAGATGCGTGAGCTCAAGCTGTCTAAGGGTGAGACCGCCGGCAATGGCGATTGCTACACCTGCATGGGTTGCCGCAGCTTCCTGACGCCCGACCGTTCGGGCAACGGCTTTAACAATGTTGCCAACGCGCTGAACTATGACCCGACCAAACCTAAGTACTATGGCCGCTTTAACCAGGGTGTTGTGACCATCAACTTGCCCGATGTCGCACTGAGCTCGCATCAGGACATGGACAAGTTCTGGAAGATCTTCGACGAGCGCCTTGAGCTGTGCCATCGTGCCCTGCTGTGCCGTCATGAGCGCCTGATGGGCACGCTTTCGGATGCCGCACCGATTCTGTGGCAGTACGGCGCCCTGGCGCGCCTTAAGAAGGGCGAGACGATCGACAAACTGCTCGTGGGCGGCTATTCCACCATCAGCCTGGGGTATGCCGGTCTGTATGAGTGCGTCAAGTACATGACGGGCCACAGTCACACCGAGAAGGAAGGCACGCCGTTTGCCATGGCCGTCATGCAGCACATGAACGACAAATGCGCCGAGTGGAAGGCCGAAAGCGATATCGACTTCTCGCTGTACGGTACCCCGCTTGAGTCGACGACCTACAAGTTCGCCAAGTGCCTGCAGCGTCGTTTTGGCATTATTCCGGGTGTGACGGACAAGGGCTACATTACCAACAGCTACCACGTCCATGTGTCCGAGGAGATTGATGCTTTCGATAAGCTCAAGTTTGAGGGCATGTTCCAGCAGCTTTCGCCGGGCGGTGCCATCGTCTTTCAGGCGGCTCCGGCCACGTCTGTTGCTGCGGGACCTGTTGCCGGGGAATCGGCTCCGGAGGAAGGAAATAAGATTTCCTCGGCCGCAGCTTCTCATCCCGCTTCCGTCGCTGCGTCTGCGGAGTCCGTTGCACCCCGTGTGCGATCCCGTTCCGAAGCGAAGGCTTCTCCTGTAATCGACGACGGTATTTCCGAACCTCGGATTTCCGTTTCTGCCAAGCGCAAACCCGCACCTTATGTAAAGGGATTGCAATACGGCAAACCGCTTAAAACCACCGAGGGATATACCTATGTGGGTTCCAAGCCCCGCCGGAGGATCGATAAATTTATGGTCATCGCCATCGTGGTCGCTGTGCTGGCCGTAGGCGTCATCGTTTACGGTTATCTGCGCCGGGCGAAGATCGAGCGTCTGGAGCGCGAATACCTCGAACAACTCGCACCTGCCGTGCCGGAGCCCGTGGCTGCCGGAACGGACGGGGGTGTGGAGCCCGTTCCGGATACGAATCAGGAATAGTTTGCCGGTATTGGCTGTAAAACCGGATTGATTGAGTAGGAATGACAGATCTGACATCCATAAAAAACCGTTTCGGGATCATCGGCAACTCCGAGGCGCTCAATCGTGCGCTGGAGGTTGCCCTGCGTGTGGCGCCGACCGATCTTTCGGTACTCGTTACGGGTGAAAGCGGCGTCGGCAAGGAGTTTTTCCCGCAGGTGATCCATGCCTATTCGGCACGTAAACACAATAAATATATCGCCGTGAACTGCGGCGCCATTCCCGAAGGAACGATCGATTCCGAATTGTTCGGACACGAGAAGGGGGCCTTCACCGGAGCAGTCGAAGCCCGCAAGGGTTATTTCGAGGAGGCGGACGGCGGGACGATCTTTCTGGACGAGGTGGCCGAGCTGCCTCATTCGACCCAGGTGCGGTTGTTGCGTGTGTTGCAGACCGGCGAGTTCATCCGCGTCGGTTCGGCCAAGGTGCAGAAGACCAACGTGCGCGTGGTGGCGGCGACGAATACGAATTTGCAGGATGCGATCCAGGCGGGGCGTTTCCGCGAGGATCTCTATTACCGGCTCAATACGGTGCCGATCCAGGTGCCTCCTCTGCGGGAACGGAAGGAGGATATTTTCTTGCTTTTCCGCAAGTTCGCGGCCGATGTAGCGGCCCAGTACCGTATGCCGGCTATTTCTCTGGACCCCGAGGCCCGGCAGATGCTGGAGAATTACTATTGGCGGGGCAATATCCGTCAGTTGAAAAATGTCGCCGAACAGATTTCGGCCATCGAGGAGGCGCGGCTCATTACGCCTGCCATCCTGACGAAGTACCTGCCCGCACAATCTCAAAGCGGAGCATCTACGTCGATGAGTACGGCCTTGCATAGCGGTCCGGGCGACGGCGTGTCTTTCGAACGAGAGTTGCGTTAGAAAGTGCTTTTCGACCTGCGGGCCGACGTCAATGACCTGAAGCGGATGCTTACCGAGCTGATGCAGCGTGCCGAGCGTCCTGCCGAGCCGACCAAAGACCTGGCGGGGTTGTTGCCGGCTTCCGCCCACAGTATCGCTTCTCCGGACTATACGGAGAGCGAGGAGGTGGTCGATGAACAGCCTTCGCGGGAACTGACCAAAGCCGATGTGCTGCGGGAGCAGATCCTTCGGGCCCTGCGGCGCAACAACGGCCGCCGCCGGGAAGCCGCTGCCGAGCTGTTTATGTCGGAGAGAACTCTTTACCGTAAAATCAAGGAGCTCGGCATCGACGAGAACTCCTGAAAAATATCGTTTATAATCGAATGAAAGCTGTACTCAAATATGCGATCGTCGTCGCAGCGGGCCTCTTGCTGGCCGGTTGCGGGTACAAGGTGAACTATTCGTTGTCGGGCGCTTCGATTCCGCCCGATGCCAAGACCTTCAGTGTGGCCTACTTCCCGAACAACGCCCCGATGGTGGCTCCGATCCTGAGCTCGACGCTGACGGATGCCTTGCGGGACAAGTTTACGCGCCAGACGCGTTTGACGCAGGTGGACGAAGGCGGCGATTTCGCTTTCGAAGGCGAGATCACCGGTTATACTTCGACGACGGCTTCGGTTTCGGGTTCGTCCGAAACGGCCCTGTTGAACCGATTGACCATTACCGTCAATGTGCGCTTCACCAATGCGGTGGACGAGAGCATGTCGTGGAAAAAGACGTTTTCGGCGTTCGAGGATTTCGATTCTTCGAAACTGCTGAATGAAATCGAGGGCGAACTGATCCCCCAAATCGTCGATAAACTGGTGACGGACATTTTCCAGGCATCGGCGGCAAACTGGTAGCGGATGGCGGATTTCAAGGAATATACGATGTCCGGAGGCACGGTAGGCCCGGTCGATGAAGCGCAGCTCGATGCGCTCGTCGGGCGTTACGAGTGGTTTACTCCCGCCCGTATCCTGCGCGTGCTTCAAACCGGGCGTTCCGACCGTCGGGTGTCGATCGCGGCGGTGTCGCGTCTGCTGCCGCTCGGACGGTTCACGGTCGATCGGGAGGCGCTTTGTGCGCTTTCGCCTGCCGACCTGATCGACCGTTTCCTGAAGGAGGGGGGGCATCGGATCGTGGCCGAGGAGGGCGAAGTCGTTGAAGAGGTCCGCACCGAGGCCGAATTGAGCGGTGACGACGACCTCGTTACGGAGGATCTGGCGGAAATCTACCTGGCCCAGGGGCTTTGCGACGAAGCAATCGCCATTTATCGCAAATTAAGTTTGTTAAATCCGGAAAAAAGTGTTTACTTTGCGTCGCTTATTGACAAAATCGCAAATAAATAATTAAAACGATAGGAACATGTTATACACTCTTTGTATCATTCTGATTCTGGTTGCAAGTATTCTCATCATTCTGGCTGTACTCGTTCAGAATCCCAAAAGCGGCATGGCTGCCAATTTCGGCGCTTCGAACCAGGTGATGGGCGTTCGCCAGACTTCGGATTTCCTGGAGAAATTTACGTGGACGATGGCCGTCGTGATCGTCGTGTGGTCATGATGAGGGGCGCCGCGTTGGCCAGCTCCTTGCCGACGCCGTAAGGAGCGTCATGGAAGCCGCCC
>URMO01000004.1 GCA_900549085.1 uncultured Collinsella sp. | reverse complement strand
CCCAGGGCGGACCGGAGGGCATGAAGTTTGTCGCGAGTTCCGCACGCAAAGGAGAGCACTTAATGTGCTTTCCGTCTTTCGCAGGACTGTAGAGCAGTAAACTTCATGCCCTCCGGTCCGCCCCGGGAGCCACCGCTAAGTTATCCCCCGGCATTCAGAAAATCTAAGTGCCAAAAAATAAGATTTTTTGACTCCGTGTTGTATAACCCGCCATTCGTGGGTACCATTCAACGCGTACGCAAACAAAAAGGGTTAATTCGCGTGGTATAACCGCGCGGCCCAAAAAGGAGGAGACAAGCATGTCGTCTTTGAAGCCGCTTGCAGATCGTGTTCTGGTCAAGCCCGACGAGGCCGAGCAGAAGACCGCTTCTGGTCTGTATATCGCCAGCAACGCTCAGGAGAAGCCGCAGCGCGGCACCATTGTTGCCGTTGGTGCCGGCAAGGTCAACGACAAGGGTGAGCGCATTCCCATGGACGTCAAGGTCGGTGACGTTGTCATCTACGGTAAGTTCGGTGGCAACGAGGTTAAGGTCGACGGCGAGAAGTATCTGCTCATGCGCGCCGATGACATCTACGCTGTCGTCGAGGCCTAGTCTCGTCAGAATCTCTGATTCGTCTTTGAACGCGCTCGTCGCATAGGACTCGGAAGCGGCGACGCGAGTCACATTTCTTTTGGAGGATTACCCACTATGGCAAAGAACATTACGTTCAACACCGATGCCCGCGCTAAGCTCGCCAAGGGCGTCAACACCCTGGCCGACGCCGTTACCGTCACCATGGGCCCCAAGGGCCGCTACGTTGCGCTGCAGCGCACGTTCGGTGCCCCGACCATCACCAACGACGGCGTTTCCGTCGCTAAGGAGATCGAGCTCGAGGACAACATCGAGAACATGGGCGCCCAGCTGGTGAAGGAGGTCGCCACCAAGACCAACGACACCGTGGGTGACGGCACCACCACCGCAACCCTGCTCGCTCAGGCCATCGTCAACGACGGTCTGCGCAACGTCGCCGCTGGCGCCAACCCGCTGGCCATCCGTCGCGGCATCGACAAGGCCGTCAACGCCGCCGTCGCCGAGATGAAGAAGCAGGCCAAGCCGGTCGAGACCAAGGAGCAGATTGCTTCCGTCGGTACCATCTCCGCCGGTGACCCCGAGGTCGGCGAGAAGATCGCCGAGGCCATGGAGGTCGTGGGCAAGGACGGCGTCATCACCGTCGAGGATTCCCAGACGTTCGACATCACCATCGACACCGTCGAGGGCATGCAGTTCGACAAGGGCTATGTCTCCGCTTACTTCGTCACGGATAACGACCGCATGGAGGCCGTGATGAAGGATCCGTACATCCTCATCACCGATCAGAAGATCTCCAGCGTTCAGGACATCATGCCTGTTCTCGAGGCTGTCCAGCGCGCCGGCCGTGGCCTGCTCATCATCGCTGAGGACATCGACGGCGAGGCCCTGCCCACCCTCGTCCTCAACAAGATCCGTGGCGCTCTCAACGTCTGCGCCGTCAAGGCTCCGGGCTACGGCGATCGCCGCAAGCGCATCCTCGAGGACATCGCCGTCCTTACCGGTGGCCAGGCCGCTCTGGACGAGCTGGGCGTGAAGGTCGCTGACATCACCGCCGATATGCTCGGTACCGCTAAGTCCGTCACCATCTCCAAGGACAACACCGTCGTCGTTGGCGGCGCTGGTTCCAAGGAGGCCATCGACGCCCGCATCGCTCAGATCAAGGGCGAGATGGAGAACACCACCTCTGACTTCGACCGCGAGAAGCTCCAGGAGCGCCTGGCCAAGCTCTCCGGTGGCGTTGCCGTCATCAAGGTCGGCGCTGCTACCGAGTCCGAGCTCAAGGAGATCAAGCATCGCGTCGAGGACGCCCTGCAGGCTACCCGCGCTGCTGTCGAGGAGGGCATTGTCGCTGGCGGCGGCGTCGCCTTCATGGACGCTGCTCCTGCGCTCGACGCTGTCGAGATTGACGACCCCGAGGAGAAGATCGGCGTCGATATCGTCAAGAAGGCTCTGACCGCTCCGGTCGCCACCATCGCCAAGAACGCTGGCTTTGAGGGCGCTGTCGTGGTCGACAAGGTTGCCGAGCTGCCCGCCGGCCAGGGTCTCAACTCTGCCAACGGCGAGTGGGGCGACATGATCGAGATGGGCGTCCTCGACCCCGTCAAGGTCAGCCGCGTCACCCTGCAGAACGCTGCTTCCGTCGCCAGCCTGATCCTCATCACCGAGGCTACCGTCTCCGATGTGCCCAAGAATACTCAGCTTGAGGACGCTATCGCTGCTGCCACCGCTGGTCAGCAGGGCGGCGGTATGTACTAAGGCCGACAAGGTCTAGAACTCCCACCGGGAATCCGGGGGCGTGACGGGGTTTCTCTCCGGAACGTCCTCGGTTAGATTAGGACCCCTTGTCCTGCTCCTTTGGAGCTGCGGACAAGGGGTCCTTTTTGTTCTGATGTCTTAATTTAATAAGGCGCTTTACGCTTTGTTTGAATGGCGATGTAAGAGGAAGGGCGCCGAGGAATCAGAGCAGTCCTTTTGCTCGCTCGTCGTAGATTTTGTTGAGCTCCGATTGCACATACTCTTCTTTGAGCTTAGCAATGAAACGCGCGTCCGAGAACAGTCGGTAGACGAGCACCGCTGCGCCTCCGAGGTCGAGGCACTTGGGATTCTCCGCAATCAAAGCCTGCACGATGCTGCTCGAGGCCGCGATGGTTTCGGAAATGAGGATAATCTTCTTGGTACGTGCTTGGTACATCTCGGTGCAGAAATCCGATCCGTCGTCCTTGAATATCAGCGAACATCCGTGAAGTGCCGCTATCAACCAGTTGATAAGCGCCGCCATACCCGCCTGCATGCCGACCTTCAGTACATCGCCGGTACTGACGTATTTGGTAAGCGCCTCGGCATGTGCTTTGTCGAGGATGAGATTGGCGAATGGGATTTGTATCCCGCACGGCGTGTAGAGGTCTGTGCCGATGTGGATCAGCTGCTTGATCAGAGCAGCCGCGGCGGCATCCGGCTCGCTCACGACGCGCCTTCCCGCCGCAACCAGCATCTCTACAGTCCCAGCGGGCGCCCCGATCTGCGGATTTTTCCCAAAGGCGTCATAGGAGACCGAGTAGGTCGTGGGGATTCGTGCACCAATACCAAAAACGTTGGTGTCCTTAACGCAGGTGATGCTATTGGTCATGATGTTTGATGTTCCGAACACGAGACCGAGCACTGGGTCGTGGCCGAGGGTCGCGACCCGGTGGTTTGCGCCCTTGAAGAGTCCGATGTTTTCTGCCTCGTAGCGTGTCGCGTCATAGGGCACACCGCGTGAATTAAGAATATGATGTTTTGAGGCGAACAGATGGTTCGATTCCCGCGGCATCCTGTCATCGAAACCTGAGAAGACACGACCTTGGAAGTCGTGCAAAGCGTGTTCTTTTACGTTGCCAGCTCCGGCGCACTCGACCTCCGTCAGCGAGTTGATGATAAGAATGCGGGCGACTTGGAGCATGGTTGCGGCGACGACGAAGGCCGCGTCGGCATCCTGCAGTCGCGTCCGCTCCTTGAACTCCCGGTCGATGCGCTGAAGGTTCTCGCCGTACTCGCGGACGGACTTTTCGACTGCCTGCTCGGCCCGGCTCTCGTCAACGGCCATGCATGTCACCCTCGCCGCCATATAGTCGGCAAAGAGCCTGCAGGCATGCTCCTCTTCTTTTGTCACCTGACCGTCCGCCGCCGCGGCGACATGCAACTGCTCGGCTATGGAGTCCAGCGACACGATGCTAACGTTGTCCAAGCAGTCCTTGACTTGGTCGAAGGACAAACTCTCGTCATCCGCGATGGCCTGCACCTTTGTCTTGACGTTATTTGGGAGGCCGCCGTCCAGCTTGAGGTAATCGAGACCCTCCTCGAGCCACTTCTGCTCCTCTTGGGAGAAGTCACCGTCGCAGCGCATCAGGAAGCAAAGCGTTGCCACGTACGCGTAAATGAAATTGTGTCGCTTCTCTCCAGCAAGGTAGGCGCCCTGCTTGATTCCGTCACGGAAACCCTTGATGCGTGCCCTGCGGAGTCGCGCGGAGAATGAGTTCTCCTTGATGACATTGATTCCGCCCTCCACGGTCGACGCCGCGTCGGACGCAAGGGACGATGCTCCTTGGGCCAGATCCACGGCGGCACCGATGGCAATTCCGCCTACCGTGTTCGCGGCCCCTGCAATCGTTTTGCCTGCATCAGACGACGCAATTTGCTCACCGGCACTCGACATGCCTTCCGCAACCGAGCACATGGCGCTGCCGATGGCCTCGGATGCCGAGGTGGCCGTATCGACGATAACGTTACCCGCGTCCTCAGCTGCATTCGTGGCGCCTTTGGCGGCGGACTCAATGGCCGCCGATGCGTCTTTTGCCATCTCACCGGCGGCTTGGGCAGCTTGGGATAGGGCTTTCCCGAGATCAAGTTTTACTGACAATTTGTTCTCCTGACATACGCGGGTTGCGCAGCGACCTCCTTCATACTACTGCGCGGTGCGGAGCATTGGGTGCATCGGTGGATTGATGATTGCGGAAAATGGGATAGCGCATCTCCATTCCGCTTCCCGCCATAAATTACCCTTGGCATACTTGCGCAAAAGCCTGCTGGTGCTACACTTGCAATTGCTGTTTCAGGGCGGGGTGGAATTCCCCACTGGCGGTAAATCGGGCGGTGCCAAAGGGGTGCCGTGGCGCAGGCGAGGATCTGCGTCGAGCCGATGAGTCCGCGACCCGTGCGTGCGTTGGTTCGCATGCCGGCTGAACTGGTGAGATCCCAGTACCAACGGTTAGAGTCCGGATGAAAGAGGCAGGTGATCTTATGTCTGAACAGTCGCAGCATATCCATTTTGAGAACACGAATAGGTGGAGCACCAAACAGCTCGTTACCATGGCGTTGATGTGCGCCTTGGGTGCCCTGTTTATGTACGTGCAGCTGCCCATCCTTCCTTCGGCGCCGTTTTTGACGTATGACCCGTCGCTGGTGCCGGCGATGGTGTGCGGATTTGCGTATGGCCCCGGTGCTGGTACCGCTGTTGCAGCCATGGCGATCGTTATCCATGCGCTCACTACGGGTGACTGGGTCGGCGCGCTTATGAACCTGGTTGCCACGCTGGGCTACATTCTGCCCGCGGCTATTGTCTACCAGAAGATGCATACCTATAAGGGTGCCGTGATTGGCCTGGCGCTCGGCGTTATTGCCGCTACGGCGTTGTCTATGGTCGCAAACCTTACCATTGGCGTATGGTTCTGGTATGGCTCGGTCGATGTGATCGCCCCACTCATGATTCCTGCCGTGCTGCCGTTCAACCTTATCAAGACCGTGCTCAACTCGGTGTTGACGCTCGCGGTGTACAAGGCGGTCTCTAATCTCATCACGCCCAAGAAGGACCAGGTCAAAGGCCGCGCATGATTGAGTGTCGGGGCGTTTCCTTTAGCTATGACGGTGCCGCGCCGGCACTCGACGGCGTCGATCTGAACATCGAGGATGGCGAGTTTTTCTGCATCCTTGGTGGCAATGGGTCGGGCAAGTCGACGTTTGCCAAGCATCTGAATGCACTGTTGCAGCCCGATGCGGGCACGGTACGCGTCAACGGCATGGATGCGTCCGATCCCGAGCTGGTTTACGACATTCGTTCGACCGCGGGCATGGTATTCCAGAATCCCGATGACCAGCTGGTGGCAACGCTTGTCGAAGATGACGTTGCGTTTGGTCCCGAAAACCTTGGCGTGCCGTCGGCGCAAATTGCGCGGCGCGTACGCGAGGCGCTGAAGGGTGTGGGCCTGGTGGGCTTTGAGCGTCACGAGACCCATGCGCTTTCGGGCGGCCAAAAGCAGCGCGTGGCGCTTGCCGGCGTGCTCGCCATGGAGCCGCGCGTGCTCATTTTGGATGAGGCTTCTTCGATGCTCGATCCACGTGGACGCAAGGGCCTCATGAAGGCTTGCCACGCGTTGCACAATCGTGGCATGACCATCGTGATGATTACGCACTTTATGGAGGAGGCCGCCGAGGCCGATCGTGTCGCGGTATTTCGGGCGGGGCACGTTGCCATGCTCGGTACGCCCGAGGAAATCTTGACGCGGGCGGATGAGCTTGCGCAGCTCAACCTGGATATGCCGGCGTCGTGTCGTCTGGGCAGGTCGCTTCATGCGAAGGGCGTGCCCGTTTGCGCACAGGTGCGTGAGGCGGATATGGTCTCCGAGATTGCACAGGCTTATGCCGAGCGAAGCGGGGCGGACGTCGCAGGGCAGTCTTCCGCATCCGATTCTCGTATGCTCGACAATGTATCCTCCGTGACTGACGGGGTGGCCGCGTCGGAGCCCGTCATCGAGATTTCGCACCTCTCGCATAGTTACTCGCTGAGCGCCCGCGAGCGCCGTCACTGGCGCAAGCGCTCGACCACTGCGGACGCATCGAGCAAACAGGTCCTTTGGGGCAACGATCCAAACAGCCCCTGGGCACTGCGCGATGTTTCGCTGACGGTGCGTCGCGGTGAGTTTCTGGGCCTGGCGGGTCATACCGGCTCGGGTAAATCAACGCTGGTTCAGCATCTCAACGGGTTGATTCGTCCGCAGGAGGGAAGCGTTTGCGCGCTGGGGCTCGACCTATCAAACAAGAAAGACGCCGCCGCGGTTAAGGCCAAGGTCGGCATGGTGTTTCAGTATCCCGAGCGCCAGCTATTTGCCGAGACCGTGGCGCAGGACGTGGCGTTTGGCCCGCGTAACCTTGGCCTGCCACAAGACGAGGTTGCACGCCGTGTCGCATCATCGCTTGCGCGCGTGGGCCTCGACTTCGCCGCGATAGGCGACAAGAGCCCCTTTGAGCTTTCGGGCGGCCAGCAGCGCCGCGTGGCGTTTGCCGGCGTGCTCGCCATGGAGCCCGAGGTCCTGGTGCTCGACGAGCCCATGGCAGGCCTCGATCCGGCTGCCCGCAGGGATTTCCTGGAGCTCATTGGCCGTCTTCATGACGAAGGCCTGACCGTTGTCATGGTTTCGCACAGCATGGATGACCTGGCAAATTGTTGTGACCGTATCGTTGTAATGAACGAGGGCGCGGTGTTTGCCGAGGGAACGCCCTCGCAGGTTTTTGCGCACGCGAACGAGCTCAAGTCGATTGGCCTGGGCGTTCCTGCCGCCCAGCGTATGGCGCTGGCGCTCGCACAGGCCGGCGTGCCGCTCCGCTGCGACAGGCTTTATACGGTTGAGTTGTTAGCCGATGAGCTGGCCGGCTTGCTACCGGGCTGCGCGGACGGGCCTTTGAGGGTTCCGTCTCAGACCGGTTCCAAGATAGCCACGCGAGAGGAGGGCTGCTAATGGAGGCGTTCTCATTTGGCAGCTACTATCCCGGGGATAGCGCGGTGCATCGTCTGGATCCGCGCACTAAGCTGCTCCTAGGTTTCGCATTTCTGATCACTGTGCTCACCGTCGGAAGCTTCCGCGGGTTGGTTCCGGTCGCAATGTTTGTCGTGCTGGTCTATGTCGCAGCCCGGGTGCCGTTGCGCCGGGTCCTATCATCGATGGCACCACTGCTGGCGATTGTCGTGGTGGTCGCGGTACTCAACCTGTTTTCCGACCAGAGTGGCCGCATCCTGTGGCAGCTTGGCTTTTTGCAGGTGAGCGAGGGATCGCTGCGTTCTGCAGCGTTTATGGCGTGCCGCCTGACGTTGATGATGGCCGGCATGAGCGCCATTACACTCACCACGCCGACGCTCGACCTCACCGCAGGTTTTGAGCGTTTGCTCGCACCATTTGCACGCGTGGGGCTTCCGGCACACGAGCTCGGCATGATTATGGGCATCGCGCTGCGGTTTATGCCGCAATTTGCCACCGAGATGAAACAGACGGCCGATGCACAGGCAAGTCGCGGCGCGCGCGTGACGGGCGGTCCGCTCGGCGGTGTGCGCATGCTCGGCAGTGTGGCGATTCCGCTGTTCACCGGCGTGTTCCGTCATGCCGAGACGCTTTCGGCCGCCATGGATGCGCGCTGTTATCACGGCGAGCAGGGACGCACGCGTCTGCATGCGCTTGCGTTTGGCCGCGGGGATGCACTGGCCGCGGTGGCGATGGCGCTGCTGGTGACATGCGTTGTCGTTATCAATCTTCAACTCGTCTAAGCTCGATTCGAGCGCAAGAAAGGGGTCTCTATGACCGACATCGATCGCACGGCTCAGCTCGAGCGCGCCTGCTCGTATCTCAGGCGCATTCCGGCGTGGTATCTTGCCACGACCG
The DNA here is from genome assembly GCA_900549085.1 of uncultured Collinsella sp. Taxonomy (GTDB): domain Bacteria; phylum Actinomycetota; class Coriobacteriia; order Coriobacteriales; family Coriobacteriaceae; genus Collinsella. Next base: position 62,757 of record URMO01000004.1, on the reverse strand, counting down.
ATGCGAGCGACGGGCATCAGCCCCGCGTGAGGCCGTTTTCGTTTGCCATGGTCGATGATGGCAAGCTGTGGTTTTGCACGTCGCGCGACAAGGACGTGTGGGCGGAGTTGAGCGCGAATCCCAAGTTTGAGGTATCGGGCTGGAAGCCGGGGGAGTGCTGGATCGTGTTAACTGGCGAGGCCGCGCTCGAGGACGATGCATTCGTGAGCGACAAGGTGCGCCAAGCGGGCTTTAAGCACATGGTGGGCATTGGCGAGCAACACGATAGCGCCAACGATGGCCGCCTTGCATTCTTCTCGGTCCGCAACATCGCCGCACGGTTCTGCGATATCGACGGCAGTGAAGAGCGCCTCGAGCTCTAATTTCCCAAATTGACTACCCATTTCAAAAAGACTGGTCAGGCGACAGGAGGAAACGTGGACGGATTGAATACGGTGCTGGAGTATCTGACGTCGGTGCCGGCGTGGTATCTGGCGACGAGCGTGGGCGGGCAGCCGCATGTGCGTCCGTTCTCGTTTGCGCAGATTCAGGACGGCAAGCTGTGGTTTGTGACAGCGCGCACCAAAGATGTGTGGCAGGAGCTGCTGCAAAACCAGCGCTTTGAGGTCACGAGTTGGTGGCCGGGCCATGGTTGGTTGATCCTGCGCGGGCGTGCGGGGCTGGAAGACCGGGCTTCGAGCGAAATGCGCGAGGCCGGATGGAAGCATCTTGAGCGCTTGAGCGAGCACTATGAGGGGCCTAACGACCCCGCGCTCGTCTTCTTTAGCGTCGAGGATCCTGAGGCATTTATCTGCAATCATGACGAATGGGTGCCGGTTGAGCTCTAGCCAGCTGGTTCATCCTAACAACTTAGTTTTCGCATGGGCGGACCCCGTGTTGCCCGGCACCGTAAGGAGTGCCGGTCAATACGAGGCCCGCTCTATTTGTCAATTCCTTCAAGCGAATGTGTCGGGAATGTTTCAATGCATGAACATGCAAGCTATTTACGTATTCATGCATCTTTTGGTGCTAAAGTTTCAACCCACCTCATAATGACCACTGCGAAATGCGCATCGGTGCATAAATCGCAGACAAGGAGTCTGATATGTCTTTGAAGGTTGGAATCGTCGGCGCGGCTGGATATGCCGGAGCCGAGCTCATTCGCCTCGTACTCGGCCATCCCGAGTTTGAACTTGTTGCCATTACGTCCAACGCCGATGCCGGCCAGCCGCTGTCCGCAGTGTATCCGAGCTTTGCTGGCGTGAGCGATCTGGTTTTCACCACGCATGACGCCCCCGAGCTCAAAAGCTGCGATGCGGTTTTTCTTGCCGTGCCGCACACGGCTGCCATGGCGCAGGTGCCCGCGCTCCTTGCCGCGGGCGTTTCCTGCTTTGATCTTTCGGCCGATTACCGTCTGAGCGACCCGTCCGTCTTTGAGGCATGGTATGCCGCCGAGCACACGAGCCCCGAGCTGCTCAAGACCCGCGCTTTTGGCCTGCCCGAGCTGTTCTGCCAGGACTTAGAGACCGCTGCTTCCAGCCATGCCGCCGGAAAGCCCGTTTTGGTCGCTTGCGCCGGCTGCTATCCCACCGCAACGAGCCTCGCTGCCGCTCCTGCCGTGCGTGCGGGCTGGGTGGCAGAGAACGGCCCCGTAATCGTCGATGCCATTAGTGGCGTGACGGGCGCCGGTAAGTCCTGCAACGCTCGCACCCATTTTTGTAGCGCGGACGAGAACCTGGAGGCCTATGGCGTAGGCAAACATCGCCATACGCCCGAGATTGAGCAGATCCTGGACCTGACCGATCGCGTCGTCTTTACTCCGCACTTGGCACCGCTCAAGCGCGGCCTGCTTTCCACGGTGACGATGCCGCTCGCGCCGCAGACTCTCGACACGTTGGCCCTTGAGGACGTCGTCGACCATTACAAGAAGTTCTACGCCGGTCGCACCTTTGTGCGCGTGCTCGATGCCGGCCAGCAGCCCAAGACGGCTTCGGTCGTCGGCACCAACGCTGCCCAGATTGGCCTTGCGCTCAACAAGCGTGCGGGCGTGCTGGTGGCGACGGGTGCTATCGACAATTTGTGCAAGGGTGCTGCGGGCCAGGCGGTCCAGTGCGCCAACATCGTTTTTGGCTTTGACGAGCGACGAGGCTTGCCCACAGTGGCGTGCCCGGTGTAGCACATTCGATTGTTAACGATTTGGTGGTCGGGTATCGAGTTGGGCGCCGCTTTCAAGCTGGTCTAGTAGTTGCGACCGGTATGGCGTGCCAGCCGATGCCCGCTTTTTTGTCTGATATAAGGAGTCGTAGGGACGATGAATACCGACCTGATTGATATCAAGATACGCGCCGTCGAGGGCGGCGTTACGGCAGCGGCTGGCTTTAAGGCCGCAGGCATCCATGCAGGATTCCGGAAGAATCCCGAGCGCTTGGACTATGCGCTCGTCGTGCCCGATAAGCCCTGTCCAGGCGCCGGCGTGTTTACGACCAACCGCTTTTGCGCGGCGCCCGTGCAGGTGAGCCGTGCCCACCTGGGCGGTGCGGACAAGGGCTATGGCATCATCGCCGGCGTTTCAATCAACTCCGGCAACGCGAATGCCGCCACGGGCGAGACCGGCCTTGCCTGCGCGCGAGAGACATGCAATATCGCGTCGCAGGTCATCGGCTGTGAACCCCAGCAGATCCTAGTTGCATCCACAGGCGTGATTGGACAGATTCTGCCGATTGACACGTTTGAGACGGCCGTCCCGTCCGCCTACGAGGCACTCTCTGCCCATGGCGGTGCCGATGCGGCCCGTGCCATCATGACGACCGATACGCACTCCAAGGAGTATGCCGTTCGCTACCGCAGTGAGGCTGCGGGTCATGCGGGCAACGCTTATACGGTGGGCGGCATGTGCAAGGGCTCGGGCATGATCATGCCCAATATGGCCACCATGATCGCGGTCATTACTACCGATGCCCCCGTCGAGCCGTCGGCGCTCCACGCCCTGTTGCTCTCGACCGTTAAGCAGACCTTCAATAAGGTGACGGTCGATTCCGATACCTCGACCAACGACACCTGCATCATGCTTGCTTCTGGCGCTGCTGCCGCTGAAGCCGAGGCTATCGTCGAGGGCACTGATGCCTTTGACGAACTGTCCTTTGCCGTGCACGAGGTGTGCGAGAGCCTGGCGCGCAACATCGCGGCCGATGGCGAGGGCGCGTCAAAGCTCGTGACGGTTAACGTTACCGGCGCCGCCACCGACGAGGAAGCCGATATCGCCGCCCGTGCCGTCGCCAACTCGCCGCTCGTCAAGACCTGCATCGCCGGTCACGACTGCAACTGGGGCCGCGTCGCCATGGCGCTCGGCAAGTGCGGCGTGAAGTTTAACCAGGAAGACGTTTCCATCGACATGATGGGCATGCCTGTCTGCCGCGATGGCCTGACCGTTCCCTTTGACGAGGATGAGGCTCTGCGACGTTTTGAGGCGTCCGAGATCGTGATCTCGGCCGACCTGGGTGCAGGCGACGCGGCAACGACCGTGTGGACCTGCGACCTCACGCACGAGTACATCTCCATCAACGGCGACTACCGTTCCTAGATTCCAGGCACGCTGCGCATCTTGCCGCATTGCGGACAGCGAAGCACGGCGTGATAACGATACGAAAGACGAGGCAAATTATGAAATTCGCACGCGACTGTCGTTCGAGCGAATCCAACGAAGCAACCGCGCAGCTGCTGTTCGAAGCGCTGCCGTGGATTAAAAACCTGACCGGCAAGACGGTCGTTATCAAATATGGCGGAGCAGCCATGGTTGACGAGCAGCTGCGCCACGACGTGATGAGCGACATCGTTTTGCTCAAGATCATCGGCATGCGCCCCGTCATCGTGCATGGCGGCGGCAAGGCCATCAACGAGGCGCTCAGCCACTACGACATCCCCGTCGAGTTTAAGAACGGCCAGCGCGTGACCACGCCGGCGACTATGGATATCGTGCGCGAGGTGCTGGGCGGCAAGGTTAACCAGGAGCTGGTCGCCGCCATCAACCACCACGGCAACCTGGCCGTAGGCGTGTCGGGCAGCGATGCCGGCACACTCATCGCCGAGCCGCTCGACCCCGAGCTCGGTCGCGTGGGCAAAGTGACGCACGTCAACACCGACTATATCGAGCGCTTGCTCGATAGCGAGTACATTCCCGTTGTCGCCACGGTCGCGGCGGGGGAGGACGGTGGCTTCTTCAACATCAACGCCGATACCGCCGCCGGCGCCGTTGCGGCGGCGCTTCATGCGCACAAAGCGATCTTCTTGACCGACGTCGACGGCCTGTACAAGGACTTTAGCGACAAGGATTCGCTTATCTCCAACCTGACGCTCGACGAGGTCAATGAGATGCTCTATGGCGGCGAGGTCGACAAGGGCATGATCCCCAAGCTGCGCGCCGCCGTCGATGCGCTTACCGCTGGCGTTTTCCGGGCCCACATCATCAACGGCACGACGCCGCACTCGCTGCTCCTGGAGCTGCTGACCGATGCCGGCGTCGGTACCGTGATCCACTCCACCGAGACGGCCTACGAGTTCGATACGCATCCGCACCCGCTTTCGACGTTTGCGGCGCGCCTGACCGAGAACCTCGACGAGGTCGAGAAGCTCCAGACGGTCTAGCTGACCCGCGGTCGTCGCGTCCCTGCACCCATAGCCCTGCGCCGTACGGCGCCCAACGAAAGGCATCCCATGTCACTTGCAACTCAACAATCGCTCGAATCCCATTACGTTATGCATACCTTTGGTCGCTCGCCGGTAGAGTTTGTCGAAGGCCACGGCATGAAGCTCACCGGCGATGACGGCCGTGAGTATCTTGACTTTCTTGCTGGTATCGGTGTGTGTAGCCTAGGCCACGGTAATTCTGCAGTGCTTTCGGCGCTCGAGGCTCAGACCAAAAAGCTTTTGCATGTGTCTAACTACTTCTACATCGAGCAGCGTGGACAGGTCGCGGCGCTGCTGTCCAAGCTTGCCAACGACGACGTAGATGGTGCGTGCGTGCTGGCCGATGCCATTGCCGCCGGCGATGAGACCACGGCCGCTGCGCTCGGTGCCCCGGCTGCGGACGAGCAGGTGTGGGAGACGTTCTTTGCCAATTCTGGTGCCGAAGCCAACGAGGGCTCGATGAAGCTCGCGCGTCTGTACGCCAAGCGTGCTGGTAACGGCGGCAACACCATCGTATGCATGCGCGGCGGCTTCCACGGCCGTACACTCGAGACCATTGCGGCCACCATGCAGGATTGGCTACAGGACAGCTTCCGTCCGCTGCCGGGCGGTTTTGTGGCCTGCACGCCCAACGATGTCGACGAACTGCGCGCAATCTTTAAGCAGCTGGGAAGCGAGGTCTGCGCTGTGATGCTCGAGCCGATTCAGGGCGAGAGCGGTGTGCACCCCATGACCGAGGAGTTTATGACGGCGGCGCGCGACTTGGCGCACGAGGTGGGCGCCGTTCTTATCGCCGACGAGGTCCAGTGTGGCATCTTCCGCTCCGGCAAGCCGTTTGCATTCCAGACCTATGGCGTGGAGCCCGACATTATGAGCCTTGCCAAGGGCATTGCCGATGGCGTGCCCATGGGTGCCGTGGTGGCAAAGAAGGAGATCGCCGACGTGTTTAAGCCCGGCGACCACGGCTCGACCTTTGGCGGTAGCTGCTTGGCTGTCGCGGCGTGCGCCGCGACGCTCTCTGCGCTCGTGCGCGGCGATTTTGCCGAGCATGTTGCCAAGGTGGGTGCTTATATGGAGCAGGCGCTGGCTAAGCTTCCGCATGTGGTAGAGGTGCGTGGTCGCGGCCTGATGCTCGGCTGCGATCTGGACGATGCCGCGGGTGATGCACACGACGTTGTAGCCCGTGCATTGGGGGCTGGTGCCGTGATCAACGCTACAGGCGCACATACGCTGCGCTTCCTTCCGCCGCTCGTGTGCGAAGAGGCCGACGTGGACAACCTGATTGAGATTTTGTCGGACGTTTTGGCCTAGCGCCATCAGACATAGCAATTTGGAGCGGGTTTCAGGCTGTCACGTGCCGTTTGGCGCACGATTGGGCGAACTGGAGCCCGTTTTGCTATCGATTTACCATGGCCGGGATGGGCCGTGTGCAAAAAGTGGTAAATATGAGTACGGGCACTAACTTCGTAACATATAAATTAGTTGTTTTTAGACGAGTTGGGCCACATATGTCCAGTTTTGTAGTTGGCAAATTGGCTTAACTGGACTATCGATCGTCTTTCTAATGCCGGATTTGCCTTTTATGACTTCGAAAACGCTGCTACTAAAAAGGTAGCAGTACTCATATTTGGCATTTTTTGCACACGGGTATTCGCCAGGGGTCCATTTTGCCGCCCGCGCTTCACTTCGCTACTTCGCTCCTCGCGTGCTGCGCTGGAAAACGCTTCGCGTTTCCTCAGCTCCGCACCCTTGCGGGTTCGAATCCCATGCGCTGGGCTCAAAAAGGAAAGGCCCCCATCGCTGGGAGCCTATCAAATCAGTGGTGGGCGATGAGGGATTCGAACCCCCAGCCTTGTGCGTGTAAAGCACCTGCGCTAACCGTTGCGCCAATCGCCCGCAGGGACTGAGTATAGCGGAAACCCTGTGTGGTTCACCGCTAATTCATAACGAAATCTAAGCGGCGACTTCGGTGCTCTTGTTCTCGTCGATAAAGAAGCGCTTGTACCAAATGAGGAACGTCAGCGTGGTATAGATCTTGCGCTGGTTGAGCGCGCGGCCCTTAAAGTGATCGTCGAGCAGTTTCATGAGCGCATCGGTGTCAAAGAAATCAGCAGCCCACGGTGCGGTGAAGTATTCCTTTACGTAGTCGTAGTACTTTTGCTCGCGCAGCCAGAACTTGACCGGTACGGGGAAGCCCACCTTCTTGCGCGTTGCCCACTCGTCGGGCAGCGTGCGGTTGGCAGCGTGACGCAGAACGAGCTTGCAGCCTTCTTCGTTAACACGGTAGTTGGCGGGAATGTGCTCGGCAAACTCCATGACTTTGCGGTCCAGGAAGGGCACGCGCAGCTCCAGCGAGTGCGCCATGCACATCTTGTCGGCCTTGAGCAGAATGTCGCCCGGTAGCCACATGTTCATATCCAGATACTGTTTCTTGGAAAGCTCGCAGCAGTCGGGAACCTGCTTGTAGTACTCGGCGCACATCTCGGCGGCGTTCTTGCCGGTGTCATAAGCGGGCTTGAGCACCTCGTCGACTTCGGAGGGATCGAACACCTTTGCCTGACCCACATACCAGCGCTCGGGAACCTCGGCGCATTTCGTCAGGAAGTTGTGGCCCTTAAAGTAGGGGAGATGCTGAACGAGTGAGCCCAGGGCGCGACGTACGCCGAGCGGCACGCGCTTCTTAAAAGTGCGCATCTCGGGGGTGTCCTCGTACCACTCATAGCCGGCAAACAGCTCGTCGGCGCCCTCGCCCGAAAGGACGACGGTGACCTCCTTGGAGGCCATCTGCGCCAGATAGTACAGCGGCACGCTGGACAGGTTCGATTGCGGCTCGTCCATGTGGTACTGGATATCGGGCAGTGCATCAAAGAACTCGTCGGCGGTAATCATCTTGCGCACGTTCTTGATGCCCAGCTTGTCGGAAAGCTCGGCGGCGTAGTTGGTCTCGTTGAAGTTCTTGTAATCGAAGCCGACAGAATACGTGGTGTCGGGCATGAGGCAGGCGGCAATGTAGCTGGAGTCCACACCGCCAGAAAGGAACGAGCCCACCTTAACATCGGCGATTCGGTGCGCAGCGACGCTTTCGTGCACGACCTTGTCGCACTCGTCCACGTACTCCTCGAAGGTCTTGGAGTTGTCGTCGGTGAAGTCACAGCTCCAGTAACGCTTGATGTCCATGGTGTTGGTCGTCAGGTCATACGTAAAGCAATGCGCCGGGGCAAGCTTGAACACGCCCTTAAAGAAGGTCTCCTCCGTGGCGGGGAATTGCAGCGTCAGGTAGGGGCGCAGCGCGTCGTGGTTGACAGCCTTCTCAAACTTGGGATGGTCCAGGAAGCTCTTGATCTCGGAGCCAAACAGCAGCGAGCCATCGGATGCCTGGTAGTAATAGAACGGCTTGATACCAAAGATGTCACGAGCACCAAAGAGTTTGTTCTTGTTCTGGTCGTGAATCACGAACGCGTACATGCCGCGCAGACGGTTGACCAGGTCCTCGCCCCACTCCTCGTAACCGTGTACCAGGACTTCGGTATCAGCGTTGCAGTGGAAGGCGTAGCCGGCCGCCTCCAGCTCGGCGCGAAGCTCCTGGAAGTTGTAGATCTCTCCGTTGAAGACAATCGTGACCTTGCCGTCGTCGCTCGACATGGGCTGGGCTCCAGCTTCGGAAAGATCGAGAATCGAAAGACGACGGAAGCCAAGGGCAACGTTGTCGACGATATGCTGGCCGCCCATATCGGGACCACGGTGGATGATGCGATTCATCATGGCCGTGAGAACCAGCTCACTCTGTTCATCTGTACCGGTAAAACCGACAAAACCGCACATGCAAGATCCTTTCTGCTGACGGCTCAGGTGTACTGCCGCAAGGATTGCGGCAGCTGATGTCAAATAATCTTTACTATCATGCCAATCTTTTGTTTCGTGATAGGGCATAAGCGCCGAGCGAACCGAAAAAACCACGTCCCGATCTTCAGGCGAAGCGGCGGGACGTGGTTGCGAACGCTATGTTAAAGAACAGCACCCAGATTTCCTTGGTTTTACACGGGGTGAACACTGTTGCCATTTATTAGACCACGGCACAGTCCATGCAATTTTTTAGAAGGCTGTGATGCGCGCAAGGTCAGGTGGCATATTAGGATGGTTGATAATACAGAATGTTTCATCGTTTCTGCCGCGGGACGTCTTCTGCCCTTTAAGGCTGAATTTAGCGAGAGAGGTCTTTGTATGTCGAGTCCGACACAAGAGAAGCTAACTCTGATGCGCTATATAGAGTTGCTCGAGGAAGATGACCTTGTTGTTTCCAGACCGAGCGCCTCGTGCGACCAGCGCATTGAGTTTGCGACTGATGACTCGCGCCAGGTGCGTCCGGGCACGTTGTTTGTCTGCAAAGGCCGTGCGTTTAAGCGCGAGTACCTGCTTTCGGCAATCGCCGATGGCGCCGTGGCCTACGTTTCCGAGGTCGATTACGATGTTGATCTTCCCGCGGTGATTGTGAGCGATATTCGTCGCACGCTCGCCGTGGTGGCAGATGCCTTTTATGGGCACCCGTCGGGTAAGGTGAAGGTCTGCGCCTTTACAGGCACCAAGGGCAAGTCGACCTGCAGCTTTTATCTGCGCGGCATCCTCGCCAACGAGGCCAAGCTTACGGGCTGTCATCGACCCGCTCTTAATACGGGCATTGAGTTCGACGACGGCATCGAGACGGGCCCTTCCAAGCTGACGACCCCCGAATCCTTCCTGCTGCAGTCTCGCATCGCACATGCTGCGGAGGCGGGTGCCCCGTGGCTGGTTATGGAGGCATCGAGTCAGGGCCTCAAATACGAGCGCACGGGCAAGATTGACTTTGAAGTCGGCGCCTTTACCAATATCGGCGAGGATCACATTTCGCCGATTGAGCATCCGACGCTCGAGGATTACTTTGCCAGCAAGCTCAAAATCTTCTCGCAGAGCCGTTTTGCCGTGGTCAATCTCGATATGGATAAGGTCGATCGCGTGCTCGAGGCGGCATCTCGTTGCGAACGTACGGTGACGTTCTCCCTGACCGACGAGCGTGCCGACGTGCTTGCGCTGGCGATTCGCAATGGCGACTGCGGCGTGGTGGCAACGGTGCGCACGCCCCGTTTTACGCGTGACATTGTGATTCCCACGCCGGTTAAGTTCAATGTGTCCAACGCGCTTGCCGCTATTGCCTGCGCCGAGGCCCTGGGCATTTCCGAAGAGGGTATCGTCCATGGCTTTGAGGGCGTCTTCGTTCCCGGTCGTATGGAGCTCTATCCGTCCGTATCGGGCAAAATCCTGGGCATCGTCGATTTTGCACATAACGGCATGAGCCTCGAGACACTCCTGCGCGACTTGCGCGAGAACTATCCCGAGCGCGAGCTGGCGGTTGTATTTGGCGCTACGGGCGGTAAGGGCGTCGATCGACGCACCACGATGGGCATCGCCGCTGGCAAGTATGCCGACCGAATCGTGATTACCGAGGATGACCCCGGCCCCGAGGATGTCGAGGACATCTGCGCCGAGATCGCGCGCAACGTTCAAGCGCAGGGGAATGATAACTGGCAAATCGTGACTGATCGCGTTGCCGCTATCGAGACTGCCGTGCGCGAAACTGTCCGTCCTGCCGTGGTCATCGTGACCGGTAAGGGCGAGGAAGAGTGTATGCTGCGCAAGAACGGACCCGAGCCTTGTGAGCGCGACGGTTCGATTCTCAAGCGCACCCTTGCGGCGTACGACGCCTAGACCAGCCCCTTCTATGTAAACGGAGTGACCATGTCCCACAACATCCTGCCGACCGTTGCCGAGCTTTCGGGCGAGGTGCGCGAGCGTCTTGCCAAGGTCAAGTATGTCTTTACCGATCTGGACGCCACGATGCTCGCCCCCGGCTCGTGTGTACTGCGCGATAACGACGGCAATCCCTCGACCAAGCTCGTCGAGGCGGTTGTCGCGCTCGCTCGTGCCGGCATCCAGGTGGTCCCCACCTCGGGTCGCAATCGCACCATGATCCATGAGGACGCCCGCGTGCTCGGCCTCAACTCCTACATTGGCGAGATGGGCGGCCTGGTCATGTACGACCTCAAGGCCAACGACTGGGAGTACCTGACGGGCGACATGCCCTACGACCCCGCCTGCGGTCTCACGCCGCACCAGGTGATCGAGCAGACCGGCGTGTGCGAGAAGATCCTTGCCCGCTGGCCGCACAAGATCGAATACCACAACGACATGTCGACCGGCTACAAGTACCGTGAGGTCACCGTCGGCATGCGCGGCGATGTGCCCGACGATGAGGTCCAGGCCATCCTGGACGAGGCCGGCTGCGGTCTGGTCTGGGCTTGCAACGGCCATCTGACTCACCTGTCCAAGCCGACGACGCTCGAGCTTAATCGCGTCGAGGACGGCCGCGCCTTCAACATCAATCCGGCGGGTCTCAACAAAGGCGTTGCCATTGCGCGCTTCTGCGAGCACCTGGGGATCGAGCGCGAGGAGACGCTTGCGCTCGGCGACTCCGAGTCCGACTTCTACATGGCCGACCATGTTGGCATGTTCTGCCTGGTCGAGAACGGTCTGACGAGCGCCGGTGCCCCGGAGTTCTTGGACGCCTGCGACAATGCCTATATTACGCGCGGCAAGATTGTCGACGGTTGGGTGGCAACGGCCGAGCTGCTGGTCGCAGCTCGTTCGTAGCGCGACGCATCACGAGTGGTCGCATTTTTCGAGAGAGAATCTGGTGAGGTAATGTCCGATATCGATAATCTGGCCGGGGACACGCGTCCGATCGGCGTGTTCGACTCGGGCCTGGGCGGCTTAACGGTCGCGCGCGCGATCGCAACGGCGCTTCCGCACGAGTCCGTCTACTATTTCGGTGACACTAAACGCTGCCCTTATGGCACCCGCACCGAGGACGAGGTTCGCTCGTTTGCGCTGCAGGCGGGCCGCTGGCTATCGAGGCACGACGTTAAGATCATGGTCATCGCCTGCAACACGGCGACCGCCGCGGCCTTGCGTCTGGCTCAGCAAGTGCTCGACGTTCCCGTGATCGGCGTGATCGCCCCGGGCGCACGCGCCGCCATCAACAGCACGCGTACGCGCCGCGTGGGCGTGCTCGCCACCAACCTCACCATTCGCTCGGGCGCCTACACGCGCGCCATCCAGGATTTGGATGCTGGTGTCGATGTGTATGGCTGTCCGGCCTCGAGCTTTGTCGAGGTCGTCGAGCACGAGCTCGCCTCGGGCGCGCACCTGCAGGAGCAGTGGCTCGAGAACGAGGATATTTTTGATACGCCAGCCGTTCGCGCGCTGGTCGGCGCCACAGTCGAGCCGCTGCACGATCGCGGCATCGATACCGTGGTGCTCGGCTGTACGCACTTCCCGCTGCTGGTGGGTCCCATCCGCCATGCGCTGGGACCCGGGGTGCGCGTGGTGAGCTCCGCCGAGGAGACCACCCGCGAGCTGACCGATATCCTCACGCGCCGTGAGCAGCTGGCGGGCGATACCGCCGAGCCACAGCATCGCTTTGCCACCACGTCTGACAACATTGCCGAGTTTGCGGTGGCGGGTAGCTTTATCTTTGGCCAGCCGCTTAAAAGCATTGAGCATGTCGATATCGACGAACTCGGTTAGGCTCGCAATGTCGCCGGAGGCTTCGCCACATCTTTTGCCGAAAGGATAGTTCCATGGAATACATGCAGGTCAACCGCGCCAACGGCCGCGCCGCAAACGAGCTGCGCCCCGTTAAGCTCACCCGCGGCGTCATGAAGCACGCCCACGGCTCGTGCCTGGCGGAGTTCGGCGACACGCGCGTACTGTGCGCCGCCACCATCGAGGAGGGTGTGCCGGGTTGGCGCAAGGGCGCCAAGGCCGGCTGGGTAACGGCGGAATATGCGATGCTGCCGGCCTCGACCGGTAAACGCTGCAAGCGCGAGCATGCCAACCGCAAGGGCCGCTCCATGGAGATCGAGCGGCTTATCGGCCGCAGCCTGCGTACCGTCGTCAACATGAAGGCGCTCGGCGAGTACACCGTTACCGTCGACTGCGATGTGATCCAGGCCGATGGCGGCACGCGTACGGCGAGCATTACCGGTGCCTGGTTGGCGCTGCACGACGCCCTTGCCATGTGGGTCGAGGCGGGAAAACTCGAGCGCATCCCGCTCACGGGCCAGGTTGCCGCCATTTCCATGGGCGTCGTCGACGGCAACACCCTGCTCGACTTGGATTATTCCGAGGACAGCCACGCCGAGGTCGACATGAACCTCGTCGCCACCGATTCCGGTGAGATGATCGAACTCCAGGGTACCGGCGAGCAGGCGCCCTTCGATCGCAAGCGTCTCAACGCCCTACTCGACCTGGGTGACAAGGGTATCGCCGAGCTCATCGAGCTTCAGCGCCAAGCCCTCGCCTAACCTGCCAAAAAGGGACAGGTTTATTTTGGCAGGTTTTATCTGGGAAAACGTCGAAGTATAAGACTGCCGTTGATTGAGACGGGAGAGAGGCCGAAGTCCTCGTCGTCCTCAACTCGGCATTGCTATAGAGACAAAGGAGGCCAGCTATGGCACTTGAGAAGATTGACATCGACACTCTCGACCCGGCGGCGACCATCGTCGTGGCAACCGGCAACGCCCATAAGCTCACCGAGATCGAGGCCATTTTGGGCAAGGTCATGCCCGAGGTGCGCTTTGTGGCGCTCGGCCAGCTGGGCGATTTTGAGGACCCCGAGGAAAACGGCACGACGTTTTTGGAGAACGCCATCATCAAGGCGCAGGCTGCGGTCGAGGAGACGGGCCTTATGGCCATCGCCGACGACTCCGGCTTGGTCGTCGATGCGTTGGACGGCGAGCCGGGCGTGTATAGCGCGCGCTATGCGGGCGTGCATGGCGACGATGCCGCCAACAACGCCAAGCTTCTCGTTAACCTGGAAGGCGTGGCAGACGAGGACCGTACCGCGCGCTTTATGAGCGTCGTCGCGCTTATCGATACGGACGGCCTGGTCACCTATGGCGAGGGCGCCTGCGAAGGCGTTATCGCGCACGAGGGCCGCGGCGAACACGGTTTTGGCTACGACCCGCTGTTCCTGCCGGTCGATACGCCGGGCAAGACCATGGCCGAGCTCACGGCGGACGAGAAGAACGCCATCAGCCATCGTTTCCATGCGCTCGAGCATCTGTCCGCCAAGCTGACGGGCGAGGAGTAGACCGTGCGTGCGGTGGTGCAGCGCGTGCTCAACGCCAGCGTGACAGTCGACGGCGAGTGCGTGGGCCGTATTGGACGCGGCTACTTGGTGCTGCTGGGCGTGGGCCACGGCGACACACGCGCCGAAGCCGACAAGCTGTGGGGCAAGCTCCGCGGGCTGCGTATCAACGAGGACGAGAACGGCAAGACCAACTTGGCGCTGGCGGATGTCGACGGCGAGGTGCTCGTGGTGTCGCAGTTCACGCTGTTTGCCGACTGCCGCCACGGCCGCCATCCGTCGTTTACGGACGCCGGCGCGCCCGATGTCGCTAACGAACTTTACGAGTACTTTTTGACACTCGTCGCTCAGGACGTTGAGCATGTGGCGCACGGTATCTTTGGCGCCGATATGAAGGTCGACCTAGTCAACGACGGTCCGTTCACCATCGTTCTGGACACAGACAATCTGTAAGTAGTCAATTTGGGACGGGGCTTTTTTAGCTGCTTGCGTATGGCTGCATCAGGGTGCTATAGTATTAGAGTTTTGTCTATCTTAGGGGTATTATCCCCTTTTTGAATTGCACCCTCTGGAGGCCCTGTTCATGGAAGAGATGGAAGTCAATCACGTCGACGACATCCACGAGAAGCTGACCGATATGGTGGGCGATCGCGTCAAGGTTAAGGCCAACATGGGCCGTACCCGCGTCATCGAGCGCATGGGCACCATCAAGAGCGTCCACCCCGCTGTCTTTATCGTTGAGGTTGACGAGCGTCGCGGCCGCAAATCGCGTCAGTCCTACCAGTACATCGATGTCCTTACCGGCCAGGTCGAACTGTTCGACCCCGAGAGCGGCGAACATATCTTTACCCCGCTCGGCAACCAGCTCGAGGAGCACTAACGGTGACCGATCGGTCCCTCATCCTTACCGCGCCGGCAAAGATTAACCTCTATCTGGGGGTTCATACCGAGCGCGACGCCCGCGGCTATCACAGGGTCGATTCCCTGATGGCAGCCGTCGGTCTAGCCGATACCGTGACGGTCACGCCGGCGCAGGCGTTGACCGTCCAGACGGTTCCGGCATCCGATTTTCCCATGCAAAAAAATACGGCCTATCGGGCGGCAATCGCTATGGCCGAGCGTTACGGTCGCGATGCCAACGTGTGCGTGACGATCGAAAAGCGTATCCCGCTGTGCGCCGGCCTGGGAGGCCCCTCGACGGATGCCGCTGCGGTCATCGTTGCCTTGGCCGAGCTGTGGGGTATCGACCGCGCCGACCCCGCGCTCGATGACATCGCTCGCGGTATCGGCGCCGACGTGCCGTTCTTTTTGCACACGAGTCCCGCATTCTACGTCGGCGGGGGAGATGTGCTGGCCACTGAGTATCCTGTGCTTCCGGCGACACCTGTCGTATTGGTCAAACCGCACGAGACGAGCGTTTCAACGGTTGAAGCGTATCGACGATTTGATGAGAGCCCGGTGCCCGCGGAAAAACCCGATGCGATTGCTTCTGTCTTACGCGCCGGCGATGCCGAGGCGGCATATGCGCTCGTTCATAACAATCTGGGCGTCATATCCGCGCAGATGGAGCCGCGGATCCAGGCAGTTCTCGACTGGCTGCGCGCACAGGAGGGAACCGTTGCCGTGGACGTGTGCGGTTCGGGTGCTTGCTCGTTTGCCATTTGCGATACCGTCGCTGCAGCAGCCCATCTTGCGGGAGCTGCCCAGCAAAATGGCTGGTGGGCCTGCGCGACTGAGCTTATTCCCAACACGGTTCAAATCGACGCGCCAAAGAAATAAAAATTTCTCTAGCACGCGACGAAAATCTTTGTTACTATAGTCGAGCTAACGGGTTGTGGCTCAGTTTGGTAGAGCACTGCGTTCGGGACGCAGGGGTCGCTGGTTCAAATCCAGTCAACCCGACCAGAGCATGAGAAGGGACCGCTTCTTGCGGTCCCTTTTTTTAGCTATTGTTGTGATACCGCGGCACCCGCGGTATACTCATTCGAGCTTGTCTCGCTGTATTGTGGAGGTCTACATGTTTGGACTGAGGGCTCCTGAGCTCATCATTATTCTCGTCGTTGTCTTGATCATCTTCGGGCCTAAGAACCTGCCGAAGCTCGGCAAGTCTCTCGGCTCTACCGTCAAGAATATCCGCGAGGGTATGGAGGGCGACGATAAGGGCGAAACCAAGCAGGCCGAGGACGTTGTGGTCGAGGAGTCCAAGGAGGACAAGGAGATCGCAGAGCTCGAGGCCAAGCTCGCTGCTGCCAAGAAAAAGCAGGCAGAGGACAGCGACGCGGACGCAGAGTAGTCCCATCCCTTTGGGGTGAGCACCTGACCGGCTTGCCCGCAGGCTAGCCGGTCTTTTTCGTTTTGTTGACAGTTGATCGTTACATCATAGTTGGGGAGATATCCGTATGGACGCAAGCCAGATCGTACTGACCGCTGAGGGCCGCCAGAAGCTCGTCGAGGAGCTTGCTTGGCGTGAGGGCGATTACGCCAAGGAGATCGTCGAGGACATCAAGGAAGCCCGCGCGTTCGGCGACCTTTCGGAGAACTCCGAGTACGATGCCGCCAAGGACAAGCAGGCCCAGAATGCTGCTCGCATTGCCGAGATTCAGGCCATCCTCGCCAACGCTCAGGTTGCTGCCACCACGGGCGATCTGACCGTCTCCATCGGTTCCACCGTTTCTCTGATCGATCCCAACGGTGAGGTCATGGAAGTCACGCTCGTCGGTACCACCGAGACCAACTCGCTCGAGCACAAGATCTCCAACGAGTCTCCGGTCGGCCACGCCATTATCGGTCACGGCGAGGGCGACTCCGTCGAGGTCGTTACGCCTTCGGGCAAGACCCGCGTCTACACCATCGCAAAGATCGCACGCTAGACCACGGTCCCGCGTAAAGGTATGTTTTCGCTCCCTGGGACCGAATCCTGGGGAGCGTTTTAGTTTGAGGAGCTAACTTATGGCAGAGAACCAGAACGTCGCCGATCAGGCCTCGACGCTCAACGACGAGCGCGCCACGCGTCTGGCAAAGCGCGCCGCCCTGTTCGAGGCGGGCCAGAACCCCTATCCCGAGCACTCCGAGATCGAGGACTATGTCGTCGACATTGAGGCCAAATATGCCGATCTTGCCGATGGCGAGGATACTGAGGACGTCGTGAAGATCGGCGGCCGCGTGGTCGCCAAGCGCGGTCAGGGCAAGATCATGTTTATCGTCGTGCGCGACGCTACCGCCGAGATTCAGCTGTTCTGCCGCATCAACGACATGGACGAGGCAGCTTGGAATACGCTCAAGGCTCTCGACCTTGGCGATATCCTGGGCGTGACCGGCGTGGTTGTTCGCACCAAGCGCGGCCAGCTCTCCGTTGCCCCCAAGAGCGCGACGCTGCTCTCCAAGGCCGTTCGCCCGCTGCCCGAGAAGTTCCACGGCCTCTCCGACAAGGAGACCCGCTATCGTCAGCGCTATGTCGACCTGATTGCCAACGACGATGTTCGCGAGACCTTCCGCAAGCGCTCGCAGATTCTCTCCACCTTCCGCCGCTTCATGGAATCTGACGGCTACATGGAGGTCGAGACCCCCATCCTGCAGACCATTCAGGGCGGCGCTACGGCCAAGCCGTTCATCACGCACTTCAACGCGCTCGATCAGGAGTGCTACCTGCGCATTGCTACCGAGCTGCACCTCAAGCGCTGCATCGTCGGTGGCTTTGAGCGCGTCTTCGAGATCGGCCGCATCTTCCGCAACGAGGGTATGGACCTCACCCACAACCCCGAGTTCACCACGATGGAGGCCTACCGTGCCTTCTCCGACCTCGAGGGCATGAAGGCGCTCGCCCAGGGTGTCATCAAGGCTGCCAACAAGGCCATCGGCAACCCCGAGGTCATTGAGTACCAGGGTCAGACCATCGATCTTTCCGGTGAGTGGGCAAGCCGTCCCATGACCGACATCGTCTCGAACGTGCTCGGCAAGCAGGTCACCATCGACACGCCGGTCGAGGAGCTTGCCGCCGCCGCACGCGAGAAGGGTCTGGAGATTAAGCCCGAGTGGACTGCTGGCAAGATCATCGCCGAGATTTACGATGAGCTGGGCGAGGACACCATCGTCAACCCGACCTTCGTATGCGATTACCCCATCGAGGTCAGCCCGCTTGCCAAGCGTTTTGAGGACGATCCGCGCCTGACGCACCGCTTTGAGCTGGTCATCGCCGGCCACGAGTACGCCAACGCATTCTCCGAGCTCAACGACCCGGTCGACCAGGCCGAGCGCTTTGCCGCCCAGATGGCCGAGAAGGCCGGCGGCGACGACGAGGCTATGGAGTACGACGAGGACTACGTACGCGCCCTCGAGTACGGCATGCCTCCCGCGGGCGGCATCGGCATCGGTATCGATCGCGTGGTCATGCTGCTCACCAACCAGGCTTCCATTCGCGACGTCCTGCTGTTCCCGCACATGAAGCCCGAGAAGGGTTTCCAGTCCGGTGCCGCCGCTGCCAAGGCTGCCGAGGCCGGCAACGCCGCAAGCCCGTTCGTTAAGTCGCTTAAGCCCACGCTCGATTACTCCAAGATCGCCGTTGAGCCGCTGTTCGAGGAGTTCGTCGACTTCGATACCTTCTCCAAGAGCGATTTCCGCGCTGTGAAGGTCAAGGCATGCGAGGCCGTCAAGAAGTCCAAGAAGCTGCTGAACTTTACGCTCGACGACGGTACCGGTACCGACCGCACCATCCTCTCCGGTATTCACGCTTATTACGAGCCCGAGGACCTGGTCGGCAAGACCTTGCTCGCCATCACCAACCTGCCTCCGCGCAAGATGATGGGTATTCCCAGCTGCGGTATGCTGATCAGCGCCATCCACGAGGAGGAGGGCGAGGAGCGCCTCAACCTGATCCAGCTCGACGCTTCCATCCCCGCCGGCGCAAAGATGTACTAGGGGGTTACGCGGGTTTACCAACCCGCGTAACCAGTTGACGCTGCAAGCCCGCCAGAGCGGCAATCTGCCTTTCAACTTCGGCGGCATGATCAAAAGATCAATGCCGCCTCGTTTCAAGGCACCTTGCTCGCTCTGGCGGGTTTTCGCTGTCGGTGCCATAGCATCGGCGTTGCCTTGGCCGTCAATAGTCATTGGGGGCGTTCTCAAACGACTACCCAACGGCTATTGCACACATGGCTCGCATGACAGCCGTCTCTTTTATGTTTCCTTTAGCCGTCGCTGTCTAGGATGGGGGTTAGTCGATAGGAAGGGAGCACCGGGATGGACGATGCGAGCGAGCGTGCTATCGAAGAGGACATGCTCGATCAGTTCAATTACTTTGATGATGAGGACGAGGAGCTGATCGACCGTCGCGAGCCAGCGCCGCTTGATTCCTTTGATCTGATCGATGAAGAGCCCGACGAGGACGAGGGCGAATCGGCGGAGCCCCCACAGTCTTCGCGCCTTGACTCGCTGCTTTCGAGAGCCCCCATGCACCACGGTGTCCGTGCCGGCGCGCTCCATATGAAAACTGACTGGCACCAGATCGTGACGGCAGGCGATGAACTTGCCGTCGATGCGCCGCTCACCGATAAATCATCCATCATCTGCCGCACCGGTATGCTTATGCTCGCGAGCGGAACGGGTGCCTGGCGCGTGCGCGATACCATGAATCGTGTTGCTGACGTGCTCGGCGTCACGATTCACGTCGACCTGAGTCTCCTGTCGTTTGAGTGCACCTGCATCGAAGATGGCCACTGCTTTAACGAGGTTGTCAGCCTGCCCACAACGGGAGTCAATACCCATCGCATCTGGATGATGGAGAGCTTCTTAAAGGAAATCGAGATTTACGGGCGCCGGTTTACCGTGCACGAATACCACGAGATGCTCAAGACCGTTGAGAGCTCAAAGCCCGATTACGCTCCCTGGCAACAGGGCCTTGCGGCGGCCTGTGCTTGTGGCGCCTTCGTCTTTTTGCTCGGCGGCGGCCCTATCGAGATGGCCTGCGCGTTCGTAGGCGCTGGTGTCGGCAATTTTGCTCGCTCCCATATTCTCAAGCAGGGCCTTGGTCAGTTCAGCGCGCTGACGACCGGCGTTGCGCTCGCTTGCGTTTCGTATCTGCTGGCATTGCTCGGCCTTGGCCAGGTCATACCGGGGGCAATGTCGCACCAAGAAGGCTATATCGGCGCCATGCTCTTTGTGATTCCCGGCTTTCCGCTCATTACGGCAGGCCTCGACATCGCTAAGCTCGACATGCGAAGCGGTATCGAGCGCCTTTCATATGCCGTATCGATTATTGTGATGGCGACCCTCGTAGGTTGGATGGTTGCCGAGTGTGTTGGCCTAGCGCCGGACGACTTTGCCCCACTGGGCCTTTCGCCGCTTGCCCTTACGCTCCTGCGCGTGGTGATGAGCTTCGTTGGCGTATTCGGCTTCTCGGTGATGTTCAACAGCCCGGTAAAGATGGCCGCGGCAGCTGGGTTGATCGGTGCCGTGTCCAATACCCTGCGTCTGACCCTTGTCGATGCGCCGACGATGATTCCCTTCCTGGGCCTCAGCACGGGAATGCCTCCCGAGGCAGCAGCGTTTATCGGCGCGCTGGTATCGGGGCTGCTCGCAAGCTTGGCTGAAGTCAAGCTCACCTACCCGCGCATCGCCCTCACGGTGCCTTCGATTGTCATTATGGTGCCCGGTCTGTATCTCTATCGCTCTATGTATTACATGTGCACCTTCGACACAGTCAATATGCTCGGCTGGTTTGTGCGCGCAGTGCTCATCGTAGCGTTTCTGCCCGTTGGGCTGGGTGTGGCGAGAACTCTCACCGACCCTCGCTGGCGCCACACCAGCTAATTGGTACAAGGGGGACAGGTTACTTTGCACCAAAAGAGTTGCGGTGAAATAGGGACTGAATTGCTGCTTAAAGGGTCAAAACAGTCCGTATTCCACCGCAACTTATGGGGTCGGGGGATTATCGGTGCCCTGCATCTTCATAAACTCAACGCTTACGAAGCGCATGCGTTTCGTGCTAGGCTGGTTCCACCACATAAGTAGTCGCAGACGCACGTACCACGGGCGGGCGAGATGAAGTCCCAACAGCTCCATCTTGCCCGCCCGTTTTTGTTGCGTGGTGCCGCGGCACAACACAGAGAGGAATCTGCCCTTCATGCCTATCAACAAACGAGAGAGCCTGCTGTTCACCTTTATCATGTGCTTTTGCATGGTGCTCTGGATGAGCATCTACAACGTTGCCCTGCAGTATGGGGCCATCAACGGCGAGGTCGTTGCCGCTGCGTGGCTCGGCTTCCCCGTTGCCTACATTTTTGCCATGTGCTGCGACTGGTTCGTCGCCAGCCCGCTCGCCAAGGGTTTCGCCTTTAAGTACTTGGTCACTCCGGGCAAGAGCTCGCCGCTCGCCATGACGCTCGCCGTCAGCTCCTGCATGGTCGTTCCCATGGTCATCATCATGTCGCTGTACGGTGCCTGCGAGGGTCTGACGCACATGCCCGGTGGCATCCTTGCGAACCTGTATTCCGTGCCCGCGATCTGGATGATCAACATCCCGCATAATTTTGTGATGGCGCTGCCGTGGAACCTTTTGGTAGCCGGTCCGATTTCCCACTTCGTCTTCCGTCGCGCCTTCCCTGTGGGGACGGTTTTCGAGGAGGAGCATGCCGAGCTCTTGGAGCAGGCTATGGCTCCTGAGTGCGAGTAGCTCGCTTAGGGATCTGCTGAGCGCGGGCGACTTGCTTGGTTGGAGCCCTAAGCGTGGATAGCTCTCTCGGCGGCATCGCGGGCGTGAGCGGTGCGCATGACCGGAGGGCCCGTGCTGCTCCGTTGCCCGACGTGCTAGCGCGCAGAACAATCTGTTGGTGCATTCGGCGGCTGCTGAAGCGTTTCGGCAGCCGCATTTTATACGGAGTTTAAATACAACAGTCTGTTGTATTACGTAGAGTGGTATATCTCTAGCAGGAAAAATGCGAGAGACGGAGCATTATGGCGTTGCTAGTAGGACTGGACGTAGGGTCGACGACGACCAAAGTTTACGCGATGCACGAGGATATGACCGAGGCGTGGTGGGGATATCGCCGCCACGGGGCGTGTCAGGCAGCGAGCGTGCGCGCCATGCTCGGCGAGCTCGCCGAGCGCTTTCCCCATGAGTCGCTGCGCGTTGCGGTGACCGGCTCGGGTGCGCGCGATATCGCGACCGCGCTGGGCGCCTCGTACGTTCAGGAGGTGGTCGCCAACGCGCTCGCGATCAGCAGGTTCTATCCGCAGACGCGCTGCGCCATCGAGCTGGGCGGCCAAGACGCCAAGATGATCTTCTTCCGCACCAACGATAAGGGAGACATCGAGGTTGCCGACATGCGCATGAACGGCTCGTGCGCAGGCGGTACCGGTGCATTTATCGACGAGATGGCAAAGCTCATGGGGGTCGGCACCGAATCGGGCGAGTTCGAGCAGCTCGCAAGCCGGGGAACGACCGTCCACGAGGTTTCGGGCCGCTGCGGCGTGTACGCAAAGACCGATATCCAGCCGCTGCTCAACGAGGGCATTCCTACCACCGACCTGGCGCTTTCGGCGCTTCACGCGGTCGCCCGCCAAACGATCGGCGGTCTGGCCCAGGGTATCGACATCGAGCCGCCGGTAATCTTCGAGGGCGGTACGCTCGCCTACAACCCCACGCTGGTCCGCGTGTTCCGGGAGCAACTGAATCTATCGGACGATCAGGTTATCGTCCCGCGCGATCCGCAGATCATGGTCGCGCGCGGTGCCGCCCTGTCGCTGACCGACATGTTCGCATCGTCCCAACCGATCGACCTTCCCGACGCTTTTGTCCGGCTGGATAAGCTCGAGACGGTCGCGCCCGCAAGCGGGGAGGGACGTCTTGCCCAGCCCTTTTTTGCCACACCTGCCGAGCAGGCGGATTTTATGGCACGCCATGGCAAAGAGACGCCGGCAAAGGGTCCGGATGCGTATGCGCCCGGAGAGACGGTGCGTGTGGCGCTCGGTATCGATTCGGGGAGCACGACGACCAAGTTCGCCCTGGTCGATGAGGCGGGTGAGCTTGTCGATTCGTTCTACGCGTCTAATAACGGCAGACCGCTCGACGTCGCCCAACAGGGTCTTGTCAGCTTGAAGAACCGCTGGGAGACAGCGGGAGTCACGCTTGCGATCGATGCCGTGGGCACCACGGGATACGGCGAGGAGCTTTTCGCGCGCGCGTTCCACGCCGACTACCATACGGTCGAGACGGTCGCGCACGCCCGCGCCGCGTGCGCATGCGTTCCCGATGCGACCTTCGTGCTCGACATCGGCGGACAGGATATGAAGGCCATCTGGCTCAACCACGGCGTGCTGACCGATATCGTCGTCAACGAGGCGTGCTCTGCGGGCTGCGGCTCGTTCCTCGAGGGTTTTGCCAAAAACCTCGGAATAGCCGTTGAGGATATCGCGACCGAGGCATTTTCGTCCAAAGCCCCCGCCGTTCTCGGCAGCCGCTGCACGGTGTTCATGAACAGCAGCGTCGTTTCCGAGCAGCGGCGCGGTAAGGGTCCGGGCGACATCATGGCCGGTCTCTGCCGTTCGATTATCGAGAACGTGTTCACCAAGGTCATTCGCGTTTCAAATCTCAACCGTCTGGGCGACAAAGTCGTCGTCCAGGGCGGCACGTTCCGAAACGACGCGGTGCTGCGCGCATTCGAGCAGTATCTGGGCAAACCCGTCACGCGTGCGCCCCACCCGGGGCTGATGGGCGCTATCGGTATCGCCCTGCTCGCGCGCGAGAAATGCCGCAAGGGCGACGCCGGCACGTCGTTTATCGGGCTCGATGCCGTGGAGCGCTTCGAGCATCGCGAGTTCGGCGGCGTTACCTGCCGTCGGTGCAACAACCGCTGCCAGCGCGCGGTCGTGGCATTTGGCGACGGCTCGCTTTACGTCACGGGCAATCGCTGCCCGCGCGGCGGCGCCATCTCATGGGATGAGCTCGTGCGCGAGGTTCCCGCGGCGGAGGAGCTGCGTCCGCAGGGTGCTTGCGAGGCACATGCACCCGGCACGGGGCGCGACCGGACCGCGGCTGCCCCCAATCTCTTTGTCGACCGCGAGAAGCTGCTGTTCGAGTCGTGCCCCACGGTTCCCGTCTGCGGGGGGCGCGATGTCACGATCGGCATTCCCCGTGTGCTCGAGTTCTGGGACACCATGCCGTTCTGGTCGACGTTCTTCAGCACGCTCGGCTTTAAGGTGCGCGTCTCGGGACGCAGCACCAAGGCGATGTACGAGCGCGGTCTGGCGCACGTCACATCCGACACCGTGTGCTTCCCGGCCAAGCTCGTCCACGGGCACATCCGCAATCTCGTCGACGCCGGCGTCGACCGCATCTTCATGCCCATCATCACGACGGTGCCCACCGAAAACACCGCCTCTACCAGCGAGTGGATGTGCGCCGTCGTAAAGGGATACCCCTACGTGATGCGCAATTCCGATAACCCGGAGGAGCGTTTCGGCGTTCCGTTCGATACGCCGCTGTTCCACTGGTACGACGAGGGCGACCGAAACCGCCAGCTCAAGGCGTGGTGCAAGGAGACCTTCGATATCGATGCCGACCTGGTTGCCAAGGCGACCGAGCAGGCGGACCGCGCGCAGCAGACGTTTGAGAACCAGCTGCAGCTGCGCGGCAGGCAGGTGCTCGAGAACGTGCGCGAGGACGGCGGCTACGCGGTGGTGATCGCTTCGCGCCCGTACCACAACGACCCGCTGGTCAACCACGGGCTGCCCAAGCTCTTCTCTGAGCGCGGCATCCCCGTGCTGACGCCCGATGCGGTGCCGGGGGTCTGCAACGTCGATCTTTCCAACAGCCGCATCGACATCGTGAACAACTACCATGCGCGCATGCTGTCGTGCGCGGTCATCGTCGCATCGACGCCCGAGCTCGAGCTCGTGCAGATGGGCAGCTTCGGCTGCGGCCACGATGCGTATCTCACCGACGAGATCGCGCGCATGATGGGCGAGATGGGCTCCAAGGTTCCGATGATGATCAAGCTCGATGAGAGCGACGTCGCCGGTCCCATGGGCATTCGCGTGCGTTCGTTTATCGAGTCGGTCAACCGTCGTCGCGCGGAGGAGCGTGCCGAGGGCGCCCGGGTGCACGCGGTCCATCCGCTCGACGACCCGTATAAGGTCAAGTACACCAAGCGCGACCGGCACGACAAGATCGCGCTGGTCCCCAACACCTCCCATGCGTTCTGCAGGCTCATGACCGCGGCGATGCGCAATCAGGGCGTGCGCGCCGAGGCCCTTGACATCGGGCGCGAGGATGCCATCCGCCTGGGCAAACGCTATGTGCACAACGACATCTGCTTCCCCGCGCAAATCGTGATCGGCGAGGCGCTCGCGGCACTCGAGAGCGGTAAGTACGACCCGCACGACGTCGCCGTGGTGACTGGCAAGTATATCGGCGACTGCCGCCTGACGCACTACATGCCCCTGCTGCGCCGCGCGCTCGACGACGCGGGATACGACTATGTCCCGGTGCTCACCAACGACGACGTCGATGCCCACAATGCGCATCCGGGCTTCAAGCTCGGCCTTGGCCCGAGCATCCAGATCGCCTACGGTCTTCCCATGATCGATGCCCTCGAGGCCATGCTTAGGCGCATCCGTCCCTACGAGCTCGAGAAGGGCGCGGCGGACGCTGCGTTCGACCGCGCGCTCGATGAGGTTATCGAGGGCATGGAGCGCTCCGGGCTGAGGGGCCAGGCGACGGGCTTCAAACGCGCGCTTGCGATCATGGACGCCGTTCCGTACGACCGCTCGAACCCGCATCCGACCGTTCTCATCGTGGGCGAGTACCTGCTCAATTTCCATCTCGGCGCCAACCACGAGATCGAGCGCTACCTCGAGGACAACGGGCTCGAGGTCATCGAGGCGCGCATGACCGACGTGATCCGCAAGACCTATTTCTACAAGCATGCGCAGTCGCGCGAGTTCCACGTCGACCTGTCGCTGCCCGAAAAGGCCTGGTACGCCACGGCGGACAACCTGTTCGAGCTCGCGCACGACCGTTGCGACCGCCTGGGCGCGGCGAGCCCGCTCTACGAGCCGCCGACGCGCATGCCCGAGCTCGTGCGCGCGATCGATAAGATCCTGCACCATACGTTCGATGCGGGCGAGGGCGTGCTGATTCCGGCGGAGATCCTCGAGCACGCCAAGCGCGGCTGCCGCAACTTCGTGATCCTGCAGCCGTTCGGGTGTCTGCCCAACCATGTCGTGGGGCGCGGGCTCATCCATGCGCTCAAGGAGCAGTATCCCACGGCGCAGTTCCTGCCGCTCGACTACGATCCCGACGTGAGCTTCGCCAACGTGGAGAACCGTCTTCAGATGCTCATCATGAACGCCAAGGCGCAGGGGTGCGGTGAGGCGCATGGCGAGACCGCGTAAGGACGCCGATGCGCCCGATGCACGCACCCGTATCATCGAGGCGTTTTGGGAGCGCATCGAGAACCACAGCATCTTCGAGCTGTCGGTTGGCGAGGTGACCCGCGCCGCCCAGTGCAATCGCGGAACGTTTTACTACTATTTTCACGATTTCGATGAACTCGTCGCCATCGCCATAGCCCAGCTGCTGCAGGATAACGAGCTCATCACCGATGCCCTCTGGCATTTTTCGAGCGAGGGCGACCTTTCGGCGTTCGACCGGCGCGACGTCAGCTGCCTGCTGCGGCGCATCGTCATCACCATGAGGGCGGGTGCCGCCGAGCAGGTCGTGCAGGGCATCCATACGATCATCATCGACCGCGTGAGAGAGATCGTCCACCCCGACGGAGAAGAGCTCAAGGCAGATTCGAGCTTTGCGGTGGGCTTTCTGGTCTCGGGCATCATGGGCTTTGTGATGGCGGTCGGCTTTGCCCGGGAGGGCGGCGAGGAGATAGACCTCGAGCAGCTGGGGGACAGCGCGTGCGCGTACCTGAGGGCGGTCGCCATGCAGACGGTGGAAACGGTCGCGCAAGTCGAGGGCGTCGATACATCCGAGCTGCTCGGACGCGTCTCCAAGGAGGCCGATGCCTATCGCGCATCGCGTGCGACGAGTCCCGACGTGGTGAAAGACGCCTAGGGTTTCTCTTGCGGGGCGCCTGTCGCGCATCGCGCGGTGAGTCCCGCGATGCGGTCATAACCTGCATTCATGTGAGCCGGGTTTATAGATATTCCTCCAGCTGTTAACATAGACAACCTGTGGGTAAAGAGACAAAAGCGCCGCCGACGGGCGGGCGTTTTGATTTCGATGAACTCATGTAAGGAAACGAGCATGTTAGATAGATTTACCGATCGCGCGCGTAAGGTCATGTCCATGGCCAAGCAAGAGGCGCTTGATCTTCATTCAAATAAGGTGGGCACCGAGCACCTGCTGCTCGCGCTTGCCAAGGAGGACGAGGGCATTGCCGCCGAGGCACTGCGTTCGCTCGACATCTCCTACGATGACATCATGGACACCCTCAAAGAGGTCCAGACCACCGTTCCCGAGCCCAGTGAGGAGACCGAGGCCGCTAAGCTCGCCTTTACGCCGCTCGTCATTAGCGTGATGGAGCGTTCATTCCGCGTGGCGCGTGAGAACAACCAGACCTACGTGTCGACCGAGCACTTGCTGATCGGCATCGTCGAAGAGGGCAACGGCATGGCCATGGACATCCTCATGCGCCTGGGTGTGTCGTCCGCCTCTATCAAAAAGGCTATCGAGAAACTCACCGCCAAGGACCAGGACAAGAAGCGTCCGCTCGCCGGCGCCGGTGCTGGTCGTCCCGGTGCGGGCCTGCCGTTCTTTAGCGGCTCGGATGCCTCTCAGCAAAAGGGGAGTGGCACCGATACGCTTAAGCAGTTCGCGACTAACCTCACGCAGAAGGCGCGCGACGGCGAGCTCGACCCTGTAATTGGTCGCGAAAAGGAAGTCCAGCGTATGATGGAAATTCTTTCGCGCCGCACCAAGAACAACCCGCTCATTCTGGGCGACCCCGGCGTGGGCAAGACGGCCATCGTCGAGGGCCTG
The DNA here is from genome assembly GCA_900549085.1 of uncultured Collinsella sp. Taxonomy (GTDB): domain Bacteria; phylum Actinomycetota; class Coriobacteriia; order Coriobacteriales; family Coriobacteriaceae; genus Collinsella. The sequence continues at coordinate 34,927 of URMO01000004.1, read as the reverse complement.
GCTCAGCAGATTGCAGCCGGCAACGTGCCCGAGAACCTCATGAACCAGAATATCTGGACGCTCGACCTGCCGGGCCTCGTGGCGGGCGCCAAGTATCGCGGCGAGTTTGAGGAGCGCCTCAAGAACGTGATCCAAGAGGCCACCGAAGCCGACGACGTCATCCTGTTTATCGACGAGATGCACACCATCATCGGTGCCGGTTCTGCCGAGGGCTCCATCGACGCGAGCTCCATGCTCAAGCCCGTGCTCGCGCGCGGCGCCTTCCAGATTATCGGCGCCACCACGGCCGAGGAATTCCGCAAGTACCTCACCAAGGACCCGGCTTTCGAGCGTCGCTTCCAGACCATCGATGTCGAGGAGCCGAGCGTCGAGGACACGGTCAAGATCCTGACCGCGCTCAAGCCGCGCTACGAGGAGCATCACCATGTGCGCTATACGCAGGGTGCTATCGAGGCTGCCGCGAACCTTTCCAACCGCTACATCCAGGATCGCTTCCTGCCCGATAAGGCCATCGACCTCATTGACGAGGCCGGTGCCCGCGCTCGCATCGCCGCGAATCGCGCGCCCGAGCCGGTGCGTGAGGCCGAGCATCGCGTGGAGGAGCTTAAGGCCGCCGCGCAGGAGGCCACCGAGAGCGACGACATGAACAAGGCCGCCGAGATCACCGAGCAACAGAAGGCCGCCGAGATTGAGCTCGCCGAGGCCAAGGCCGCCTGGACCGCCGAGCTCGACGCCAGCCCGCTCACCATCGATGTGAGTCAGATTGCCGATATCGTGTCCGTGACTTCGGGCGTGCCGGTGTCCTCGCTTACCGAGAGCGAGAGCCGTCGCCTGCTGCAGGCCGAAAGCGTGCTCAAGACGCGCATCATCGGTCAGGATGAGGCTGTCGAGGCAGTTGCCAAAGCCGTGCGCCGCAGCCGCTCGCCGCTCAAGGACCCGCGTCGCCCCGGCGGCAGCTTTATCTTCCTGGGTCCCACCGGCACGGGCAAGACCGAGCTCGCCAAGACGCTCGCCGAGTACCTCTTTGGCAGCAAGGATGCGCTCATCAGCTTCGACATGTCCGAGTTCGGTAGCGAGTTCGAGGTCTCCAAGCTCATCGGTAGCCCTCCGGGTTACGTCGGTCACGACGAGGGCGGCCAGCTCACCAAGGCCGTTCGTCGTCACCCGTACTCGGTCGTGCTGTTCGACGAGATCGAGAAGGCGCACCCCGATATCTTCAACATCTTGCTGCAGGTGCTGGAGGAGGGCCGCCTGACCGATAGCCAGGGCAAGACGGTAGACTTCCGCAACACCGTGATCATCATGACGTCCAACGTGGGCGCCCGCGAGATTGCGCAGGATGCGAGCGTGGGCTTTGGCACCACCGGCGAGCAGGGTCTCACGTCGAGTGAGATCCGTGGTCGCGCGATGGGCGAGCTCAAGCGCCTGTTCCGCCCCGAGCTGCTCAACCGTATCGATGACATCGTGGTGTTCCAGAAGCTCTCGGGCGAGAATCTCACCAAGATCGCGCACCTGCTGGTGGACGACCTGCGTCAGCGTTTGATTGCCAACGGCATGAACATCAAGCTCACCGATGCGGCCTATGACAAGATCGTGGCCGAGGGCACCGACCTCACCAACGGTGCGCGTCCGCTGCGCCGTGCCATCCAAAAGCTCATCGAGGACCCGCTGTCCGAGGAGCTTCTGGCCGGCGAGTGGGGCGAGGGCGATACCGTCCTGTGCGACGTGGCCGATGGCAAGTTTGTCTTTAGCCACGGCACGGGTGAGATCCCGGCACCGCGTCCGGCGGGCACGCTCGGTGGCGATACCGCTCCGGCGGCACCGCACACCGGCAACGCCGCGCCCGTGAGCGGCGGCGTGACCTCGGGCCCCGGCGGCATGATGCAAGCCGGTTCCGGCGCGCTGTAGGGATTAACATAGCTTTGCGAAGGGGCACTCCTGTCGGGGCGCCCCTTTTTATGAGTAAATGGTGCTATACTCGAAATACAAATATGTATAGCAGAAGGAGCTAGCATGCCTATATCGGTACTCGACTCACGGCCGGTCCAGATGAATGTACGCATGGATCGCCAACTCAAAGAGGCTGGGGACGCCGTGCTGGCGCATATCGGCATGACGCCGTCTCAAGCTGTGAGGGAGCTGTGGCAGTACTTGACCGAGAACGGTCATATGCCCGTCGCAAAAAAGAATGATGACGAAGTCCTGCCTGACGACATACGATCGAAGGTGAGTTCGTCCCGCGTCTCGGAAGGGGCTGCGTTAATTTCGAATTTTTATGAGCGGTTCTCGATTCAGAGGCCGAGCCCCGATGAAGCCTTTGATTACGACGAGTTATACGATCAAATGATGAGCGAGAGATTCAGTGATTGGATCGAATTATGAGCGGCGTCGGAACGAAACGTGTGCTCAAGCTGCTGATCGACACGAACGTCTGGCTAGATTACTTTCTCGCTCGCACGAATGCGACCAGGCCGATAGTCGAGCTCCTTTCTCGCGCGGCGGAAGCGGAGGATATCGTCCTCTTCTCGTCCTCCCTGTCTGTCAAAGACGTCTATTACATTCTGGGAAGGACGATGAAGGCCGACGCCCGCCGTGAGGGGGCTCTCACTCCCGAAGCCATCGCCGGTGCCGACGAGACAGCGTGGGCGTGCGTTCGCCTGATTCGGCAAAAGTCGATTATTGCCTCGGTCGGTGCAGACGAGGTCTTCGACTCCTTTGTGTTCAAGTATCATCACAACGACTTTGAGGACGACCTGATGCTGGGCGTCGCCAATCGCATTGATGCCGATTACGTCGTGACCGAGGACAAGAATCTTATTAAGCATACCAATGGTGTATGCATTAACGTTCAACAGGCGTTGAAGTTGGTTGAAGGATCCAACGTCCCTTCGGCGCGGCCCGTCTAACCTGCTTTATCTTGATAAAGTGGCGTTTCCTCGCCGTTAGCCGATGATGCGAGAGCGCTCGGCGTTTTCGACTGGTTTATGCAAACGAAGTCTGGGAATATACAAGGCGCATGTCTTATTGTCTAACCAGTTGCGCCAAGGAGGCACCATGGACTACAAGATTACCGGCTACGAGCCCGCCCAGCTGTTCCATTTCTTTGAGGAGGTCAGCGCGATCCCCCGTGGTTCTGGCAACGAGAAGGGCATCAGCGATTTCCTGGTCGCGTTTGCCAAGGAGCGCGGTCTCGATGTGTATCAGGACGAGGTCTACAACGTCATCATTCGCAAGCCCGCATCTGCCGGCGCCGAGAATGCCCCGACCGTGATGCTGCAGGGTCACATCGACATGGTGTGCGACAAGCTGGGTTCCGTCGAGCACGACTTTACGACCGACGGTATCGACCTGGTCGTCAAGGACGGCGTCCTCACCGCTAACGGCACCACTCTGGGCGCCGACAACGGTATCGCCGTCGCGCTTATGCTTACCGTGCTCAACGACGATTCGATTGCCCATCCGGCCCTCGAGTGCGTATTCACCACCGACGAGGAGACTGGCCTGGTCGGTGCCGAGACGCTCGACAAGTCCCAGATTAGCGCCCGTACTATGATCAACCTTGACTCCGAGGAAGAGGGCGTTGCCACCGTCAGCTGCGCCGGCGGCGTCGTCGTTACCTACACCTGCCCCATCGTGCGCGAGCACAAGACCGGTAGCACCCTCACACTCGACATCTCCGGCCTGCTGGGCGGTCACTCCGGCAGCGATATCCACTTGGAGCGCGGCAATGGCAACCTCATCATGGCCCGCATCATCGACCGCCTGATGGTTGCCGGCGAGCCCGCCATCGTCAGCTTCAACGGCGGCACCAAGGACAACGCCATCAACCGTGAGTGCAAGGCTGTTCTGGTCTATGCCGATCACGCTGCGGCCGAAGCCGCGGCGCAGGTCGCCCGTGGCATCATCGCCGACGTCACCGCCGAGCTCGAGGTCTTCGACCCCGGCTTTACCTGCACCGTCGAGATTGCCGACGACGCCGAGGTCGAGGCCATGGACCAGAAGTCCGCGCTTGCTCTCATCCGCGCTCTGCGTCTTGCCCCTAACGGCGTGATTCGCCGCAACGTCGCCACCGACGGCTCCGTCGAGGTTTCCTCCAACATCGGCGTGGTTGCCACCTCTGACGACCAGGTCAAGATCATGCTGTCCCCGCGCTCCTCGATCACCTCGCTGCAGAACGAGTTCAAGGACCGCCTGCAGATGCTGGCCGATGTCCTGGGCTTCGATGCCAAGTTTGAGTTCGAGTATCCCGGTTGGAGCTATGCCGAGCATTCGCCGATCCGCGACGTCTTTGTCGAGAGCTATCGCGAGCTCTTTGGCTCCGAGCTGCGTATCGAGTCCATCCACGCCGGCCTTGAGTGCGGCCTGTTTGCCGAGGCCCTGCACGGCCTGGACGCCATCGCCGTGGGTCCGACGCTCTCCGATGTCCACACCCCGGACGAGAGCATGGAGCTCGCTTCTGCCGAGCGCTTCTACGAGCTGCTCATCGACGTCCTCAAGCGCCTCGCTGCGTAAAGGTTGCGCTAGCAGCAGTCCGAGCCACGTGCTGGTGGATTGCAAATGACATTGCGTGAGGGGGCACCCGAGCTTTTGCGACGGGTGCCCCCTCTCTTCTTTTGGGAAATGGGAGATTACGGACACCTAGCCCATATCCGCCTTGATGAGGTCGAGGGTGCGCTGGCAGTTTTCGCAGACGGGGCCGAGCATATGCTCGCGCAGGTCCGCCATGCCGGGCAGGTCGGCGTATTCGTCCATGACCTCTTCCATGCAAATGGGTACCTCGTAGGCGAGGTCCATCATGGTCGCAAAGCAAAACTTCTCGGATAGCCCGGCATCGGTGAGTGCCGCCTCCAGCGCGGGGTCGCCCATACCGTGGTATCGGCGGATAGCGCCTGGACCGATGCGCCCCACACGATTTTCGCCGCCAACGCTCATGGCAAGGCGCGCTCGGCGGCGCATGCGCTCATACGCCAAACCCGACGCGACATCGTACATACGAGCCATCATGGCCGTGCCGCCGTTTCCGAGTAGCAGGGAATAGTTTTTCGCATGCGCATCCGGTGCACCGATAACGGCGTTGAAGAACAGTATCTGCGTAAACAGATACAGGTTAAGTTGATGATGGCTCGTATTGACGAGGAGTTCCTGAATATCGCGTGCGGTCGGGCCGCCGTCTGCCGTGTACTTTTGAGCGGGCATCACTCCAAGGGCCTGACAGAGGTCTTCTTGGTGTAGACGCATGATTGTTCCGTCTTTGGCTTTCACACGGTCATAGCGCTCAACAATGAGGGCGGGTTCGTCCTCAAATAAGCGATACTCAACGTTCGCCGTTGCGATACCCGCGCGCTGGGCGCTTTTCATGCAGACAAACTCATTAAGAGCTTCAAGTTTAAATCCGATAACGCCATTTTTGAAAATATGCGTCGTGGGCGAGGAGCCCACACATTCGCACCAGCGACCGTCTATGAGCGCGAGAGCGAACTTGCCCTGATTGCCTCCGAGTGACCAACCTTCCTCTTCCCCCCTCCAGGATGCATTGTGGTCATCTCTGATCGACTTGAGACGGAGAGCAATATCGTGGTCGTCTATAGGGCGGTATTCGCCAGTGCGATGCAAGACGGCGTCGATATCTTCTTCGGCGCAAAACTGCACTCCGCCCGGACAGTCGAGTCCGATATGGCTGAGCAGCGCAACGGGATTATTGGGCCTGGCGTCGAATTCGACGGCAATCGCTTTTCGTTGGTCCTCGCTGTCGGGCAGAAGGCCAAACGAGTACGGATTCATGACCTGTTGGCCGTATGTGCGATTTGATACGGGAATGTTGGTCGATAGGGCTGGCCCGTCATAATCTTGATCGTAGGCAAAACTGACTAGACCGCTCTCATCTTGCATGAGCGTTCCTGCGGGTACGCCGCAAATAATAGTCCGAAGCGTTTTTCTGGCCATTGGCTATCTCCCTTCGGGCTTGGTTTGGGCAGATGCGTTTGCGGCAATTGAGACTCCGAGATTGGATATGGCGAAATCGGCGAAGGCCTTGTCATAGAGCTCGGACGTAAAGGGGGCGTCTGCAAGAACCGGAATGGCGGCGCAGCGACGGTGGCTATGAGGGGGACGTTGAGCGTGATGGCACCTGGGGGTGCTACAAGGTTGCAAATCGGCATGCGGGGCGTCGGCTGGCTGCTCATGTTTCGTGTCGGCGATATTCCCTTGAGCAACGAGAGCCAGTCCGAGAGCACCGAAAACCGCCAGCAACTTGTCGAGCCGAATGCCCGTGGCATCTCCCAGCTCGAGCGATGCGAGCAGGCGCTCCGAAACACCGGCTTTTTTAGCGAGGGTCGCACGGGTGATCCCCTGTGACTCGCGTGCCTGGCGCACGTAGATGCCAGCTTGGCGCGGCGTGGTGATGGGAAAGGTATCCACGGCAATCTCCTAACGTGCAGACTTTTGCATATCAGTATGACATGCAAAAGTCTGCACGAAAAGGCCTTATGCAAAACTCTGCATGAGACTTCCACGTTGACGTTGAGCTTATGAGAGGCGTTTTTTATATCGCGAGGATCCCCAGATGCTCAAGCAAGATCTTAAGTCCGATGAGGATGAGCACGACGCCGCCCACGATGGTGGCAGGCTTTTCGTAGCGCGCGCCAAAGGTATGGCCGATCGCCACGCCGGCGATGGAGAGGATAAAGGTTGTGATGCCAATAAGCGATACAGCGGGCACGATGTCAACCGAGAGCGCCGCAAACGAGATGCCTACGGCCAGGGCGTCAATCGAGGTGGCAATGGCGAGAACCAGGTATTCTATCAGGTCAATCTTCTCGGCATTCTTGTTGTCGCTCTCGTCCTCGTCCTCGGTAAAGGCCTCCCACAGCATCTTGCCGCCGATGAAGGCCAAAAGGATAAAGGCGATCCAATGGTCGATGGGCCCGATGATGCCCATGAATTGACTGCCGAGCGCCCATCCGATCACGGGCATGCCGGCCTGAAAGCCGCCAAAGAACAGGCCGAGCACCACGGCGACTTTAAGGTTGATCTTTTTCATGCCGAGACCCTTGCAGATGGAAACGGCAAAGGCGTCCATCGAAAGGCCAACGGCGAGCAACACGAGCTCTGCGAGTCCCATAGTCTGGCTCCCTCTCTGCGGGCGAGCCCGATTACGCGACTACTCCCTCATTTATATGAGACCCGATGCTACCACATGAGCAGTCAAAGGAGCCCCGTCCCAAATGAGCTACCTAAGCGGTGTTCGCTCATTCTGTAAGCATCGGATTTCGTGGCTGCTGCGGGGACAAACCGTGAGAAACTATTTAGCGTTTATGGAGCGTATACGATGGGAGCGATGCCTTGGATAAGAACGAGCTGCAAAAGCGTATGGAACAGGCCATCCGCCTGACGGCACCTGGTCAGCCGATCCGCACCGCCCTCGACATGATCATCGCCGGTCACCTGGGCGCCCTTATCTGCGTCGGCGACACCGAAAACGTGCTCGCTGCCGGTAACGACGGCTTCCCGCTCAACATTTCGTTCACCTCGAACCGTCTGTTCGAGCTCTCCAAGATGGACGGTGCCATCGTCATCGACGGTGACCTCACCCAGATCCTGCGCGCCAACTTCCACCTCAATCCCGATCCCTCGCTTGCCACGAGCGAGACAGGTATGCGTCACCGCACCGCCGCTCGCATGTCGGTGCTCACGGATGCCATCGTGATCTCGGTCTCGGCCCGTCGTGCCGTTGTCAACGTGTATGTTCACGGCAAGAGCTACGAGATCCAGCCCGTTACCACCATCATGAGCTCGGTCAACCAGCTCGTCGCCACGCTCCAGACTACCCGTCAGTCGCTCGATCGCTCCCTGCTGCGCCTGACGGCCCTCGAGCTCGACGACTACGTTACGCTCGCCGACATTACCGGTATTTTCTCGAGCTTCGAGATCATGCAGCAGGCAAAGACCGAGCTTAAGGATTGCATTGTCAAGCTGGGCAACCAGGGCAAGCTCGTGCAGATGCAGCTCGAGCAGCTCGCCGGCTCCAGTATGGATACCGAGTATGACCTGATGATCCGCGACTACGCGAGTGACTCCTCCGAAGCAAACGCCGAGAAAATTCGCGCTGAGCTTGCCCGTATGACGCCCAAGGACTTGTCCGATCCGCAGCATGTGGCGGCGGTTCTGGGCTACGACGACCTGGACGAGGACTCCGTCATGACGCCGCTGGGCCTGCGCACGCTTTCGCGCGTGTCTGTCGTGCGCGACGGCGTGGCCGAGAAGATCGTCGACGAGTATGGCTCGTTGCAGGAGCTCATGGACGACATCAGCGAGGATCCGGAGCGCCTGGGCGACTTTGGCGTTAACAACCCTGCCATTCTTGCGGACTCCCTGTACCGCATGAAGGGCACCAAACAGGGGAACGCATAATGGCGCCCGTATGCGCCGTGGTTGTTGCCGGTGGCAGCGGCCAGCGCTTTGGTAACCCCGGTGGCAAGCAGCTCGTCAATGTAGCGGGTCGTCCGCTTATGAGCTGGTCCATCCGCGCATTTGACCGTAGCGATAAGGTCGGCCACATCGTTGTGGTTTGCCCTGCCGAGCGTCGTGCCGAGATGCGCCGCCTGGCCATCGACCCGTTTGACTATGACACGCCCATCAGCTTTGCCGATGCCGGCAATACCCGTCAGGATTCCACCCGTGCCGGCGTGCATGCGGTTCCGGCAGGCTTTGAATACGTCGCCATTCACGATGGCGCTCGTCCGCTCATTACGACTGAGGCCATCGACCATGCTATCGACGTGCTCGTGAGCGACCGTGCCCTCGATGGTGTCGTGTGCGGCCAGCCCGCCATCGACACACTCAAGATTGTCGATGGCGACAACATCGTCGAGACGCCGCCACGCGAGCTGTACTGGGCCGCGCAGACGCCGCAGATCTTTAGTGTCGACGCCATGAAGCGCGCCCATGCCGCAGCGATTGCCGAGGGCTTTATCGGCACGGACGATTCGTCGCTGGTCGAGCGCATGGGTGGGCGTGTCCGCTGCGTCCAGAGCCCACGCGACAACCTTAAGGTGACGGTACCCGAGGACTTGCGTCCCGTAACCGCGATTCTGCTCGGCCGCATGGCCGAGGGAGAGGATCTTCCCCATGTTCAGTAACCTGCGCATTGGCCACGGCTACGACGTCCACCGTTTGGTGGAGGGTCGTCGATGTATCATCGGCGGGGTCGACATTCCCTACGAGCGCGGCCTGCTGGGCCACTCGGATGCCGATGTGCTCGCGCACGCCTTGGCCGACGCCATTTTGGGCGCCTGCCGCGGGGGAGACATCGGCAAACTGTTCCCCGACACCGATCCTGCCTATGAAGGTGCCGATTCGATGGTGCTGCTTGCCCGTGTGATGGACTATGCGCGCGAGCTGGGCTTTGAGTTTGTCGATGCCGACTGCACCATTGCCTGCCAGCAGCCCAAAATCACCCCGCACCGCGATGCCATGCGCGCCAACCTTGCCCATGCTCTGGGCGTTGACATCGAAAACGTGGGCGTCGCCGCTACTACGACCGAAAAGCTCGGTTGGGAAGGCCAGGGCGAGGGGATCGGCGCCTGGGCCGTCTGCCTGCTACAGAAAACCGCTAAGGAGTAACGAATGCGTATCTACAACAGCGCTACCCATAAAAAGGAAGAGTTCCAGCCCATCGAGTCCGGCAAGGTCCGCATGTATGTGTGCGGCCCCACGGTCTACGACAACATCCACATCGGCAATGCCCGCACGTTCATCAGCTTTGACGTGATCCGCCGTTGGCTCATCGCGAGCGGCTACGAGGTCACGTTCGCACAGAACCTCACCGATGTCGATGACAAGATCATCAAGCGCGCCAACGAGCAGGGCCGTACGGCTGCCGAGGTCGCGACGGAGTTCTCCGACAAGTTCATCGGCGTCATGCGCGCTGCCAACGTGCTCGATCCCGATGTGCGTCCCCGCGCCACCAAAGAGATCGGCCCCATGATCGCCATGATCAAGACGCTTATCGAGCAGGGCCATGCCTATGCCGCCGATAACGGCGACGTGTACTTTGCCGTGCGCAGCGACCCCAACTACGGCCAGGTCTCGGGCCGCAACATCGACGACCTTATGGTGGGCGCGCGCATCGAGGAGAACGAGGACAAGAACGACCCGCTCGACTTTGCCCTGTGGAAGGCCGCCAAGCCTGGCGAGCCCAGCTGGCCGAGCCCCTGGGGCGAGGGCCGTCCCGGCTGGCACACCGAGTGCGCCGCCATGGTGCACCGCTACCTGGGCACCCCGATTGACATCCACGGCGGCGGCTCCGACCTTGCCTTCCCGCATCACGAGAACGAGTGCGCCCAGGCAACCTGCGCCTGGCACCAGGGCTTCTCCAACACGTGGATGCACACGGGCATGCTGCTGGTAGACGGCGAGAAGATGTCCAAGTCGCTCGGTAACTTCTTTACGCTGGCCGAGGTGCTCGAGCAGCACTCTGCCGCGGCCCTTCGCCTGCTGATGCTGCAGACGAGCTATCGCTCGCCGCTCGACTTCTCCTGGGAGCGCCTGGAGGGTGCCGAGAACTCGCTCACGCGTATCGCCGGCACGGTCGAGAACCTGCGTTGGGCTGCGAACCACGCGACGGCCGACGCCGATGAGGCTGCCGCCGAGGCGTTTGTCGCTAAGGCCGCCGAGACTCGCGCCGCCTTTAAGGAGTGCATGGACGACGACTTTAACACCGCCGGTGCCATGGGTGCCGTCTTTGGCTTTGTCACCGAGTGCAATCAGTATCTGGAGCAGGCGGGCGATGCTGCCGACAAGGCCGCAGTCCTGGCAGCCGCTGATACGCTGACCGAGCTGCTCGATACGTTTGGCGTCGAGCTCCCCGAGCCCAAGGTCGAGTTGCCGCTGGGCCTGCTGGGCGTTGCCGCTGGCCTGGTTGCCTACACGGGTGACGATGTGGACGAGGCGGCTGCCAAGATTCTCGAGGCTCGCGCCGAGGCCCGTGCCGCCAAGAACTGGGATCTGGCAGACGCCATCCGCGATCAGCTCAAGGATTTGGGCCTCACCATTGAGGATACGGCCGCGGGCACCCGTATCAAGACTCTCTAGTATTTGTCGACCGTTCGAGGTGCGGCAGATTGCTTTGAAAGAGGAGGGCATAGACCTGGTGGCCATGCCCGACGATTGAAAGGCAAGGTGCCGTGGCTCGGACGGTCGATTCTTGTTCGTTATCTATTTAAGGAGGCCGTCCTATGGCCGACAATCGCAAGCGTGCGCCTCGTGGCGGCAAGCAGGCTGCTTCTGGCTCGCGTCCGATTCGCCGCAATGACCGCGCTGCCGCTCCCAAGGGCCAGCGCGATCGCACCCAGGTTGCGCGTCCGCAGCGCGATCGAAACCGCGACGCTGTCCAGGCTCCCAAGGGCGAGTTTATCGAAGGTCGTCGTGCTGCCGCCGAGGCGCTGCGCACTGGTTTTCCCATCAAGTGCGCGCTCATTGCCGAGGGCGGGGAGCGCGATGCCGCCCTGTCGCGTCTGGTCGATGACCTCAACGCCGCGGGCGTCCGCATTAAGTATGTGCCGCGCGCGCAGCTCGACGCACTGTCGAGCCATGGCGCTCACCAGGGCATTGCGCTCGAGGTTGGTAACTTCCCCTATGCCGATGTCGCCGATATCCTCGACCGCGCGGGCGACGGTCCGGCGCTCGTCATCGTACTCGACCATGTGACCGACGACGGTAACTTTGGCGCTATCGTGCGCTCCGCCGAGGTCGTGGGCGCCGCGGGCGTCATCATCGCCAACAAGCGCGCCGCCGGCGTGACCGTGGGCAGCTACAAGACCTCTGCCGGCGCCGTCATGCACCTGCCCATTGCGCAGGTTCCCAATATCGCCCGAGCGCTCGATGACCTCAAGGCCGCTGGCTTTTGGGTGGGCGGTGCTTCCGAGCACGCCGAGGGCAGCTGCTGGGATGCTCCCTTCGAGGGCCGCGTGGCGCTCGTCATGGGGTCCGAGGGCGACGGCATCTCGCGCCTGGTGCTCGAGAAATGCGACTTCTTGACCAAGCTTCCTCAGCGCGGCATGACCGAGAGTCTCAACGTGGCCCAGGCGACCACCGCGCTGTGTTTTGAGTGGCTGCGCCGCAATGCCGGCGAGCTCATGGGGGAGGAGTAGCGCATGTCCAAGAAGAACCGCGCCAAGTCCAAAGCCAAGCGCTTTGGCGAGGGCTCGGCCAAGCCGATTGTTTCGGCCGCGACCTATGGCGTGGGCGGCAATGCGTTTGCGCAAGCCATCGCCGATCCGGTCTCGACGGTGCACTCCAATAAGCCCGAGCTGCTGGTGGTCGACGGCTACAATGTGATTCACTGCACGCCACGCTACGAAAAGCTCGTCTACGACCATTCCGACGATCCGTATTCCAGCGACGTTCACGATATGGCGCGCACCGCCCTCATCAACGACGTCGCCGCCTTTGCCCAGGGCCGCTACGAGGCCGTGATTGTGTTTGACGGTGCGGGCAATATCTCCAGCGAGCGCCCCAACCTGCCGGCTCGCGGCGTGCGCATCGAGTTTTCGCCGACGGGCGTCTCTGCCGACACCGTGGTGCAGAAGCTCTGCATCGAGGCACGCGAGGAAGGCCGTGCGTGCTCCGTGGTATCGAGCGACGGCACGATCCAGGCCGTCGTCATGGGCAAGGGTGTCACGCGCATCTCGAGCCGCATGCTGGTGGACGAGATCAAACAGATCGATAACGACGTGCACGAGGCAGAGGAAGCTCCACAGATCAAGATGACTCTGGGCAGCCGCCTGAGTCCCGATGCTCTGGCCAAGCTCAAGGCCCTGCGCGGGAGGTAGGGGAGTTGGCGGGGCAATGCTGCCTCGCTAACTCCATTCAGCGATGTCGATCATTCTACGGAGGCGCCATGTAAGCGCCTCTTTTAGATATGGCAGCCTTGCCGTGAGCGCGTCGTTTCTGGACAGAATCTCGATTGCCTCGCCAACGAAGCCTTCGAGTTTGTCGCCGTCAAACCAACCCATGTCCTCGACGAGCAGCATTTGTTTGGCGGGGCTTGAATGAAATTGTGCGCTGGTAAAACTGTGCTCTCCCGCTCTAAGCTCCTCTAGTGATATGTTGCACCAGAGTGATGAGCCCGAATCGAAGATGGGGGCAGGTCTGCAAGCTTGCGTGTTTACGTTTCGCACGAGGCCGAAGTTGCGCCAATGACGATCGTAGTTGGCAATGATGTCGTCACATACGATCATGCGGTCAAGGGCATCCTTGACGCCTGTCACCCCGAGCTCCTCGCAGTTTGCTACATACCGTTCGTAATCGGTTAGTCGCTCGTCTGCATTTGCATGCTGGTTTACATAGAACGCAGGGACATACTCTTCTTCATCAGTTAAGAAGACATCGCATGTGCTCAGGGCGGAAGTGCCCGTGCCCTCGAGCGAGTAAGGCACATAATCGCAAGCGTTTAGGATGCGACGGTGAAGTGCAGTCGCCACCAGCTCGTTATAAGGTTCCTGGTTTAGATGTGCACCTGCCTTGTGGAGGATTCGACGGTCATCCTCGCATGTCCAGTACTTTTGAAGATTGCCGTCCGAGGTGTTATCGGGCTTTGCGGCAGCTGCCTTGCCCTCTGGGGCGAAGGGCGCGATGCTGAGAGAGACGTCGTCAAAAGCATTATTGAAGAAATTGATATCTTCCCACGCGAGACCGGAGTCTTGGGGCCTGATCCAATACTGGTCGGATAAGGAGAGACCAAGATTTCGCTGTACGAGTTCATCGGGAACATCGACTGCGGCTTCTGCAAGCAGGGAGGCTAGCCCAATGCGTGCGAGCGGGATACCGCGGCCGCGCCACCAGATGCGGAAGGAGTCGAGCGATATGGGGCTATTAGGGCCAAATACTCCAATAGGGGCGTGGGCGTAATCGACGTCGGCGCCGATGTGGGTGAAGTCTTTTCGCGATGTGCTGTAGACCAGTTGGGCTACTTCGTGCGTGCGGTTCATGAGGGTAAATGCGACTTCGCTTTTCCCATGCCCACGACGAGGCCGTCCCCCTCTTTTGGTTGCGGAGCGGAGTCGCGCGTCTACGCTGTCTTTGTCGATGAGCCACACGCCAGAAGCCTTGCGGGCGGTCAGCGCGCCGTTCTTAATGAGCTCCTGCACCCTGCGCGGAGTGATGCCGAGCAGCTCGGCGGCTTCTTTGGTAGTAAGCATCGCGAAACCCTTCGCCAGAACGAATAGTTTTATATATAGCAATTGTAATTAAAACTATTCGTTCTGGCGAATGGTTTGAAGATGTGGTCGGTCGAAGGGTCTGTTGCGCCTCGTCCGCAATTCCTTTATTCTTAATTGGCTTCGCGCGAAAGCGCCAAGTGTGCCAGTGTGGCGCAACGGTAGCGCAACTGATTTGTAATCAGTGGGTTGCAGGTTCGATTCCTGTCACTGGCTCCATGAGAGTTTCGGGCTCTGTCTCCAATTGGGACAGGGCCCGTTTCTATTTAGGTGGCGCGCCATCAGGTTAGCGCCCATCCCGTTTTTGGTTTGTCTCGTCCTCCAGTTTGTCTAAATCTGTAACACCAAGACCGATATTTGGCATCTAACTGTTACAGATTGAGATGAAACTTAGGGTGTTTTAGGAATATCTTGATCTGTAACATGTAGAAGCGGAATAGGCCTCTTGCTGTTACAGATCGAGACAAGGGCGGGTGTGGACCTGGATGTTCTGCTCGAGCGTGGATTTCTGGACACGCGAGCGAAGAAAATCTTCCGACCGGAGAACGAGCGTGGATAATTAACTTGGATAGGGAGCTAAGGTAAACACCGATTGTCTATCGAAGGCTTTAGAAACAACGACCCCGATTTCATTGTGGAATCGGGGTCGTTTGTGCCTGAGGAATCCGAATGGATTAATCGAGCTCCTAAGGGACTTCTTGGGTTCTTGCTAATGGTCTGCCGAGGATGTCCCCAATGCAAGCAGCGGGCATCTACTCAATATAGTTGGGATTCTTCTTGATGATCACGCGTGCAGCGATGAACGAGACGACGATGGCGATGACGGCGACAACGCATGCCAGTACGAAGTTGCCCATGGATCCATCGGGAGCGATAAAGATCAGCGCAGAAAGAAGACCGGGGCATGCTCCCGCAACATACTCCTTCAGGACGAAGATACCTGCAGGGAGTCCCGCGCAGAGGGCGCCGATTGCCGTGCCGACAAGCAGGCGGGGACGCTCGATGAGGCAGCCGTAAAATGCGGGCTCAGTTACGCCACAGAGTGCGGTGACGGCAACCGTGGTGACCATACCTCTCTTCTCCTTGTTGCTTTTCATTGCAGTTGCCAAGGCGAGACTCGTGCCGCCAATGCAGAGGTTTGAGATGAAGCCAAAGATGATGGGCGCCCAGCCGAGCTGCGCCAAGCTCGTAACTTCGATCGCGATGTAGGCCTTATCAAGACCGAGCATGACAAAATAGGGGTTAAGGGCTGCAAGGACTGGAGTAGCGATAAATGCCACGTTATCCATGAGCCACGTGGCGGCATCACTCAGCGCGTAGCCCATCATGCTGCCGGCGGGGCCGAGGATAATCAGCTCAACAGGCACGACGATGAACATGGTGAGCAGCGGCTTCAAGAACAGTTTGGTAATGTCGGGGATGATTTTCTGAAGACCGCGATCAACAAAGTACATGAACACAACGCCCAGTACGATTGGCACCACCGTGCTCGAGTAGTCATTCGTCGGGATGGGGATGCCAAGAAAGTCGAGACCCTCAGCACCGCTAATAGACGAGCTAATCATGATTGCGCCCAGCAGTGCGCCCATGATAGGCTGCATCTTCATGACGGCGGCGAGCTGATAGCCGAGGTAAACGGGCAGGAAGCTAAATGAGGCGCTGAAGATCGCCAGCAGAACCTGGGCGGTTCCGCTATCGGTGTTCAATCCACAATAATTGACCAGGAGATTCTTGATCGAAAGAATGAGTCCGCCAACGATGAGCGCCGGGACGATGGGCATGAATACCTGTGCAGAGACGTTCCCGAATTTCTCAATCAAGCCCATGGCGGTGTTACCGCTTTTAATGCCTTCTGCAAGGTCTTTGGCGGTTTGGGCATCGTCGGCAACCGTGCCACCGCCGACTTCGATTCCCGCGAAGTCGAGGAAGTCGTTGTAAGCCTCGGTGACGTTGGGGCCGATGATCACCTGAAGCTGGCCACCGCTGACTACTGCCCCGAGCGCCTGGTCGGCCGATTTGGCGAGCTGGAGATCGATGATCGAGGTGTCTCGTGCGTCGATGCGAAGGCGCGTCGCACAATGAGTTACCGATGTAATGTTCTCTTTGCCGCCAACAGCCTTTAGGACTGTTTCGGACATTGCCTGATATTTCATCTCTTTCTCCTAACCTTCCTGCTCCTGATACTTCGAGATAAGGTCTCGGTACCAATACCAGCTCTTTTTGGGGGTGCGCTCCAGATTGTTCTCGAAGTCGATATGGACAAGTCCGTATCGTTTTTCGTAGCCGTTGATCCAGCTATACAGATCCATCGTCGACCAGAGGTAGTAGCCCTCAACGCGCGCGCCGTCGCGCTTAGCCCTCATCATGTGCTCGATGAACTGGCCCAGAAGCTCGATGCGGTCATCATCGTGGATCATTCCGTCTGCGTCTGGTTGCTCATAGGCGCCATGTCCGTTTTCCGTAATAAAGATGCGGGGCGCGTCATAGCGCTCGTGGACATCCATGATGGTTGAATACATGCAACTTGGGAGTATTTCGCGGCCCCATTTATTGCGGGGAACATTGCTGTCGCGGGCGCTTTCAAACAAGGGCGCAATGCATTTTCCTTCGACCTTTTTGCTCGAACCGCCCTTATTGTTCGCCGAAACGGCAAGCTCTCCACCGTGCCAGTCGGTTACATACTCTCGGCAATACACGTTGAGTCCAATAAAATCGACTTTACCGTCTCTGAATTCTTCTACGTCATTTGGGGATCGATAGAGCGAGACGCCAAGTTTTTCAAGGATTTCGTCCATTTCTGGCGGCAGTTGACCCTGAAGTGCTGGTGCCAGAATCATGCGATTGGCGAAAAAGTCTGCGTATCGAAATACGTCATCGGGGTGCTCGGTTGCCGGGTCGAGTTCGACAACGCCGCCATCGTGGACGGCGCCGATGATGCCGTCGTAGCCCATTTGACGATATGCTCGGACTGCGAGTGCGCTTGCGCGCATCAGGTTGTACTGAAACTGCATGTACGACTGAACGTCGAGCGATCGATTGGGGGGATAGTTGCCCAACATGTTTACGCAGTAGCTGTAGAAATGCGGCTCGTTAACGGTAGCCCAGATTTTGACGCGGTCTCCAAAGCGCTCAAAGCAAATCTTGGCGTATTTGCAGAACCACTCTGCCATATCGTTGTTCAGCCATCCGCCTTTGCAAGCAAGCGTGAATGGCAGATCGTAATGGAACAGCGTAACGTTGGGCTCTATGCCATTTTCGAGGCAGCAATCAATGACCCGATTATAAAAATCGATACCCTTTTCATTCACTTCGCCGATACCCGTGGGGATGATTCGACTCCATGAAAGAGAGAAGCGATAGGTGTTTTGTCCGCCTTCTTTCATCATGCGGATATCTTCTTCATAGCGATGGTAGAAGTCGCAAGATACATCACCGTCAACATGGTTGATGTTCTTATTGCTTGTGTGGTTAAAGAAATCCCACTCGCCAAGGCCTTTGCCGTCTTCGTTCCAGGCACCCTCGCACTGATAAGACGCCGTGGCGGAACCCCAGAGAAACGGGATGTTGTTCACGTTGCCCATGAATCCCCTTTCCATCATTCAACACGGTGGATACGTGTGGCGGAATTACGATTAAGATGACGTCAACTGATTTGAATCATAGGAGAACGACCAAAGCTGTTTGATTCAATAAATGAACTATGATTTCGAGGAGAGCGGAAAGAGGGATCACGTGAATATCAATGACTTCGATGTGCTCAATCGCATTAGCTCCATCATCAACAGCGAGTTTGGGTCAAACGATGCCGCCATCGCTCGATATCTCATCGCTCACATTAGGCGTTCGAGCGAAATCAATGTTGCCGCAATAACCCGCGATGCATTCGTGACCCGTTCCGCTGTTCGTCGTTTCTGCAATCGATTGGGCTACCAGTCTCTTAGCGATTTGAAAGAATCATTTACTCAGTCAGTCTTTCCAAGCGACTTAAGCCATCGAGAGGAGGAATTTGGCTACGAGGAATACAGGGCAGAGCTCGACGTTCGCATGATCGAGATGTTCGCTGAGGTTGAAAGCGGCGTGTCCGATATCGCTATTAAGCATCTTGTCGACGAAATTGATGGCCATAAAAACGTTGAAATCTGGTGCACCAATAATGTGAGCGCCAATCTCGTACGATTTCAGCAGGAAATGTTTTATGCGGGCAAGATAGTTCGCATAGTTGCTGGGGCTAACGTCGCGGAATTGAAAAACATGGGAGACGCTTCGCAGTCATTGATAATTCTCGTATCGGTCTCCGGGCTATTTGCGTCACAGGCGCGTGAGTATCTTGATTGCCGTTCGGGCAGGAAGATTCTAATTACTGCGTTTAGCAACGATGACAAATCGAGGTCTTTTGACCGTGTATATCGTCTTGGTAATGCGGGAAACGGAATTGACCGACTCGGCGTTTATTCGAAATACGCCATGACTTATTTTTTCGACTTGCTATCGTCGTGTTACTTGAGTCGCTACCCCTGCACCAAGGGGGAGCCGCTCTATGGGTCTACTTTGGCCTGGCCCGAGTAGTTGCGGCTTTACAGTTCTCTCGCCTGGAGAATGAACGTGGATAATCTGCCACTTTGGCCTTAGAGCCGCGCTAAAAGTGGGAGATAATCCACGCTCGATCGTGGCGTGGAAGCCCGATCTCGACCTATATATAGGTGCAAATAAGCCGGTATCGAAGTTCGATACTGAAGGTGTACTCCACTACACCAAAGTGTTACCTCGGGAAACGTCACCTCAGTATCCAAAACCACCGTCCTTCATATCCAAACTCAACAAAACCGCAGGTCACAGCTATATAGATACGCCCGGCACCGTGTATCTAGAGGTTTTCGTTGACAGCCCCCAAGGTTGCATCGTATTATCTTTTTCGTTCGCGGGGGCGGCGGTCCAAAAGACCAAAGGACCTGCGGATACTTGAACGATTGGGAGTTTGCCCGAGTGGTTAATGGGGACGGGCTGTAAACCCGTTGGCTCTGCCTACATAGGTTCGAATCCTATAGCTCCCACCCGTCAAGTGCCTGTATAGCTCAGTCGGTAGAGCACTTCGTTGGTAACGAAGAGGTCACCAGTTCAAGTCTGGTTGCAGGCTCCATCCGGCGGTGTAGCTCAGTTGGTTAGAGCACACGGTTCATACCCGTGGCGTCACTGGTTCGAATCCAGTCACCGCTACCATAGGTAACACGGTGGCTTCTCAATAGTATGTTGAGAGGCCACTATGGTATAAAGGCAAAGTCCCGTCCGGGGACGACCTGTTTAGAGGAGGGCTTTATGGCCAAAGAGAAGTTTGAGCGCACTAAGCCGCATGTTAACATCGGCACCATTGGTCACGTCGACCACGGCAAGACCACGCTGACCGCTGCCATCACCAAGGTTCTCTCCGAGACCGAGGGCTGCAAGGCTGACTTCACTGCGTTCGAGAACATCGACAAGGCTCCGGAGGAGCGCGAGCGCGGCATCACGATCTCCGTCTCCCACGTTGAGTACGAGACTGCTGCCCGTCACTACGCTCACGTTGACTGCCCGGGCCACGCTGACTACGTCAAGAACATGATCACCGGTGCTGCTCAGATGGACGGCGCTATCCTGGTCATCGCCGCTACCGACGGCCCCATGGCTCAGACTCGCGAGCACATCCTGCTCGCCCGTCAGGTCGGCGTTCCCTACATCGTCGTCTTCCTGAACAAGTGCGACATGGTCGACGATGACGAGCTCATCGACCTCGTCGAGATGGAGACCCGTGAGCTCCTCTCCGAGTACGATTTCCCCGGCGACGACATCCCCGTCATCCGTGGTTCCGCTCTGGGCGCTCTCGAGGGCGACGCCAAGTGGATGGACGCCATTCGCGAGCTCATGAAGGCCGTCGACGAGTACATCCCGACGCCCGCTCGTAACAACGACCTTCCGTTCCTGATGGCCGTTGAGGACGTTATGACCATCTCCGGCCGTGGTACCGTTGCTACCGGCCGTGTCGAGCGCGGTGAGCTCAAGCTCAACGAGCCCGTCGAGATCGTCGGCATCAAGGATACCCAGAACACCGTCGTTACCGGTATCGAGATGTTCCGTAAGTCCATGGACTTCTGCGAGGCTGGCGACAACGTCGGTCTGCTGCTCCGCGGCATCAAGCGCGAGGACATCGAGCGCGGCCAGGTTCTCTGCAAGCCTGGTTCGGTTACCCCGCACACCAAGTTCACCGGCGAGATCTACGTTCTGACCAAGGAGGAGGGCGGCCGTCACACCCCGTTCTTCGATGGTTATCGTCCTCAGTTCTACTTCCGTACCACCGACGTTACCGGTACGGTCAAGCTGCCCGAGGGCACCGAGATGGCTATGCCTGGTGACCACATCACCATCGAGGGCGACCTCATTCACCCGATCGCCATGGAGGAGGGCCTGCGCTTCGCTATCCGCGAGGGTGGCCACACCGTCGGTTCGGGCATCGTCTCCACGATCATTGAGTAAATTAGCTCTTTGATATAGCTGACTTAGAGAACCCGGCACTTATAGGGTGCCGGGTTCTTTTCTACGCGGGGCTTGTTCCCTGCCGATTGCGCTTCGCTCGCTCTTAAGCCGAGCGTGAGGGATCGATTAGATCTCGCTGGCTTCATTGATGTGTTCCAAATATGAATGGATCCAGCGAGAACCAATTGATTCGAGGTTTTCATTGACAGCACTTACGTAGAGCTGATAAAGTACCAACTCGTGCCCGTACGGGGCGGAAATGAAAGGTTCAGGATAAATGCGTACTCTAGTTACTCTTGCGTGCACTGAGTGCAAGCGCCGCAACTATACGACCACCAAGAATAAGTCGAACATGCCTGATCGTATGGAGATCAAGAAGTATTGCCCCTGGTGCCGTCACCACACGCTGCACAAAGAGACTCGCTAGTCTCTAGTCACATACGCCAGTAGTTCAATTGGTAGAGCATCGGTCTCCAAAACCGAGTGTTGAGGGTTCGAGTCCTTCCTGGCGTGCCAGTCATTATTCCGTAAGCTCCCAATTGGGGGCTTACGGTTTACTCATGTATAAGCGCATTGCGCGGAGGTAACCCAAATGGCCAACAAGAAGAACAAGAAGAAGGCTCAGCAGCCGGCACCTGCCAACAACGCTGCCGCCAACTCCAAGGTTGAGGCCAAGAAGGCCGTTGCCAAGAAGAACGAGAAGGCTGCGAAGTCCAAGAAGAATGAGAAGCCTGGTTTCTTCGCCCGCACCAAGAAGTATTTCGCTTCGGTGAAGTCCGAGATGAAGCGTGTCACGTGGCCCGATAAGAAGGAGCTCGTGAACTACTCGGTTGTCGTTTGCGCTTCTCTGATCGTCGTCGGCGTCGTCATCGCTCTGCTCGATGCTGGCTTTGGCGAGGCTCTTGCTCTGTTCTCTGGATTGAGGGGCTAAACCATGTCTAAGCGTTGGTACGTCGTTCACACTTACTCTGGATACGAGAACCGCGTTAAGTCCGATCTCGAGCATCGCATCGAGACTATGGGCATGCAGGACCGTATCTTTGATATCGAGATTCCTATGGAGCGCGTCACCGAGATCAAAGAGGGTGGCAAGCGCGAGACCAAGGATTCCAAGATTTTCCCGGGTTATGTCCTGGTTCGCATGGAGATGGATGACGATGCGTGGACGTGTGTTCGCAACACGCCCGGTGTCACCGGTTTCCTGGGCGGCAATGGCAAGCCCGCTCCGCTTTCCCGCGACGAGTACAATAAGATGACTCGTCGTCCCGGTAAGGGCGATTCGCCCAAGCGCACCTCGGTTGATATTGAGGTCGGCACGTCCGTCCGTGTCACCGATGGCCCGCTTACCGACTTTGATGGCAAGGTCTCCGAGGTTAACACCGAGGCAGGCAAGCTGAAGGTCACCCTGATGATCTTTGGCCGTGAGACGCCGGTCGAGCTCGACTTTAACCAGGTTGCTGTCATCGCTTAAGTTTTCGTCCGTTCGCGCGAGCGTGCTTCTTCTGTGACTGCTCATCTCAGGAGTGCTTCTAACACGTGCGTGCTTACGATATAGCAAGTACTTCACACTCGTGATTCGAAAGGAATGACCATGGCTGAGAAGAAGGTTGCCAACGTCATTAAGCTCCAGATTCCTGCTGGTGCAGCTAACCCCGCTCCTCCCGTCGGCCCCGCCCTGGGCGCAGCTGGCGTGAACATCATGCAGTTCTGCCAGGCCTTTAACGCCGAGACGCAGGACAAGAAGGGCGACATCATCCCCGTTGAGATCACTGTCTTCGAGGATAAGTCCTTCTCCTTCATCACCAAGACCCCGCCGGCGGCTCACCTCATCAAGAAGGAGCTGAACCTCAAGTCTGGTTCCGCTAAGCCCCAGGCCGACAAGGTTGGTCAGCTCTCCCAGGAGCAGCTCACCAAGATCGCCGAGATCAAGATGCCGGACCTCAATGCCAACGACATTGACGCCGCCAAGAAGATCATCGCCGGTACCGCCCGTTCCATGGGCGTCACCATCGCTGAGTAGCGATTTCTTTTGTTAACGACGGGAGCTCCAACCGGGGCGCCCGTTAAATGTGTGCAATAGGGCACACGATACGATGTGGGAGGGTTCGCGCCCGTTTAACCACAGGAGGTAATGCACATGGCTAAGCATGGTAAGAGCTATAACGCCGCTGCCGAGAAGATCGACCGCGCCACGCTCTACACCCCCCTTCAGGCTGCCAAGCTCATCAAGGAGCTCGACACCGCCAAGTTCGACGAGACCGTCGAGGCCCACTTCCGTCTGGGCGTCGATACTCGTAAGGCCGACCAGAACATCCGCGGTTCCATCTCCCTGCCCCACGGCACCGGCAAGACCATTCGTGTTGCCGTCTTCGCCGAGGGCGAGAAGGCCCGCGAAGCCGAGGCTGCCGGCGCCGACATCATCGGTTCCGACGAGCTCGTCGCCCAGATCCAGAAGGGCGAGATCAACTTCGACGCCGCTATCGCTACGCCGAACATGATGGCCAAGGTTGGCCGCATCGGTAAGATCCTTGGTCCCCGTGGCCTCATGCCGAACCCTAAGCTCGGCACCGTGACCATGGACGTCGCCAAGATGGTCTCCGAACTCAAGGCCGGCCGCGTTGAGTATCGCGCCGACCGCTACGGCATCTGCCACGTGCCCCTGGGCAAGAAGTCCTTCTCCGAGCAGCAGCTCGTCGAGAACTACGCTGCCCTGTACACCGAGATCCTGCGCGTCAAGCCCGCTTCTGCTAAGGGCAAGTACGTTAAGTCCATCTCCGTGTCTTCCACCATGGGCCCTGGCATCAAGGTTGATCCCGCTATCCAGCGCGACTTCCTGGCTGAGTAACTTTTAGTTACTGCCTGAGCAAAGCAAGCATTGCTAAAGAAACCCGGTTCTGTCTCGTGCTGGACCGGGTTTCTTGCTATCGCATCAAAACCACCTTAAAGGGGACAGTGCCCCCTTTAAGGTGGTTACCAGGGTGTTCTAGCGGTTGAGGACTCGATAGCCTCGTGGCGCTTGAGCTCGCGGCGCATGGTTTGCGAATTGAGCCAGGCTGCCTGCCAGCCACGGATGGGGTAACGCGTTTCGTCGAGCTCAAACTGCGTATAGCCGCAGGCGTTGATAATCGTCGTCCCGCACGCGTGTTGCCGCTCGCGCTGAAAATCGGGACCGTAGCTCTGATGCACATGCCCGTGCACCATGTAGTCGGGGCTCCAGGATTCGAGCGCTGTGTTAAAGCATTCGAATCCTCGATGTGGCAGATCGTCCAGATCGCCCATGCCGGCGGCGGGCGCATGGGTCAGCAGGATGTCGCAGCCGCCGACCATCCTTACTTTGCGTGACAGCTTGCGCACGCGCTTGGCCATCTCGCGCTCGGTGTACATGTTGGCGCCATCTCGGTAGCGCATGGAGCCGCCAAGCCCCGCAATGCGGACGCCGCGATACACGTACACGGTGTCTTCGACACAGATACAGCCGCCCGGTGCATGACGTGCGTAGCGGTCATCGTGATTTCCGCGCACGTAGATGAGCGGTTTGTTGATGACCGTGACCAAAAACTCAAGATAGTCCGGGTCCAGATCGCCGGCGGACAAAATCAGGTCGACACCCTCAAAGCGTTCCTTGCGAAAGCACTCCCATAGGCATCGTTCTTCGGTATCGGCTATGGCAAGGATTTTCATAGGGCGTGGACTTTCGGCTCATCGTCGAGCTGCGGAATGGTGCCCACCACGTTGTCGGCCAGCCAGTACATCTCGACGATTTGCGTGCTCGGCAGTGGGGGAAAGCCCTCGATCTGCACCACGCCGTCTTGGCTGTGGAGTTCGCCGCCAAATGGATTGATGGAGCCCTCGACGATGCCATTGCGGAGGAGCTGAACAAGCTTGCGCGTCTGATAGGGCAGGTCCGGAGCGTAGCGAATATCGATAACGCCCGAGCTCATGCCGTACCAGTAGTTGACGGCGCGAACCTGGCTGGCGTCACTGGTCTCATCCCAGGTGCCATGCAGTAGACTTCGCACGATAAGCTCGTAGTATCGGCCCCAGTTCCATACCGGCATGGCAATGCCGGTAACCTTGCCATCGACCAGGCGGTGAAGTCCGTAGGCCGTGGGGTCTTCAAGCGACTTTGACATGTCGGCGCCGGTCATGACGCTTACACCTTCGCGGCACATGGCCTCGGCAAGGCCTCCGGCGGGCACATCGCCCCAGGTCAGGATAATTTGCGCACGGGGGTCGAGTAGCGAGGCTCCAATCGCAAAGGCGTTGATCTCGCTGAGTGCGCCCGAGGCGAAGACCGACGCGTGGTAACCGATGCGGTGGTTGTCCGCCATGCTGGCGGCAAGGGCGCCCAGGAGGAACTTGGCCTCGTACATCTTGCCAAAGTACGAACGGACGCTTTGGTGGGGAAGGCCGATAGAGCAGTTGAGGAACCGAACCTGGGGATACTCAACGGCAGCCCTGAGCGTGTATTCCATCAGGCGGTGCGAGGTCGAGAAGATGACGCTGTCTCCATGTTTGACAGCCGTTTCCACGGCGGCGTAGAACACGTCCGGATCGTGGCAGTCCTCGAACGCCTCGGTGCGCACGATACCGCCAAAGTGCTCATCGAGATACTGACGCCCTTGGTCGTGCAGGCTGTCCCAGCTCGACGTCGCACAGGGGAACTCATGGATAAAGGCGATGCGCAGGGGATTGGCCGCCGAATAGACGGTCTTGCCCATAAAGAAGTTGAGCACGCCGGAGGTGGACTTGGCGGGTGACTCTTCCTCATCGACGCTCGGTGCTTCGACAAGATCGACCTTGTCCTCGTTATTTTTGCCGGCAATGACCAGCTCACGCCAAATCTTACACAGGCGGTTTACGACGATATCCGTCGGCGTATCCAGCAGGCGGTCCTGGTTGTATACATTGAGGTAGACAAGCATGGCGTCTGCGGGCGTAATGTCCAGGTGGTCGCCGCCCGCGCGAAGGTAGGCGCGCTTAAAGAGTAGGAAGGTGTGGCGCAGGTAGTCGACCTTTTTCTGCGGCCATTTTTCGATAAGGTCCTGACCGAGCATCTTGGCGAGCGTCTCGTAGCTTCCCTCGCGCGAGAACTCGATCTCGTATAGGGGGCAGACGCGCCAAAACGCGCAGAACTCACCGTACAGGCGGCTTTCGACGGAATCCCATGTGCCGGGGTAGAGACGGGTGACCTTGGCCGAAACCGTCGGGGCGTCCAGGAATTTGAGGACACTGACGCGCTTGTTGCCCTCTTGGACGTAAAACCGATGCATGAACTCGGTGACGATGACGGGATCGCGATAGCCCTCGGTCACCTGGATGTCGTAGAGGTTGGACCACTTGCGAGCGAACTCCGTGCTAAACGGCAGCAAGGGCATAAAGTTGCATGAAAAGGCCGACTGACGGCCCTTGGTAACCGTGCCGACGACCATTTCGAGCGGAATGTCTCTCAGGCCGACATTCTCTCGCTGGCCCAAGGGGAGCTGGGCAACCAAGCTATCGAGGTCCGTAAGGTACGGATGCTCGCTTTGACTAATGGCGCGTCGACGTCCTTGCTCGCCGCGCTTGCGTGCTTGACGATAGGCCTCTTCCATAGTTTTGCTCCCTTAGTCGTTTAAACAACTATATGAACTATGGTACCACGAATGAAAACCACCACAAAGGTGCCTGTCCCCTTTGTGGTGGTTTAGGCGATGATGGGGGCGATGGCGCGAATGCAGGCGTCGGCCGCCGTGAAAGTGGTGCTGTCGTCGCTGACGATAAAGATGATCTTGCCCTTAATGCCAAAGTCGCCGATCTCGCTAAAGAGCACGTAGGGCTCCTTGTCAAAGCTCGAGATGGGAAGCACGGCGGCCTTGGTGGCGCTGGTCAGCTCGTCTGCCAGCGCGTCGAGCGAGGCCCACTTGGATGTGTCCTTTACGGCAACGGGCACAGCCACACGCCCAAAGGGCATGAGATGCACGAGCGTGTTCTTGGAGATATTTGAGTTGGGGACGATGATGGTCTGCCCGCAGGCGTCCTCGATGGTCGTATGACGCCAGGTGATGTCCTGGACCACGCCCGACACGCCACCGACTTCAATATTGTCGCCGGGCTTGATGATGCCCATAAAGGTTACCTGCATGCCGCCGATAAGGTTTGAGAGCGTGTCCTGAAAGCCCAACGAGATGGCGATGCCGCCGACGCCAAGAGCGGCGACGAGGGCGTTTGCGTTAATGCCAAAGCAGTTGTCGAGGATAAAGCTGCCGCCGATCATCCAGATGACGGCGCGCGCAATGTTGATGAAGATACTCGATGCCGGAAGCGGGTTGTCGTCTCGGTTAAGCAGATGGTGCAGGGTCTTGGATGCGACCTTGGCGGCGACGGCGGTGCCTATCGCCAAGATGACGGCCCAGATGATGTTGTGGACCCAGCGCTGCTCAAAGAAATGAAGAATCGGCTCAAACAATTCCATGTAGGGAAAACCTCCTCATGATCGTTCAACCATGATACCCACCAAAAGCCCGTCCGATCACATTCGGACGGGCTTCTGTGCTCGATATAAGGTTTGCACGGCGGGGCTGCAAGGCCCGGCGGTGTAGCTTAGCGGCGGCGCTTCCAGATCAACGCAGTGGCTAACGCAAGGCGGGGGAGTCTTTTCATGGCTGTCTCCTTACTCTTTAACAAAAACCACCACAAAGGTGCCTGTCCCCTTTGTGGTGGTTTTCTAGGTCGTTAGCTCAGCAGCATGCGGTCGTTGGCGAGCTCGCCGCCCGAGACCTCCTCGAATTTCTGCAGCAGGTCGGCCACGGTGAGCGACTTCTTCATCATGATCAGTCGATTGCCCAGACGGATGGCGTCGTTCATGTTGTGCGTGACCATGAGCGTGGTCAGGTGGTGCTCGTCGACGATCTCCTCGGTCAGGTTGAGCACCTTAGAGGCCGTCTTGGGGTCGAGGGCCGCGGTGTGCTCGTCGAGCAGCAGCAGGCGTGGCTTGGTGAGCGTGGCCATGAGCAGGGTGAGTGCCTGGCGTTGGCCACCCGAAAGCAGGCCGACCTTGGCGTTGAGGCGCGTGTCCAGACCGAGGTCCAGGCGCTTGAGCAGCTCAACGTACTCGTCCTTCTCGGCCTTGGTGACGCCCCACGAAAGACCGCGATGCTGGCCGCGGCGCTTGGCGAGGGCCAGGTTCTCGGCAATTTGCATGTCGGCTGCGGTGCCGCGCATGGGGTCCTGGAACACGCGGCCCAGGTACTTGGCGCGCTGCGACTCGCTCAGGCGCGAGATGTCGGTGCCGTCGAGCTCGATAACGCCCGAATCGAGCGGATACACGCCGGCAATCATGTTGAGCAGCGTGGACTTGCCGGCGCCGTTGCCGCCGATCACGGTTACAAAGTCGCCGTCGTTGAGGGTAAGGTCGACGCCAGTGAGCGCGCGCTTCTCGGTGACGGTGCCCTTGTTAAAGGTCTTCTTGACGTGCGAGAGCTTAAGCATCTGCCTCATCCCCCTTCGTGTAGGAGCTGCGGAGCTTATAGCGCTCCCAAACCACGGGCACGCACAGGGCCACGGCGACGATCACGGCGGAGAGCAGCTTCATGTCGTTGGCGTCCATGCCCAACTGCAGCACGATGGCGCGGATGAGGAAGTACACCACGGAGCCAAAGACGGCGGAGGCCAGGCGAACACTAAACTGCGTGAGACCGCCGGGCAGCAGGCGACCGAGCACCTCGCCGATAACAATGGCGGCAAGGCCGATAACGATGGCACCGGTGCCCATGCCAATGTCGGCGTACTTCTGGCTCTGGCAGATGAGCGCGCCCGAAAGGCCGATGAGGGCGTTGGAGAGCACGAGGGCGATCATCTTGGTGGAGTTGGTGTTGACGCCCAGGGCGCGGATCATGTACTCGTTGTTGCCGGTGGCGCGCAGCGCCGAGCCGATCTCGGTGCCAAAGAACCAATACAGGATGGCAACGATAGCCACAGCGAGCAAAATACCCAGGATGATGGCGACGGTGGACTGCGGCAGGCCCGTCATGTTGCTGACGGCCGAGAACACGGTGCCCTTGGCAAGAATGGGCGTATTGGATTTGCCCATGATGCGCAGGTTGATGGACCACAGACTGATCTGGGTGAGGATTCCGGCGAGGATCGCGGGAATCTCAAAGACGGTGGTCAGAATGCCCGTGACGGCGCCCGCGATGGCGCCGGCGCACATGCCGGCCAGCACGGCGAGCAGCGGGTCGACGTTGTTATTGACGATGAGCACGGCACAGACGCAGCCGCCGAGGGCAAAGCTGCCGTCGCAGGTCATATCGGGGATGTCGAGCAGGCGGAACGTGATAAACACGCCAAGCACCATAATGCCCCAGAGGACGCCCTGCGAAACGGCGCCCTGCAATGCAATAAGCATGCTTCATACCTCCTAGGATAGGGTGGACACGTGAGTCACCATGATAGCGGTAACAATGCATGAAAGAGCTGCGGCCGGATGTTTTGTCTCATCCGTAACAAGCAGGGCGAACGCCGGTCTTTGGCGTTCGCCCCTGTGGCTCAGATATTGAATAACGCAGCCATGGCGCGAGCGTGTGCCCTAGACGCGCTACCGCGCATGGCGCTACTCGTCCAGAGCGGAAAGATCGATGCCCAGAGCCTCGGCCATCTCGTCGTTCTTGACGACGACCAGGTCCTTGCTCGAGAGGTGCTTGATCGGCATATCCTCGGGCTTGGCCTCGCCCTTCAGAATCTTAACGGCCATCTCGCCCGCGGCGTAGCCCAGGTCCTCATAGTTGATGGAGAGGGTGAACAGGCCGCCGGCCTTGCACATGCCCTCCTCGCCGGTAACGAAGGGGAGCTTGTTCTCCTTGCAGATCTGGCCCACCTGCGAGGCGCCCGCGGCGATGGTGTTATCGGTGGGGGAGTACAGCGCGTCGACCTTGCCCACGGCGGACTCGACGACGGACTGGATCTCGTTGGAGCTCGAGACGGTGTAATCGGTGTACTTCAGGCCCAGCTTGTCGAGCTCCTTCTTGGCGGCCTTGATCTGGACGTCGGAGTTGGACTCGGCGGTGCAGTAGAGCAGGCCGATCTTCTTTACGTCGGGCAGGACCTTCTGCATCATCTCGAGCTGCTCGGCGACCGGGGTGAGGTCGGAGGCGCCAGTGACGTTGGTGCCGGGCTTATCGTTGTCCTGGACCAGGCCCGAGGCGGCGTAGTCGGTGATGGCGCAGCCCACGATGGGGATATCGGCGGTGGCGCCAGCGGCGGCCTGCGCGGCGGGCGTAGCGATGGCGTAGATCAGGTCGACGCCATCGCCCACGAACTTGTCGGCGATGGACTTACACGTGGACTGGTCGTTCTGGGCGTTCTTCTGATCGATCTTGACCTTAAGACCGCTCTTCTTGATGGCCTTGACAAAGCCGTCGTTGGCGGCGTCGAGTGCGGAGTGCTCGGTGAGCTGCAGAACGCCGACGGTGTAGTCGGAACCGGCGGCAGCAGAGCCGGAACCAGAGTTGCCGCCGCATCCGGCGAGCGGAGCGAGCGCGAGCAGGCCAGCAGAGACCAGAAGGCTCCTGCGGCTGATGGTGATATCCTTCATATCGTTACCCCCAGTATAGAAATGGCTGGAAACACTGCACTCAAACAAAGTGCAAGTGGAACTATAGTAGCGCGGATGTCCATTTTTACAATAACCTGGCGGGTTTTTTAATACAGAACCGGATGGGCGGTACGGGTAGTCGAATGGACGGCGGAGGTTCTTATGCGGCGGAGGCGTCGTCCTCCTCGTCGAGGGCGGCGAAGAGCTTCTTGCCGTCGAGGAGACGCGTGGTGACGTTTCTCATCCGGCCAATCTCTACGGTACGCAGCGTGTCATCGGCGCCTCGGGCGTCATAGACCGTTCCCAGCAAATAAGAGATGCCGTCTCGTTGCTTGATGGCAAAGGGACGGAGTGTCATCCGTGCTGCTTCGGTTTCGCCACGCGTCGTGACGCTCGAAATATCAAAACTCACCGTGGTTCCGTGGTCGATGGCCTGCTCGACGAGCTCGCACGTGTCGATACGCTTGATGGGCGTGCGTGTTGCCTTGGTAGCCTTGCTGCCTGCGCTCGGAACGGGTTCGGGTGTATCGAGGTAGCCGCGAACGTCGGCACTCGCCATGGCAACTAAGTGCTGCGCCATACTCTTGCGGATAGCGATAGGCGTGGAGCGGTTGCGCATGACCATACCGTGGAGCCGGATGATCTCTTCATCGGTGAGCGGGCGGGTAAGAAGTTTGTAGCCCACGCCGCGTTTGTACTCAATTTCGTATCCGGCATGGCGAAGCGCGGAGATGGCGGTGTAGATGCTGCGCCGCGCCGCCGAGATGGCATGCGGGCGGGGTCGTCGGGATGGGCGAGGCGCCGGATCAACTCATCGGAAAGCATGGCCTTGTCCTCGCCGGTGTTTTCGCTTAATAGTTGCAGGATGCGAACGGCGCGATAGGCTGCCATCGAGGCGGCGCCTCTAGTCGTGGTGTCGTAGGTTTCAACAGCGGCTTCGGTCATGGTACCCACGTCCTTTCCGTTTTGGGTGGCGACGGTATGGAGCCTAGGACGTGGGGCTTTCCCAGGGGTGCAGGGCGCTCTGGGCGGTCGGTAGTCGTCGGCAAACGGCGGGTCGAGTTTTCAACAGCCCTGGTCAACTGACCAAAAACTTGCCAAAAGCTTGACGGATGCTGTTGAAAAAAGCGTCTCTCGACCGATGTCGAGAGACGCTTATGCGATGAGCGTTGGCGTGTGGCGACGCGAGCTAGCGTCCGACGATTAGAAGTCGGCGTTGCCCACGGTGCGCGGGTGCGGCAGGACGTCGCGGATGTTGCCCACGCCGGTCAGATACATGACCAAGCGCTCGAAGCCCAGACCGTAGCCGGCGTGCTTGCAGGAACCGTAGCGGCGCAGGTCAAGGTAGTACTTGTACTGCTCGGGATTCATGCCCAGGTCCTTGATGCGGGCCTCGAGCAGATCCAGGCGCTCCTCGCGCTGGGAGCCGCCGATAATCTCGCCGATGCCAGGAACCAGGCAGTCGGCGGCGGCGACGGTCTTGCCGTCCTCGTTCATGCGCATGTAGAACGCCTTGATCTCGGCCGGGTAGTCGGTTACGAAGGTCGGGCGCTTAAAGTGCTCCTCGGTCAGGAAACGCTCGTGCTCGGTCTGCAGGTCGATGCCCCAGCTGACGGGGTAATCAAACTGGTGGCCAGCAGCAACTGCCTGCTCCAGGATCTCGACGGCCTCGGTGTAGGTAACGCGGGCAAAGTCGGAGTTTGCCACGTGGTCCAGGCGCTCGATCAGGCCCTTGTCCACAAACTTATTGAGCATGTTGAGCTCGTCGGGGCAGGTGGCCATAACGTCCTTAAGGACGTACTTGAGCATGGCCTCGGCGTTATCCATGTAGTCGTTCAGATCGGCAAAGGCCATCTCGGGCTCGATCATCCAAAACTCGGCGGCGTGGCGCGTGGTGTTGGAGTTTTCGGCGCGGAAGGTGGGGCCAAAGGTGTACACGTCGCCAAAGGCCATGGCAAAGTTCTCGGCATTGAGCTGACCGGAAACGGTGAGGCTCGCGTGCTTGCCAAAGAAGTCCTGGC
The DNA here is from genome assembly GCA_900549085.1 of uncultured Collinsella sp. GTDB lineage: Bacteria > Actinomycetota > Coriobacteriia > Coriobacteriales > Coriobacteriaceae > Collinsella. The sequence continues at coordinate 2,615 of URMO01000004.1, read as the reverse complement.
TCCAGTCGACCTCGCCGGACTCGGTGAGGGGCGGATTTTTGGGGTCGAGCGTGGTCACGCGGAACATCTCGCCGGCGCCCTCGCAGTCACTCGTGGTGATGATGGGGGTGTTGACGTAGACAAAGCCCTGCTCCTGGAAGAAGCGGTGGATGGCGGCAGCCGCGACAGAGCGGATGCGGAACACGGCGCGGAACAGGTTGGTGCGCGGGCGCAGGTGCTGCTGGGTGCGCAGGAACTCGACGGTTGCACGCTTCTTCTGCAGCGGGTAATCCGGGGCGCTCGTGCCCTCGACCTCGATGGAAGTGGCAGAAAGCTCGAAAGGCTGGGGCGCATCGGGGGTCAGTTTGACGGTGCCGGTGCAAATGAGTGCGGCCGAGACGTTTTGATGGGCGATCTCGTCGTAGTTGTCGAGTGCCTCGCGGTTCATGACGACCTGCAGGTCGCGGAAGCAGCTGCCGTCGTTGAGCGTAACAAAGCCAAAGTTCTTCATGTCGCGGACGGATTTGACCCAGCCGGCGACGGTGACGGTCTGGCCGCCGAGCGACTCGGCATCAGCATAGAGCTGCGCGATTTTGGTGCGGTTCACGTATCCTCCCATAACGGTTGAATGATAGTTATCCATACAATTCGATATTCTAGCAGCTCGGTTCATTTGGGCTATACAGATAAGGTATTGGCGGGATGGTTTTTCAAACGAAAAGCGCCCGAGGCCAAATGGTCGCGGGCGCTTGACGAGGTGCCTTTTGGCTGTGTGACGCGGGGCCTGACTACTTGGTCTTGGCCACCAGCAGCGGGTCGCCCAGCTTGACGAGCGGGTTGCCGCCGATAAGCGTTCCGGACTCGCCGACATGGTCGATGCTCTTAAGACGATCGAGCTCAGAGACGATGACGGTCACGATGTCCTCGTGACCAGCGGCCTTGATGGCGTCGCGGTCGAAGCTGATGAGCGGCTGGCCGGCCTTGACCACATCGCCCATCTCGACAAAGCGGGCAAAACCCTTGCCGTTCATTTCCACGGTGCCCAGGCCAACATGGATGAACACGCGCAGGCCGTCCTCGGTGATCATGCCGATGGAGTGGTTGGTGACGGTGGTGGCGCCGATGCGGCCGTTGGCGGGCGCATAGATGGTGCCGGTAATGGGCTCGATGCCGTAGCCCTGGCCAAGCATGCCCGAGGCGATCGTCTCGTCGGGGACCTCGTTCAGGTTGACGAGCACGCCGTTGACGGGGGCATAGATGACGCCTTCGCGGGTAGCGAAGCTTGCTGCGGGCGGAACGGACGCCTCGCCGGTCGAGGTGAAGGTGGACTTAAGCGAATCGAGCAGACCCATAGTTGCCTCCAACTTAAATAGGCGCATATCGCGCGTTTGGTTTGCCGGAAACGTTTCACATGTGTTTCGCGGCTTGGTCAACGCCCCTATTCTACGCTGCTCAACGATACCTCTGAACTGGGATTATGTGATATATCAGTTGAAGGGAAACTTATTGCCGGAGTGTTTCTGCGCCACGGGTTCAAGTGGGGTACGCTTGAAGGCGAAAAACAAGGGCGCATAATTTGCGCGAAGGGAGCACATATGATTGTCGAGAACCATGCGCTGTGGGGCGAGGAGCCGACCGAGGATTATCCGGCGACGTTTACGTATTTGGGTGCCGAGCCGTTGCCCGATAAACCGAATGGCCGCCGCCCCGCGGTGATTATCTGTGGCGGAGGTGCGTTTACGCATATCGCTCCGCATGAGCAGGATCCTGTGGCGTTTGCGTTTTTGGATCACGGTTACCAGGCCTTTGTGCTCAACTATGTCACGAGTTCTACGGGTGACGTGAGCTTTCCGCACCCCCAGGCAGATCTTGCCAAGATGGTCGCCACGGTGCGCGCCAACGCCGACGAGTGGCATGTCGATCCTAAGCGCGTGTGCGTCGTGGGCTTTTCTGCTGGCGGCATGATTTGCGCCTCGCTGGCAACACAGTGGAAGACCGGCCCCTTTGCGGCACTTGCCGGGGCGCGTCCGGACGACATTCGTCCCGATGCCGTGGTGCTGGGCTATCCATTGCTCGACTTTGCCTATGTGCGCGACATGCAGACGCGCGATCCGCGCATTGACTTGCGTGTGCCCAAGACGGGCGGCAAGACGGGGCGCGATTTGCTCAACGACTACCTGTCGATGGTGACGGGCGGCGAGGCAACTGACGAGCATCTGGCCGACATCTGCCCCACCACGCATGTTTCGCGTCAGATGCCACCGACCTTTGTGTGGGGCGTGTCCGACGACAAGACGGCGCCGATCGCGCAGGTCTACCCGTTTGCGCAGCGCATGGCCGAGGAGGGCGTTGCATGCGAGATGCACGTCTTCGACCAGGGTGGTCACGGCCTTTCGCTCGGCAACGCCAACACCGCGGTCGACAACGAGGACAAGCAGGTGGCGGTCCGTCCCTGGATCCGCCTAGCCTTCCGCTTCCTGGAGCGCCACGGGTTTTAGTTACGGCGTTTTACCAAACGCCGTAACCACTTGACGCTGCAAGCCCGCCAGGGCGGCAATTTGCCTTTCAACTTCGGCGGCATGACCAGAAGGTCAATGCCGCCTCGTTTCAAGGCACCTTGCTCGCTCTGACGGGCT